>JAKIUD010000014.1 GCA_021647765.1 Desulfuromusa sp. | reverse complement strand
AACCTAAAAACATGATGCGTATTTCTCTGAAGTTCCATGTCCTGAATAATACAGACTGGGACAAGCCCAGTCTACACTATCCAGCACGGGGGCAAGCCCCCGAGATTTTCGCTACGCTCTGTTAAAAAAGCATCAGCACACCGTCATGGTAAAAAATACTCGTTTTGTCCTATCGCCTTCTTAAATAAGTTGGTTCGTTACAAGTTCTACCCAGAACATCGTTCCGAGAAGAACAACTTCGGTGGGGACAAAAAAATATTTATTATGCAAGGGCGGATGGTCGGCTTTGCCAGCAACGCCAAGATTGACAAACACCCCCGGACATTCTTCCAGATAAAAGGAGAAATCCTCCCCTCCCATCATCGGATCCAACTCCGTATTGACATGCACTTCTGATCCAGAAAAAATCTCCGTCAATTTTGCTGTCAACTCTGGATGGTTATGTAAAGGAACTGTTCCCTCCACCGTTGAGATCGCAACATCAACTCCATAAATCAGTTTGATGGCATCCCCAATTACGCGCATCTTTTGTTCGATCAATTCTTTTACTTCAGCATCGAAATAACGATAGGTTCCTTTCATTGATAACTCTTCGGCAAGGATATTGAACGCCTGTCCACCAGAAATCTGAGCAAATGACAGAACCGCTTTTTTAATCGGATTCTTGAAACGGGTAATTATTTTCTGACAAAGATTTACGTAATCAGTTGCCGCGACCAGAACATCATCCCCAGCATGTGGATAGGCAGCATGGGTGCTGTTACCGGTAAATTTAATATCGAACATCGCCGCACCAGCCATAAACTCACCTGCTTTCAACAGGATATCTCCCAGATGCTGATGTGGATCGACGTGCACCCCATAAACCTCAGAACATCCCTCCAGGCAGCCCTCCTTTAGCATAAAAAGTGCACCGCTACCCAGTTCTTCCGCTGGCTGGAAGATGTAACGGATATTGACTTTCAGTTGATCTTGATGTTGAACCAGATATTTCAATGCCAGCAACAACATTGAGGTATGAGAATGGTGCCCACACAGGTGCTTAAACTTTGTCCTCTCCGGGTTCGTTGGCAAGGCATCAATGTCAGCACGCAAGGCGATCGTTTTTTTTGCACCACAATCGATCGTACCGAAACAGCCGGTTTCAAAGCTTTTATCGAGCGGAATATTGTTCTCATGTAAAAAGTTAAGAATGTATTTGGTCGTTTTAAACTCTTTGAAAGAAGGTTCGGCAATCCTGTTGAGATCTTCCAATAGAACCGCTGCTTCCGACTTATAAAAATCAAACTTTTTCATACATTTCCCATTAATAAAACTATTTAACCCTCACCCTTGGATCAACAAAGGTGTAGATCACATCAACCATGAAATTAATAATGACAAAGATAAAAGAGACCATCAGCAGATATGCGACAACAATCGGCCGATCAAGATTTTGAATTGAATCAATGATCAATTTTCCGGTTCCAGGCCAGGCAAATATGGTTTCGGTCACAATGGTAAAAGCGATGAGTTGACCGAACTGAATACCAATGACAGTAATGACAGGAATGAGGGTATTTTTTAAGGCGTGATAGTAAATAACCACCCGGTTCGGCAATCCCTTGGCTTTCGCCAGTTTGATGTAGTCCTGCATCAGGACTTCCATCATTCCGGTTCTGGTCAATCGAATAATCAATGCCAGCTGGAACAGGGTCAGCGTTATCACCGGCATAATCAGGTGCTTGATCCCATCCCAGGTAAATGCACTGGTAAAAAAAAGGACTTCTCCCCGCCCGGACGACGGCAGGACACCAAGATAAACAGAGCAAATCAGGACGAAGACCATCCCGGTCCAGAATACCGGTATCGATATTCCAGCCAAGGAGAAAAACATGATACTGCGACTGAGAATCGACTTCGGTTTAACCGAAGCAATTACCCCCATTGGGATTCCCAGAATAATCGAAAAAAACATCGCCAGAAAGGCTAACTCCAAGGTCGCCGGAAAGCGTTCAAGGACAATATCGACAGCGGGCTGCCCATAAATATAAGAATTACCGATATCTCCTTTCAAAGCATTCTTTACGAATATTGCATACTGGGTGGTAAACGGTTTGTCCAGACCCAGATATGCCCGCATCTGCACAACTTCCTGATGGGTTGCATCGGGAGGAAGTAAGAGCTCTACCGGATCACCCGCTTTGTACATGATGAAAAATACGATGAAGCTGATGACAGACATGACCAGAACGGCATGAAATAATCGCCTTAATATGTATCTTCCCACTCTATAACCCCAGCAAAAGGTATCCCGGCAGTACAGAACTCTTCACCCTGCCGGGATCAATAACAGACTAGAGGGGACTGACCTTGGGTCTGTCCCCGGGCAATCGGGAGACAAAAGGTGGATTTAGTCCCCAACCACCCATGACATTCCGACAAACGATCACTTCATGTCGTAAACATACATATGACTGTCGGTACGAGGAGTAAATTTGATATTTTTCCCCGATGCGTACAGATCAACCTGGTAATGCAACGGAATAACGCTCATATCTTCAACCAGAGCAATCCGTTGTGCTTCGATCAAGTAACCGAGGCGTTCCTTCTCATCAATCGTAACACCCGCTTTTTCAATCAGCTCATCAACCTGCGCGTTACTGTAACGACCACGATTGTAGCGGCCATAACCAGCTTCCTTATCGTAGGTATGAGTAATTCCATCAAGGAAGGAACTACTGTCCCCGTCAGTACTGGCCCAACCAATCAGGAAGAAACTGGTATCCAGACGGTCAGTTTTGGGAAAAAAGGTCGCTTTTGGTAAAGCATTGACCTTTACCTTGATACCAATCCGGGAGAGACTTGAAGCAATGGCCTGCGCTATCTGTGCATCATTGACATAACGATTGTTCGGCGCATCTAGAGTCACTTCAAAACCATTCGGGTAACCTGCCTTTGCCAACAGTTTTTTGGCCTCGACAGCATTGTAAGCAGGGCGCTTGATCGATTTATCATAACCAAAAACGACCTCCGGGTTAAATTGTCCCGCCGGTACGGCAAACCCCTTCATGATGTGTTTGACAATTGAATCTTCGTTAATACCAAGATAGATCGCCTGCCTTACCCGCACATCCAGAAAAGGATTTTTCCCTTTGACATATGGAGTTTCAAGACGACCTTGATCCATTTGCAGGTAGATCAGCCGCAGACCGGGCTGCATAAAAAAATTCAGCTTGGAAGATTTTTTAATCCGCTGAACGTCCATAACCGGGATTCTGTCGATGATATCAACTTCACCACTCAAAGCTGCTGCAACACGGGTCGCATTATTGGTCAGTGGTTTAAAGATGACATCAGAATAAAATGGTTGAGCACGCCAGTAATCTTTGTTGGCGGTCAATGTGAGACTCTCACCTTTTCTCCACGCGACAAATTTGAATGGGCCGGTTCCTACCGGATTCAGACCAAGAAAGGCAGCATCTTTATCACGGCAATATTCAGCATCCAGCATTTTGACATAAGAAAGTTTCCGCAGCAAAATCGGGTATGGCCCCTTGGTGGTAATCCGAACCGTATAATCATCTATCTTATCAAAGGACTTAATCATATTGACCTTCGATTTAAAGCCAGATTTCCCCCAGTTTTTAATTCTGTCGATAGAGAAGATGACATCATCGGCGTTAAAGTCATTACCGTTGTGAAACTTAACCCCTTTCCTTAGTTTGAATTCCCAGGTATTTTCCCCAACCACTTTCCAGGACTTTGCAAGCACCGGGTAAACATTGAGATCCTTATCAAAATAAGTCAGTCCTTCAAAAATATTGGACAACATCGAATTAGTCGCCGTTTCATTGTGGAAATATGGATCCATCGAACGGGCGTCAGAAGACATACCGATCTTCAATGTTCTTGCATTTACGGCACTAGCACACATCAATAAACCCAACAGTAGAACAAAAAATTTCCTCATAATCGACCTCCCTGTGAATGTGAGTGTCCCTCAAAAAAATATGTTCAACCTTCCTGAATCAATTCATAAAAGAAGCTACTGAAAATAATAAGACGATCCATTAATGACTGCTTGATCATGTATTCTTTTTTGGTATGGGGATAATTGCCCAAGGCTCCCAGACCATCAATGACCGGCACGCCAAAACTGGACAGATTGTTGGCGTCAGAAACCCCTCCAGAGGAGGTTTCCTCAATCGGAAAACCCAGATCAGAGGCAATCCTTAAATAGCTATCGATAAGTCTAGCTGACTTTTCTGTTTTCACAAATGGTGGGCGCTTAATCTTGATTGTATACTCAATCTGACTGCTGACAACATCCTGCTTTTTAAGCAGGTGATTTATCTCCTCAAGAAGTTTATCTTGTTTCTGCAGAGTTGGAACGCGAATATCAACTCCAATTTTACAGCGATCAGGGACGACATTACGCGCTGTCCCCCCGGAGATCTCAGTACACTGAATACTGACCCCCGTAGCAGTACTATTTAGTGAATTGAGCTTGCCGATAATGGTTGCCGCATCAACAATGGCATTAATCCCGGTACTTGGGGACTCCCCGGCATGTGACGGTTTTCCACTCACATCAATATCAAGGCCAATAACACCTTTGCGGCTGGTCACGATCATATCCCCGGGCACGCGTCCAGATTCAAAAACAAATCCTGCTTTAGCATTTTTCAATTCTGCTTTGATAATATTACTGGAAGTCGGAGAGCTGATTTCTTCGTCGGAATTGAAAAGAATTTTGAGCGGAATCTTTTCTAACGGCATGAGTTCTTTGAGGATGATCAGCGTATAGAGGGCAATCAACACGCCGTTTTTCATATCGTTAACACCTGGACCGATCCAGTTTTCACCATCCTTAAGAAGTTTATTAAAATCACTGTCAGGCGGGTGAACTGTATCGAAATGGCCGATAAATGCGTAATAGTCGTCACGCTGCTTATTTTTGTAGATCAAATGGGGACGTTGGGCTGAATCCTCAGCACTAATTTTTTTATCGAGCACAATACCGTGCTTACTGGCAATATCGGTCAAAATATCAGAGACCGCATGTAACCCGGAAATATTTGTAGAAAAACTGTTCATGTTCACCAGTCTTTCCAGGTTGGCATATATTTCTACGCTGTGTTTTTCTGCTATGCTTCCAATATTGACCATTTGCTCCCCACAACTTATAGTCATGTCCGTAAGATGTCCTTAAATGAGTTGTAAAACAACTTTCTAATGAAGTCAAGGAGAAATGATGCTGGGAATCATCACTTACGGTAGCCTGATCAACCCACAGGAGACAGTGGGGTTAGAAGCGCCTCCTTCCCATACCATTCCGCTTAAACTTAGCGCCTTCAAACGGTCCTTCAACCAGCAGCCGGTTTGGCGAAAAAGTACCAGCGAACACTCCGCGGTGCTAAATGTACAAACATCCGATCAGGACTGGCTAAATGCTGTCTGCTATTGTTATCTCAATTTTGATTTTACAACTCTCGACAACCGCGAAAGAGGCTATACCCGAAAAGTTGTACGCTCTGACAGAATAAACTGCTATATGGGGTATAGCCTTCCGGATCTGGATAAAGTTTTTATTTATCTGGGTAAAAAAGAGTACGAAAACGGCACCATTCTGCCAAACCCTGATTATCTGAATATCTGCCTGGCGGGGGCAAAACACTGGGGGGAGGCTTTTTATCGTGATTTTTTAAACACCACTCATGTCAATAATGGGATAATATTGCGTGATCACATTCAATCTTCTTAAATCGACAGGAACGAAATAATGAATATTGCTTTGGTGGGGGTTGATAAACGCACTGTAGAAATTCTCAATTTAACGAAATTGATGTCCTTACCTATCGAGATAACTGCCTATCCCTATAGTGTTTACACCGAACTGAAGGAGATCATTCCGACCATAAAAAATGTCGATGGAATCCTGTTTGCCGGTAATTTCCCTTATGTATTGTCAGTGAACGAGATCGACAAGTCCATACCAACAGCATTCCTTGAATTCGATGAAACAGGGATCATGAAATTGATGGCTTCTCTCCCTTTTCATCAGGTGCCGAAGGCGATCAGTATTGACTCCGTTCAAGGTGCAGTTGTTAAGCATGTTTACCGTGAGTTAAATTTTCCCCTAACCGAAGTCAGTGCCGTTCAGCGCAGCAAATCATTGACAGTTGAGGATATTGCAAAATTCCATATTTACAACTACCGAAAGAACCCAGAAACATCCATTCTAACCTGTCTTTTTAGTGTGAATAAATACCTAGAAGATCAAAATTATCCCTGCACTCTGATCAATCACACCTATTTTTCCGTTCTAAAGGGTGTCAATAAAATCATCAACGCCATCAATTTCAAAAACTCCAGCGGCAACCATCCTGCAGTTGTCATCATCAAAATAGATAAATGTGAAAAGAAAAAACCCGAGCAGAATGAATTCAGATCACAGCGGTTTCTCTATAAGTATTTCGATTATCTGCTTGATTTTCAAGAGCAGTTACAATCCTTTGTATTTAATAGAGGTTCAGAAAATTACTATCTGATTTCAACCAGAAATCTTATTGAAGAATACACAAACAACTACCAGGATTTTCCACTGCTCTATGATGTTTTCGTCAAATTTGGCTTTACAATCAGTGTCGGCATCGGTTATGGCATGAATCCAATCAATGCCTTTACGAATGCAACCGAGGCATTGGAGATAGCGATCAAGACAGGAAATACAGTTAAAGTGTTGACCGAATCCGGTCAGGTCATTTCACCGGTTGATCAGAAAGACAGCACCTATAACATAAAAAAATTTGACGAAAAAATTATCCGGTTTTCAGAAAAATCGGGGATCACTGCAGAAAATATTAGTAAGATATTCACCATTCTTGAGCGACAAGGATCAAATCATCTCACTGCCTACGATTTATCCAAAGCTCTCGGAACCACAACCCGAAGCGGCAACCGTTTGATAGGTAAACTGTTTCAGGCTGGTTACGCCAAGGAATCAGGAATTGAGCAACCAGCAAAAGGGAGACCAAGGCGGGTCTATGAACTGCAATTTGAGTCGCCTCTGGATTGCTAGCATTCCCAAACAATATCCTGATTAGCGGCCAAACTTGAAAATGACCATAAAGCAACCTGTCCCGAATAGCACTAGCTTAACCAGTATTGCAGTAAACTTGGGACTGTCCCCAGCACCATCGGGGGCTGTCCCAAGAGTTTACGAGCCATGAAACTGTGGTGGTTCGCAGCGCAAAAGCCTAGGACAGCCCCGGATTTACTGTCATCTCCCCTTAAGCTAAATACCATTTTAACCTGCCCAGAAACTGAGGCCGAACTTCGTCCAAAATCAGGGTCAGCGGTAGTTTTTCGGTTCCAGGGCATGCATGTTCAGCTTGTCATAAAGGGTCTTCTTCGGCAACTGAAGCAGCTCTGCCGCAGCAGACACATTTCCTTTCATGCTCTTTAAAGCGTCCCGAATCAGACCGCGTTCGTATACCTCCACCTTTGATGACAGAGAGGTCGTAACAATTCTGGATGGTTCTATCCCATCACTGACACCAAGACAAAGACGCTCCGCCACGGTTTTAAGTTCACGAACATTGCCCGGCCAATCATGCTGTTGCCACTTAAGCAGATCCTGCTCATTCCAGGTGACCGCTTCCCGGTTAAAACGGCTCGCAGCCCGGGAGATAAAGTACGCCATAAGTGGCGCAATGTCCCCGGGACGCTGCCTGAGTGGCGGCACCTCAATACTAACCACATTCAGGCGATAATAGAGGTCAGCACGGAAGTCACCCTGTTCAGACAGATACTGCAGATTGACCTTGCTGGCCGCCACAATGCGGCAATCAACCGGGATGCAACTGTTGCTGCCCAGCCGTTCGACACAACGATCCTGCAAAACACGCAAAAACTTAACTTGTAACAGCAGGGGCATCGATTCAATTTCATCCAGAAAAAGTGTTCCGCCATCAGCATATTCGATTTTTCCGATCCGCTTCTTGGTTGCCCCGGTAAAAGCACCCGATTCATGGCCGAAAATCTCGCTTTCAAAGATCGCCTCCGGCAAGGCTCCACAGTTGATTGCCACAAACGGTCCCGTACGACCGCTTAACTCATGGATTGCATGAGCCACCACCTCTTTTCCACTACCCGTTTCTCCAAGTATGAGCAGATCAACATCAGTGGGAGCAAGAGCGGCAATAGAGCGCCGCACCTTTTGAATTTCATCGGAGTGACCGATCAGCGGCATTTTTTCCCCGGCATTTCCAAGTTGTTCATGCAGCCGGCTGATTTCAAGAATTAAGCGCCGTTTTTCCAGTGCCCGGCGGATCACATCGACCAACCGCTCAGAACGGAATGGTTTTTCAATAAAATCGTAGGCATTATTCCGCATAGCCCGAACCGCCATTGTAATGTCACCATGACCGGTTATCAGGATGAGCGGAATGTCGCGGTCATGTTTTTGTATTTCATCCAGCAGCTCCAACCCCGAAATACCAGGAAGCCTCACGTCACTGACCACAACCGCAGGAGAAAAGTCTTCCATAGCTGCCAGAGCCGCCTCAGCAGTCGTAAATCCACGGACGGCCAAATCAGCCAGCTGGATGGTCTGTTCACAGCCACGGCGAACATCCTCATCATCTTCTATTAAATAGATCAGAAGATCATTTTCCCGTTTGTTGTAACTGTCCATCGACGGCTTCCTCCAGTACAATAGTAAACTCCGCCCCGCCGGCAGCATGGTTCCTGGCAGTGAGTTTACCACCCAGTTCGGTGATAATCATATGGGATATGGCCAATCCAAGCCCCAATCCCTGTCCGCTTGGTTTTGTCGTCACAAATGATTCAAACAGATGAGAAAGAACTTCTTCAGCAATCCCAGGCCCCGTATCGCTGATAACGATATAAACATCCGGCTCACGCCGCATAACGATCACCTCAACTCGTTTATCCGACTGCTCGGCAACAGCATCCAGGCTATTGCGTAACAGATTAACCAGAACCTGTTCAAGACGGACACCATCAGCCCAGACCTGCAGCTTCTCCTGAAACGGCTGTACATCAAGCAACGCATCAAGTTGGTGTCGCTGCGGCTCCACCAGCATACAAGCATGACTCATAACATCAGTCATGTTGATTGCCTGCTTTTCAGCTGGCGACTTACGGGAAAACAACTTGATTTCAGCAACAATTGATCCGATCCGATCGGCCATGCGACTGACGATCCCAAGATTTTCGAGTGCTTCTGATATCCGCCCGAGCTTAAGAAAGCTTATGGCGTTATCGGTAAAAGTATGAATGGCAGTCAAAGGTTGATTAATTTCATGACTCACTCCTGCCGACATTTGTCCAAGCACTGCCAGCTTGCCAGCCTGAACAGCATTGTCACGTGATTCGCGCAAGATGTTCTCTGTAGTTTGTAATACCTTGATCTTTTCCACCAGGGTCTTGTTGGTCTGCACCAGTTCAGCGGTACGCTCAGCGATTCTTTGTTCAAGTTTCTCGTGAGCCTTGCGGAGTGCTGCTTCTTCCATCCGCCGTTCCTTGTAACGCCTGATGGAAAGTTGAAAAAAAATCGCAATCAGAATTCCTGCAATTGCTATGATTATAAGGGTACGATTAATGGTTTTTTCAAACTGTTTATTGCCCATTTCAAAGCGCAGGTCGGCATTCTGTATAATAGCTCTGAAACTTGCCCGGGATTTCATGGCCAACGGAGTGGCTATCTCTCTATATTTTTTGTAAGCATTATTGCGCTGGGCAGCCGGGACATCCTTTATCTGCTTCATCCGCTCTATGCAGTCATCAACAAAGGCCGTGGTATCAGCCCTTGCCTGTTTCACCAGCTTTCTATCGATGTCATTATGGGCGGCTCTGATCAACGTATCAAAGGATGCCTCAATAGCTTCAGCCTTCTCTTCAAGTTCCTGCATGTCAGCAGCATAATCAGATCCCAGCATAATGTTACGGGTGAGGCGAGAGACATAGTTGACATCCCTGAAAACCTTAATAGTTTCAATTTTAGTTGTAATTTCGTGTTGATGGAGCGAAACAAAAGCATCATTCAGACTATAGATTCCCCACAGGGCAACAACTGCGGCCAGCGACA
This sequence comes from Desulfuromusa sp., assembly GCA_021647765.1. GTDB lineage: Bacteria > Desulfobacterota > Desulfuromonadia > Desulfuromonadales > Geopsychrobacteraceae > Desulfuromusa. Next base: position 48,021 of record JAKIUD010000014.1, on the reverse strand, counting down.
CAAAAGCAGTTGTCATGCTCCCCAAAAAAGCTGTATTGCGATTGATAGACATCGATACCTATCCTGCCTGATGAATGATGGCATCTACAAAAGATACTCCTGCATTCCCGCCCCGAAATGAGAACACCTGCTTTTTTATCACAAGACCGCTCTGCGGTAGAACATTATGACAAAAAAAACCCTCTTTTAAACAAGAGGGGTGGGGATAATAGTGGGGGGGGTAAACCTTTTTCCCGCTCAATGACGGATAAAACAACTATCGGGTTGTCCACCACAGTCAAGCCGATTGAATATTTCCCTTCCCCTTGTGGGAGGGTATTCATGGTAACCACCCTCTCCCATCAAGGGAGAGGGTGGTTGATTATAACTTTTTTCACACTGGAGAAATTACTGGGGCATAATGGATAACCAGAAACAACTATTTTTCCAGATTTACAACAGGCTCCTCGTTACTTCCGGATATCATCGAGCCAACCATGCCGAAAGTCCAGGATGCGTAGGCATGAATCATCATGTAGATCACAATTCCCATAGAGACAACCAGATGGACAAACCTAGTAGCTGCCGCCGCCTGACTGAAAGCGGGAAGAATGGCATAGCACAATCTGTTTATAAAGCCGAAATTTTCCGGAAAAAGTAACGCCAATCCGGTTAGCACCATGATTGCCCACAAACTAAACCACCCCCACCAGGCCAGCACCTCGGTCGGCACAATTTTCTCAGCATATTTTTTCTTGTCACGATTATATCCAACTGGGCTTTTTACTTTTTTTCCGCTGATAAAACTTCTGACTTCGTGGACAAAGAAATCAATCGCTGGTGCTATTTTAGAAACACCAAACCATTTATATTCACCACTCATCATGAAGTAATAAACAAAGAAGGTAATTGTTCCAGTCCAGGTCAGCCCAACCAGAATATGCAGGCTTCTTGCCGCTCCCCGACTGATCAAAGCAAAGGGAATGTACTCACTGACAGCCAAACCTGACAACAACAACAGCAGAACCTCCAACACAATAAACCAGTGAAGAATCCGATATAGAAAGCTGTGCCGCTTAACCGCGATTGTTTCATTCTTCATCATGGGGTTCCTCCTCCTTGTTGAAACGCCCAGCAACCGCATGGGTACCAATCCCTGCAGCAGTACCGATAACCGCAGCACCAGCCCAGGTACCAACATCTGTCCCATATGCTGTCTTCAGATTATTCTCAGCCATATGTGGAGTCATATCGTTATGACAACTGCTACATTCCATTGAGCCTCTGGTGAATTGACCCGCTTCGTATTTTTTGCCCTTAAAGTGGCAGACTTTACAGCTGACTGTATCTTGCGATAATTTCATCGGGAAGACGGTCTCAAGCTCACCCTTCATATGTGCATTTAGCAGAGTAACTGCCATTGCCGCAGTATCTGCAGTGACTCTGGCACACCGCTCAGATCTTTCCTTGGATCCGCTGGCATAACCAGAATGTTCACACCATTTTCCAACACTGACATGGCATAAAACAGAATGACCGGATGATCGGGGTAACGATTTCTGACTTTTGTACTTTGGTACAAGAAATTCATTATTGACTGCATACTCGTTTGATTTTTTATTTGGAAAAGCTTCTGTCTCATAGTATCTCATCAGTCTGGGAACAATCTCTTTCACCGCCTTGAAAGGTACCGCACAGTTAATCGCAGCAGCTGCTCCATTGGGAGCTCCACATAAGGAACCATAATTAACCAGTCCACCAACACCATGTTGCATCATCACTTGAGGGTGCGGATCCCCTTTATGCTTACCTTCAAGAATCTCAATAAACTTTTCCTTAGTCGGCATCGGTGTAAGAGTGTAGGGATAACCAATTTTTTCTTTTAAAGCCGTCATAATTGCCCAGAAAGCGCCACCACCACATTCTTCCAGATAATAACCTAAATGACCCAGCTTTCTGACATACTCAGGATCAAGCTCCACGTATCCCCAAGGCATTGCTGGCGGTACAAAATTTTCGGGGAGAACATCGGCAGCTTTTGCATTATTGGCAGTTGCAACTCCGCAGATTGCTGCTCCCGACAAAACAGCAGCACCTTTAATAAAATTTCTTCTGTGTAAATCCTTCATTTTTCACCTCCAGTTAAAAAATTATTCTACTAAAATATCTCTGCTATAGCTTGACTAGCAAAGCACATGCCAAACTGGAATATTTCTAAAATGTACTCCAATCTGCTTAAATCTAACGATGTTTTATTGTTTCTATAGCGATGGGAAGCATCGATTGTGCGGTTTTCCAGAATAGATAATTTTTCCTGTGCGGGAATCCGCACAGGAAAATGGGACGACGATACAGATCTACCTGTCATTCTGCTGGGGGGTGGTCAGTGCGCTGCTGTGAGGCTTTCACCATCACCTGATCTTCCACCACCCATCGCCTGAAATAATGCAGCACTATCGACCAGACGCTGAGCCTGAATCGAAAGCAGATCAAGTTGTGTCTGCTGTGCCTGTTGTTGTGCAATCAGCAGTTGGACATAGCTGGCTGCCCCCAGCACATATCGGCGCTGCATCAATTCCAGAGAACTCTGGACTGCCACATTGGCGGCAGAGAGTGCTGTCAGCCTCTGGGCGTCGTTCTCCAGCGCTCGCAAAACATCGGCCACATTACGCAAAGATTCGAGAACGACGGTTTGGTAGTTTGCCGCCGCCGCATCAAAAGCGGCCAAAGCCGCACGTTTTTCCGCTGCCAGGCCTGGATTGAACAGAGGTTGGATCAGTTGCCCAACCAGGTTCCAGATCGCCGAACCGCTGCCAAACAAGGCTCCCGTCGTCAGAGCCTGCGAGCCGAGATTGGCGCTAAGGTTGAGCTGCGGATAGAGATTAGCGACCGCCACGCCATATTCCGCATTGGCGGCATGCAGCAGAGCCTCGGCAGCCTGAATGTCGGGGCGGTTACGTACCAGTTCAGAGGGGACAGTCAGCGGCAGAGCAGCCGGCAGGGTGAACTCCTGCAGGGAAAAGGATGGCAAACTGCCCGCACCCGGTGCCCGACCAGCGAGCATGGCCAGCAGGTGTTCACTCTGTTGGAATTGATTACGCAGCAGAGGAATGCCCGCGCGGGTCTGCTCTACCTGAGTTTGCAGGGGCAGCACGTCGGTAAGGGCGGCCTGGCCAAGACGCACCCGCTCTCCGAGCAATTTGAGCTGTTCTTCCTGGGAGGAAAGGATCGCCTCGGTAACTTGTATTTGCGCCGCGAGCTTGGCCTGAGTAACGGCGGTGGCAACGATATTCTGCACTAACGTCAGGCGCGCCCCTTCCAACTGGTACTGCTGATAGTCACTGCGAGCGGCCAGGGCTTCCAGGGCACGCCGGTTACTGCCGGCAAGATCAAGATTGTAGCGCACACCGACGCTGGCATTGTGAAGATCAAATTCCTGGGCATCGCCCGTCAGCCCTGATGAATTGGGGTTGAATCGCTGGTGCTGACTGGTGAGGTTGGCTTCAGCCTGGGGGTACAAGGTTGAGCCTGCCCGCGCGGCATAACGTTCCTGCGCCTGACGCAAAGTGGCTCGTGCCGAAGTCAGTGTCGGGCTGGCTCGCAAGGCTTCATCGATAAGGGCGTTCAGCTTTGCTGAACCAAGGTCTTGCCACCATTGCGGGTTGATATCCCCCCCCTCAACCAACCGCTGCGACCCACCCAACTTCGCGAGAACCGAGGTTGTCATGCTCGACAACGAAGTCGTGGTATAGGTCGCCACGGCAGGTGCTAGCGGAGGTTTAAAATCGGGGCCAACGGCACAACCCGCAAGCAGGTAAACCATAACAATCAAGATGATAATTCCATAAAATTGTTGGTACTTCATCGGCATCTCTCGTTTTGAGTCGTTTTTCATTCGAAACCTCGCCCTTCGCCAGCTTCCTCGTAGGTCACGCCGTCGCGGATGTGATAGATCCTCTTGAAGGTTGGCATGATTTTTTCGTCGTGAGTGACAACGATAATCGCAGTTTCAAATTTTCGCGCCATTTCGTTCAAAATCTGAATCACCGCCAGAGCGCGTTCGCTATCAAGCGGTGCGGTCGGTTCATCGGCGAGGATCACCGGTGGGCGATTGACCAGCCCCCGGGCAATCGCCACCCGTTGCTGTTCTCCGCCTGAAAGCTGCGATGGCATCGCTTTGGCGCGATGCTCCACATCAAGAGATTGGAGCAATTCAATAGCCTGCTTGCGCGCTTCGTGATTAGGTTTTCCAGCGAGCATCGGTAGCAGGGCAACGTTGTCGGTAACATCGAGAAAAGGAATCAGATAGGGTGCCTGAAAGATAAAGCCGATGCGGTCACGCCGTAGAGCTCGCAAGTCCTTCACCTTCCAGCCATCCTTATAGATCACCTCGTCGCCAAGAATCATCCGGCCGACAGTCGGTTCGATTACCGCGCCCAGGCACTTGAGTAAGGTACTTTTACCGGATCCTGACGGCCCGACCAACCCGACAACTTCTCCTGGAGCAACCTGCATATCTACGCCTTTTAGGGCATCGACAGCGGTGTCGCCACGACCATAGCGTTTTTTCAATCCTTCGATACGAATCCCTTTGCCAGTCATATCAGCCTCCAATGGCCTCGGCCGGATCGACCTTGAGGGCAGCGCGAATGGCGATGATGCTTGCAAGAATGCAGATTACCACCACAGCAACAAACCCGATAGCAGAGTCGACCGGTTCCAACAGTACATATTTGGGGAATATTGGTGCCATAAGCAAAGTGGCCGTGATTTTGCCGACAACAAAACCAATCACCCCCAAGGCTATGGACTGTTGCATGATCAGTGCAGCAATAGTGCGATTGCGGGTGCCGATCAGCTTAAGTACTGCGATCTCCCGGATCTTACCAAGTGTCATGGTGTAGATGATGAAAGCGACAATAGCTGCGCTGACAATCGAAAGAATGACCAGGAACATAGCAATCTGCCTGGCCGAAGTCGCAATCAACTTGCCAATTAGAATGTCTTCCATCTGGCTGCGGGTGTAGACCGTCAACCGCTTCCAGCGCCGAATTGACTGCGCCACCTCCTCGGTATCATAGCCTGCTGCAACCTGTACCAGTACGGCATTGACGTAGGTATTAGTGCTTTGCGAAGAGATGACATCTTCCAGCAGCCCCGGCACTTGCGGCCGATTAAAAGCCGGATTTGCAGCAGTGCGACGACGCTGCTGCAAGATGGCATCGTTGTCTTTGAGAAACTGGACTTCCTGAGCATCTTTAAGCGGGATAAAGACGATTGGATCACCTCCGGAAGAGACCATGCGCCGGGTCAGACCAACTACGGTGTAGTGGTTGCGGCGAATCTTCAGGCGGTCGCCAAGCTTAAAACCGGTGGCAATATCTACCACCGCCTCATAGTGTCCACGGGTGATCTGTCGTCCAGCAACGAGATAGGGTGGCCAGCCGGAGCTGCCAGGATCACCCGCAGTGACACCAGTGACCATGGAACGAACATCGCGCTCACCTTGATGCACCTGCATAGTGAGATAGGTGACATTAGCCGTTTGCGCGACCCCCGGCATGACACGGATACCGCGCCAGACATCATCGTAAATACTCGACGATTCGGCATAGGGTCCAAGGGTGCCCTGTTGTACTACCCAGAGATCGGCACGGCTATTGTCGAGCAGAGCCTTGCCGTCATCCACCATGCCACGGTAAATACCAGCCATTGATAGCGTTACACCGATCAGCAAACCAAGACCCACACCAGTGAAGACAAATTTGCCCCAGTCGTGCATGATGTCTCGTCCGGCCAAACTTATCATCGTGGCACTCCTGGGATCTGCTCAACCACGTCGATCCGGCTGCGCAGAGTCAAGGCCTTTGCACTATAGACAACAACCTGATCACCAGCCTTGAGCCCTTCGCGGATCTGGATATGACCATTCGGATCGGCAGCACCCAAGATGACTGGTGTAAAGTGTAAATCGTCTCCAACAACCTGCCACACCCCCAGCTGACCAGAGATGCGCTGAATAGCTGCGTTGGGAACGACCGGTGCAGCCGCAAGCACTGGCAGGGCAACTGTGACCTCGACCAGTTCACCGACTGCCGGCAATGGTTCAGGGATCTGCTCGAACACCACTTTAGCGAGTATTTCTTCTGTCACCGCGTCAGCTAACGGTTCCACCCGCAGGACACGCCCGGTCAGTTCCGCCGTCTGCGTTCGCATGACGATTCGCGCTGCGAGATTGGCGTTCAGCCCCTGAGCATGAATCTGATCAAAGCGCACATTAATCCATAAGCTCTGCGGGTCAAGCAGCTCCACCACCGCCTGTCCAGCCACAAGTGTAGTTCCTGGCTCGGCATTACGTAGAACAACCAGACCGTCAACTGGAGCAACGAGCAAGAGGTTCCTGCGTTGCACAATCAAAGCGTCACGTTCAGCGCGGACACGGACAGATTCCTCACGCGCCGCATTCAAATTCGTCTCAGCGACCCGCAGCTCATGTTTTTTACCGGCAACTATCTCTTCACTGGTTGAACGCGCTGCCAACAATTCTTCATAGCGCCGAGCCTGCGTTTGTGCGTAATTCTGACGAGCCAGGGCTTCATCCACCTGGGCTCTGGAGCGCTTAAGTGCAGCCTCCTGGGAGCGGATACGTTGATCGAGATCAATCGGATCCATTTCGCCGAGAACCTGCCCGGTTTTGACCAGATCTCCCACATGCACATTCAACCGTTTAACCCTTCCGGCGACGGTGGGACCAATCTTGTAGCTGTAGCGAGCTTCAACCGTACCGATACCGAAAAGTGCCGGGGCAATCGATTGGTTTTCTACCCTGGTCACCGTTACGGGGATCGGGGCAAGCGGTCCCGAACGCAGGGAGACATAGATAAAGAGTGCCAGCAGGGGCAAAAGTACCACCATTATTGCCAGTGTTTGTTTCTGGATAGGAAATCGTTTCATTGGGTACTCCTGATACCACGACAGAAGATGGCAAAAACCCTCGCTGCATGCTGGCGCATGTAACCTGCGTCGCCAACCAATAGCGATTGCATCACCAACCCTTGGATGGTGCCAATGAAGAGAATGGCAGCCGCTTCAGTATCAAGGAGGACATCCAGTTCACCCTGCGCCTTGCCTTCCTCAATCAGATGTCGCAGCCGGTCACTGTAGCGGAGGATGAGAGTCTGTACCATGCGTCTGGTTTCGGTCGCCTTAGCCCGTTGCAACTCACCAAACAACATACGGGGAACGCCTGGATGCTCAACGACAAACTCTACATGGGTCTCAAATACGGCCTCAAGAGCGGCGAGCGGTGACGCTGCTGCTTGCACCACCTTATCCACCCGAGCCAGTAATCGTTCGGTGACCCATTCCATTACCGCCTGCATAATCGCACCTTTGTTTGGAAAATGTCGAAACAGGGCACCCTGAGTCAGCCCCATGCGCTTGGCAATAGCGGCCGTGGTAATATCATTCGGGTTCTGCTCAGCAGCCAATTCGACCACCGCTTTCACCGTCGCTGCACGGCGTTCCGCCGCCGGAAGATTTTTTCTACGGGTATCCATAAAGCCTCCATAAGATAGTAATTGATTACTATCTTTTCACTATCTATCAATCTTGTCAATACTCTCTGGTATTTTTTTGTTAGCGGTGCAAACCCACCAGTTCGCCACACTGGGAAAAACTGGCTGCAGCATTGCCGAATTTTACGGAAAGAAGAAAGATACTGACAGGTTGCAGAATTGACTGGCCTACAATTCAAAAGAGCTGGCCGTGGTATCATGGGAACTCTAAAGTCAAAAGATGAAACAAAAAAATGAAGTCTTTGCTAGAAGACTGTCGGACAATACGGATCAAAGCGAAAATTTGGAAGTTTAAGGCCAGATTTTGGCTCGTTTGAGAGCAACAGCCATAGCTATTGGTCGAAAATGAGCTGAAATATGGGTCAATCAACCAGATTTGCAGCCGGGACATGGATAGTCCGACAGCCTCCAGCCTGCTTCAATTGTTATCTGTCGAAGTTCTTTGCTAATTACCTGTCAACCATATCCTGAATGAGACGTTAGGTACGAATAGAAAGACGGAATTTATTTTAATCTAAAAAAAAAGGAGTAATGCAAAATGAAGAGAATATCTACAACATTTACCGTTCTGGCACTCATCTGTTTCTTGGTCACACCCGTTCTCGCTGGTAAAGGTGGTGGTAGTGGTAGTCAGTACAAGTACGGTGGGGGATCAAGCCTTGGCGGTTCTTCGATGAGCCAGAACCAGCAACAGAATCAGTATCAGTACAAGTACCAGTATGAGAAAAAGCAGTCTGCGGACAGTTCGGCAAGACAGACACACAACCAGATAAAGACTCGCGATCCACTGACCCATACGATTGCAACACCTGCAACAACAGATTCCCAGTCAGACCCACAATAACTGAGTATTCAATTGATGGCTGTTGCTGCTTTTTTAGCAGCGACAGCCATCGATTATCTATTCTCCAGGGACGTGACTAACCACAGACCAACTGTTCAATAACAGCGGAACAAGCCCAGACGCCGCAAAAGCATGGCATAAAGCTCTATTCTAATCGGAGAAGCTATGCTCAGGGTGGTCAATTTTCGGTTAGCATTACTAAGTATTACTAAGTATAGTTTAATTCTGGAAAGGGTCTCGTACACGTGGTATGAGATTAACCAATCAGCTTTATTCGCAGTAAAATTATTAGGAATGTAAACAGATTGACCGGCTTTGACGAACTAAAAGAAAAAATTGTGACGTGCCCTGAATGGTACTAGCTTAAGCCACATTGCAGTAACCTTGGAACTGACCCGAAAGTTTACGAGCCACGAAGAACTGCGCTGGTTGGCGGCGTACCGCCATCATTGAGTTCAACGTTAGCTTAACAGGATAAAACTTCATGGTTCAAAATCAATCCAATATTATTTTGATTGGAATGCCTGGTTCAGGTAAGAGCACTGTAGGCATTATACTGGCTAAGATGATATCACGTGACTTTGTTGATACAGATGTCATTATCCAGATATCACAAGGTCGCTCTCTTCAGGATATCGTCAATAGGAAAGGGCATATGGTCTTGCGTCAAATCGAGGAAGATATTCTTCTAAACCTTAAGTGCTTCAACCATGTTATTGCTACTGGAGGCAGTGCCATATATAGTCATTCTGCTATGAACTACTTGAAATCACAAGGTGACATCGTTTTCCTTGATGTTGATTTGCCGACACTGAGATCAAGAATTCATAATTTTGAAACAAGGGGTCTTGCAAAGCAACCAGATCAGACTTTCGCGGATCTGTTTGAGGAACGCGGCAACCTATATAAAAAGTATGCAGATTTCATGATTGATTGCAGCAATCTTAAACAAGAGGAAATATGCTCTACTATCATCGATAAATATGGATTGGATAGCTAACCTTTTTGCGGTACCCTGACCAATATTCCGCAGGTCAATTCCCTCAGAGATAATGGCGTTGCAACATTTCTCCAAGACTTCGACATACTACAAGTTATTCAGGATAATATTGCTGGAACAGGCATTGCGGTAAGATTGCAACCCGAAGTCTTTCCTGGAGCGAAAAATCCGGGATTAGGTGAATTGCAGATACTGATCTGTTAGTGCTATAATGCCCGGCAGTGGCAAATAGAAAACTTCAAATTGAAATACGGAGAAAAGACAAAAATGCACAATCAACACGAGATATATACAGCTGATAGATCTATTGATATCACCAATACCTTTTTTCAAAAAGTCTATCTCTGGATGACAGCAGGACTGGCCGTCACCGCCCTAGCCTCTTTCATGATGCTGTCCAGCCAGTCAGCACAACAGTTTCTTTTTGGTAATCGGATGGTCTTTTACGGCTTGATTTTTGCCGAATTGGGTCTGGTGATCGCCATGTCTGCGGCGATCAACCGGATCAGTGCCGCAACAGCAACTCTGATGTTTCTGGGCTACTCAGCACTGAACGGAATCACTTTTGCCGCGGTTTTTCTCATCTATACCAACAGTTCTATTGCCAGTGCCTTTTTGGTGACCTCCGGAACTTTTGCCGCTATGAGTATTTATGGTTATGCGACCAAGCGTGACCTGACCGGACTAGGCAGCTTTATGTTCATGGGTCTGGTGGGAATCATCATTGCTTCGGTGGTGAACATGTTTCTGCGCAGCGAGATGATTTATTGGATCACCAGCTATGTAGGCGTGTTGGTTTTTGTCGGGCTAACCGCCTACGATACCCAGAAAATCAAACAGATCGGACAGGCGGGATTCGCCAACGAACAGGATCGACATAAAGCAGCTATCCTGGGAGCGCTACGGCTATATCTCGACTTTATCAACCTGTTCCTGATGTTATTACGGATCATGGGAAATAGGCGCTAAGCCTCAGACAAAATCGACCTTGTGAATTGACGCACAAAAGAACAAGCAAGATACGGCATTGCATGTATGATACGACACTAGAGGAAGTCCTTCTTCTCGCTGGTGTCTATTTGCCCAATATCCCGCCGCGGCAATTTACTGATAATACAGCAGCTCCCAGCAGAGTACCCCGGCGTGGAAAAGGATCTCTTCATCTCTAATTTCAGCGGAACCTGTCTGTGACCTATCAACTTTACTGGATAGACCAGTAATTCCCTCCCAGGGTTTTCTTGATTTTTGGCTTTCCAGAACCATCGATGACGATTTGTTCGTTGACAGAGGAAGCTTCCTCATGGGTCAGGTCGTTGTCGAAAATCGTTCCACGGATGGTGACACTGTAGCTGACGTCGTAGACGTTCTGTCCGGCGCTGTTGATACTGAGCTCGGACAGGCTATACTCAATATCATCAAACACGTTATACATATTACTCAGGTTGTCTTCCAGGTCAAACAGGGTGACTCCGCCAGCTGCTGTCCAATCATCGGCAATAAAACTCATCACCAGTGACTCATTTTTTGCTTCATAGGCCTGTTTGAATTGGTCGTAAAAAGCTATGATTATTTTTTTGGCACCTGTCAGTTGATCCTCTGTTGTTCTGCTCTCTACCCTTAGTTTGAAGTTTCTTATCATCTCATTAATCCAGTAGAAGCGCTGCTTATATTCTGGTTGCCTTCTGGAAAAATATTTTTGCCGGAAGGATGAGAGTTTTGGGTCTGCAGCAGCTCCAGAAAGAAATCCCATAATGGTGGGTTCATTTGCCGCTGCTTTCTCATATACGCTGAGCAGCTTTTCATTTTTTGCCATGGCATTACTTGCCGCCTTCGCATCATACTCATCGTGAGAAAACTTTGCTGAAATCACCTCAAACTGTTGTAGCTTTTCCTCAAAATAGGTTTCTTTCTCTTGCCATTCGCGATACGCAGCGACTTTTTCTGTAAAAGCATCAATAACTTTCTGGATACTGGAAGCCATGACAGGATCCCAGCTTTTTTTCACAACTCCCCTTGCAAAACCAAAGTGATTCTCTGGATCAAGATCCAAATCTAATGTTTCCAGACCGACATAGAAATTGGCTCTTACGTGACTGACATCCTTGGGGAAGTGGCTCGATATTTTGAGTGTCTGTATCGATTTTAGTAGTGCATCAAATTCGTCATTAAATGTTAGTTTACAGGAGGTACCTTTCAAGTCTATGAATTGGTAGTGTCCCGGATCTTTGGCAGTCTTGAGACGCGTATATTTACGGATAAAACTATCAAGAAATTTTTCAAGACCAAGGTTATATTTCTGATCCAGCCACACGAGGCCACTTGCCTGCAACTGGGGTTGCAGTTGCTGCACTGCCTTAGTTATGTCCTTTGGGGTCATCAGGGTTGGACTATGATCGATCAAGTTACAAGCAGGGTGTGAACCATAATCCGTAATCACCTCTGGATTAAATAAAAACAGACCTGAACGGGAAGTATTGGCGACGGAGGTGTTTGTATAGCGCCGGGAAAACTGGCTAAGGATAGGTTGTAGAGATAGCAAAATTGGTCGTAATTGATCGAGATAAATTGCATCTTTCTCAACATTTTCTAGCGTCGTTTGATATAAATGTTGCATATTTCTCGACGTTGTTGCCAGTTCCTTCAGTTGTTTTTCTAAAGGAATGATTTTATTCAGAAATGGAATGAATACATCATTTACTGCTCGAGCAATAAACCCAGTACTCCAGGATAGCGGACCTGGATAATCTTCCAACAAGGATTGGATTTTTTCTAATCCTTCCTTGTATCGCTCGATCGCTATCTTAAATTGAGTCAATGCGTCTTTGCTCAGAATTTCATCATCAGCGACCCCCATCAAGCGAACAAGTCCATGTTTTCTTCCATTTGGGAAGGTGATTAAACGACCCGGACTGACGACTTCAAACGAAAGTTTGTCGATGTGACGAAATAAAGGTTGGTAGAAATTGGCGGGTGCTGTTTTGCTTTCAGTGATTACCGGTTGCGGAAAAGACATTTTCGTCAAGCCAACATAGTTAGGTGGAGGGAAGCTACAAGTGCTCCCATCGCAATATCTGGAGATCAGCTCTGTTCCACGGTTAACAATCGTGTTAGACTCAAGGGCTATTTTTCTCAACTGAGCGCCTGCATTCCTCAAGGCATTATCTCGCAACTCTCTTTCTTGCTGTAATGTCCCCTTAAAGTCTCTGACCCGTGCTACCATCTCGTTATATTGCTGATTATCCATATTTTTATAAATCTGGAGCTGCTCTCTGAACGCATCGTATGCCGATTCATTCCGTTCGGCACTCACCGGAGGGTTTTCCTGCGCTTGTAGATAGGCTGTTTTTACCGTTTGCTCCTGCTGCTTGTACGCACTGAAAACCCTGTCCCAACTTGAACTGATACTTTTATCCACATGTTCAGTTGTTCCGGTTTTTGAAAACTCTTCCTGAAGCATTGATTTTAAAGAAGAGAAGGAGAGGTCAAAACCAATCCGTTTTGCCCGCCACGCCCGAACCGGAACTGCTGCAGCTAACCTCTGATTCTCCCGTATCTGGCTTGCAAGAACCGCATCTCGTGCTGACCATGCCTTGTTGTAATAAGATTTAAGTGAAGCCATTAATGTTTCCCGCTCATGACTTAGCGGACCTGTGGTCGGAAGAAAAGCTAGAACATTCACGGCGTAGCTTTTGCTGTTATCGATGACGATAACTAACGGTCCCGGGTTGCGATCTTGCAATCCACGACTTATCAACTCAGGGCACTGTCCAATAAACTCTTTGATTTTAGGGAGCTGTTTAACGGCATCAACATATTTCCGCAGGATCTCCTCAGGTTTCACGTTTGCGAATTTTGCTTCTAGTTGTCGAATATATTTCTGCATGACAAAGCTGCTTTCACGTTTCTTAGCCAGGTAATTTAAGTGACTGAGCAGCCCGGCGATATAGCTTTTGTAGTCCTGCTGATGTTCGATCAGTGCGGCATCTTCGATACTGTTTCCCGGCAGAGTCCAGCTTTCCCACAAGCTGGCTTCGGGCCAGGTTTTACCCAATTCCTGAGAGACATAGGTCTTAAAAAGGTCACGCCACGATGTGCTAAAGAGTATTTTACGCCACAGGTATTCGACATGTTCTTGTGTTACCGGTATCGGATCACCAGTTCCAAGTGATCTCTTGGTATTTTTAAGAATGGGGTCGCTTTCAATGCTGCCATACAAACTTTCAAGTTGTCGACCCGCCGTGGCACTTTGCAATGCAGCGTCAGATGCTCGGTAAATTTGGACTGCGGCAATAAAAGTTGTGACTGGGAGTGTTGTCAGCCCTGCAGCCTTGAGTAGAGCTTGCCCCGCGTTGCTGGATGCCAACTCACCGAGGGCTGTTAAACCTCCAGAGATCGCAGCCTCTTTTAACTCACCGGTATAAATTTTCCCACCAACATCAATGATGCCAGCAATACGGCCGATGGCCTGATTATATCTGTTAAATTTTTCTGAGAGATCTTTTAATGCTTGGGTTGGCTTCTTTTTTATTGCTTCTCCGTAGAAGTTCAGGAGCTCTGCATAGCCAGCAGGGATAACGATGGTTCCAACTTGCTCAAAAGGTCCCGGAGGGATTGAGTCGGCATGGGAGTAGGAACCACAGGTAAAAACCAGAGAAAAGCTGCATAAAAGTAGTGCAAAAACAACTTTGATAGAAAGCTTCACCGTTTTCCTCCAGAGATAAAACTTGAAATGGCGGCAGAAACCGTAGGTTCTGCCGCCATAGGGACGCTGGTTTGATGATTGTTAAGAATTATCTACTGAAACAACATTGCTCGGATCGCTTCGGTCACCATCTGAAACTTTTTCCAGAATGATACGGTAGTAGAGAAGGGGACCATCACCATGGGCAATATGATCGGAAGTAAAATTGTTGATTTCGCTAGTATCAAGAGTGTGGCGATAAACTTCTATCCAGGGTCCTGATACCGATAATGCCTCTTCAAGAACCATTTCATAATCCGAATTTCCGACAACATCGGGCAGAACAGTGAAACCAAGTGAAATAATGTGATGCGGGATGAAGTCTTCCACAGTAAGGTTTTGTGGAAGGGGGACGGAACCACTCCCGCTGCCGGCAATACCATTTACAGAACCAAGGGATATTTCACCACTGTCACTGACAATTAAGATTTGGTTATTTTCCCCGGTGTTGACAACCCCAGTCGCAACATTTCCAGCATCACTCAAACCAAAAATAAGCGGGCTCTTCATACTGTAAATTTTCGGTACGCTGTTCTCCAGCCTAAAAATAAACTCAGTACTCGCCTGATCACTGAAAGTTTCACCACTACGGCTGGAAGTCACCATCCGGCTGAAGTTAATAAAAGCAAACAGATTGCCGTTATTGGCACTGGTGACGTTATTCAAGGTGTAATCCAGCTGAATATTGTCAAATATCGTAAAATCATTGCGGATTGCCGAATCAAGAATTGCCGTACCGCTAACAAATTGGTCGCTGACCAGCCGCATAAAGGCAAAGGAATCCTCATCCCGATAGGCTTTTACCAGCTGATCAAGAGTTTTATAAACCTGATCCTGCATACTTTCATCGGAGATCAACAGCTCCTTGCGTGAGGCATCAACATCATTGCTTTTACCGGTAGTGTCGAGAACCTTAACGTAAACTTCATAGCTTTGACCAACCTCAGGAGTAAAGCTGTAAATAAAGCTGCCATCATTGGCTACCTGGGCTTTCTGCCAGGTCTCCTTGCCATCAAGGCTAACCTGTACCGCGCCTATCCGGTTTTTGCCTGCCGAACCCTTACCACGGATGAAGATCTTTCCGTCTGGCAGGCTTTCCTGATAAAAGGTGACCTTGTTGCCCAACTCGTCGTAGGAAAGGTCATTGATATAGATATAACGGGTACTGACACCCACATCAGATTGACCGAAAATCCACCATTTTGCGTCGGCATTTAAGGCTGGAGTAACCAGCAGTAAAACCAGGATGATAGTTTTATAAAACGCTGTCAAAGCGTTGTTGAAACGGGAAGATTGATTCATGATGTATATCTCCTCTTAAACTTTTAAAAGCGAATTTTGAAACCGACTGTAACACGATTTTCCCGAAAGTCCCTGCTGCTGGTTGTGTATTCATAATCATTAACCAGACCGCGCAGATAGAGAGTACTGTTTTTCAACTGAGCCATCAATTTTGGTCGGTAATAAACATCCAGACTGGCGTAGAGCCTTGCCGAATCATCAGCAGATTCTTTAAGCAGCTTGTGTTTACCGACTTTGAGCTTCGAGGTAATTTTTTTACTCGGGATATCACAACCAAGACCGACGGAATAATCATAAATATAGTCGATGTCGTCATTCAGCTCATCGTCAGAACGCCAGGTTCCAAGGTAAATAGCTGGCTTCCAGATAATATTGCCTTGCGTAAACCTTGCAGTCACACTGGTGTTGGCAATAAATTCATCATTGTCAGTGACGGTTTTGGTTTCATATAAAGTTACGCCAACATTGGTCGTGCTGTCAAAAACCCCAAAGCGATCGCGGTAACTGGCAGTAACAAAGTGATTTTGCGTGCTGACTGCCGAACTATAGCTACGATCCATTTTGTAGCCTAAGGTCGCAATAGCATAGCGACGGCTGAAAAGTTGTTGCAAGGTGGCACTGATTTCAGGCTTATAGTGTTGAGTGCGCACCGCCAACTGACCATCCAGATTATCGCGATACCAGAGAAATGCCGAATTTATCGTCAATTTTCGAGTATATCTATATCGCCAGCTCGCTTTGAACTTTTCCCGGTCGGCAGTTGCCGAACCAGCAATCGACAAGTAGTCGGGAGAAATCCGTTCATATTCGAGCACCACGCGGCTGGGATCCTGATCGCCAATTGCTTCGAGCCGATAAGCTTGGCCGTTATGCTTGCTAACCCCCGAGGTCGCATTCTCTTCGTCAATATGAGAAAAAGAGGTTTCGCCGATAATCGTTAACCCAGGCAGGGGCTGATACTCTAAATCAAAGGTCAGGGTGTTGCCATCGTAGAGTGGCGAGTCGAAATAACTGTCATCATCCTTGATGGATACAACCGACGTAGCTAGCCACAGGTTCTGCATCAGGTTTTGTTTAACCCGGGCACCATAAAGTTTACGTTCCGTGGCATCGTTATCCCAGAAATTGTCCCAGCGGGAATAAGCAACGCCACCGAGCAGGGTAATTTCAGGCAGTTTGTTGCCATCATTGCGATAACGGTAGGAGGCACCTTTAATTGCCGTATTGAGTGCATACTTGGAAAAGGACTCGTAAGTGTCCCCGACATTGAGGGTATTAATTCGATTTGAGAAATGTCCCTTCAGGGTGGTCAGGGAAATTTCTTCACTGTCACGACGTTCATCATTAGTAGCCTTAATTCCGAATCCAAGGGAATAATCATAGGCGCTGAGCTTGCCACGACTTTTTAGATCCAGGACACTATAATGGCGAAGTCCTTCGGTTAATGACGAGCTGGATTGCCCCGGCCCGCTGAGATCAGTCATGATCACTGAGGTGTCATTCCAGATACTCAAATTACCGGCAAATACGGGGGGGGTCAAGAAAACACAGAATAGGAACATGACCGAAATCGGCAGTTTCGGACTTTTAGGCAAAAAACAGTGCATAGGAACAATCTCCGTCCAGAAGGGGTTGAAAAAATAACATTTCATTTATTGGTGAGATTCGCCGCCTAGGGTAGTTGAGGATAAGCAATTACGTAAAGTCATCTTTTTGTAGTCTTTTCCCTTTATAAGCGATAAACTGCAAGTTATTTCATATAATTGCACACAAGACAGACAATATTATGCTGCCTCTTCCTTCTTTTGCCTTCGCCACATTTGTCGGTTGGTTGCTCCTGTTTCCAATGGGGGGACTCCCCGTTGCTGGCATTGATATTTCTTCCCCACTGCTCAATTTCCTATTCCCCCATGCTGTCTCACTGGTTCTGATCGGGTATTTTTGTTCCTCGCGCCGATTTGCCAGGCTATCCTTAATTGCGACACTTGTGACCATCGGGCTGACCTGTCTTTATCCGCTGGTTCCGACCGCCGCCCCGATATTATTGCCGTTGCTAGGCATCTGTTCGGCTTTTCTGTCCATCCGTGCTTGTATCTTATTGCGCCAGAGCGCCCGACCACTTCTGCAAGCCGGAGTGGGATTAGTGCTCGGCAACCTTATTGTTCTGGTTGGGCTGCTAACCCCCGTTCCAACCCAAATAAAATTTATTTTTCTGGCTCTTATGCCGTTGCTTTCATTGCTGCCGTTGGAAGAAAAAATCCTTTCTGATAAAAAAAATCAAGGCATCTTCCGCTACCTTTTCTTTGTCTTTATCTATCAACTTGTCAGTGGGATCATGTATGGAGGGATCATGCCCGCGTTTAGCGAAATAGGAATCGGGCGGGGTAGTGAGTTGGTTTTTTATATTGCAGCGGTTCTCTGTGGGATTGTTCTGTTTCGAATAAACCGCGAATATCTTCTGGCAGCAGGGGTTCTCTTGGCGATGACCTCTCTTGCCTGTTTTCTCGGTCACTCGCCTTGGTCCATCACCCTGAGTATGTATGCCATGCAGGCTGCCGCAGGTTGCCTTGATATTTTCATCCTCGGCTATCTGTTTTCTTTCGACAATCCGCTTGCAGCCTTCGGAATTGGAAACGGCACAGTATGTTTAAGTATTTTTTGTGGCTACCAACTCGCAGTATGGATCGGAGCCCCATCTACTTCACTGGTTATGGCAGGTTGCTTGATTTTGACCTGTTCAATTTTTGCACTCTACTTTTTAAGCCAGAAAAACAGTTCCCCCATCGACAACAGAGAAGCAGGATCGCCGACTGCATTACCCCCCACCAACGACACACCTGACACAATACCCGCACAGTCGATTGTCCTGGCCAAGATGATCCTTTCCAGCCGGGAACTAGAGGTCTTTTGCTGTGTCCTTGCTGGCAAGACCTACAAGGTGGCTGCCACTGAACTTCAGTTATCTGAATCGACAGTTAAGACATACATGAAGCGGATCTTCAATAAGTACAATGTAACCTGCAAGCAAGAATTGATAAATAAAATCCAGCAAGCTTAATCTGCGCATGTTTCCTATAAAAATAGCTGGTGACAGGCTTAATTTGATCCCCGGAGAATGTCCCATCTTTCCCTGTGCTCACCGTTTCTACCTATTGCAAATCATCCAGAGTCAGAATCGATTCAATATCTCGCCGCTGCGATTTATTGATAATGACGGCGGCTCCCACCAGAGTTGCTCCGGCTTGGGAAAGGATTTCCTCGATCGATTTAAAAGTTGTCCCCTTGGCGAAAAAATCATCGATGAATAAAATTTTATCCTCCTGATGGAGAACTTCTTTGGAAACATACAGAGTGGTCGATTCCTGCTTGGTAAAGGAATAACTGGCTGCCGCAAAATATTCGGACATGGTGATAGGGCGCTTTTTTTTGGCGTAAACAAACGGAACTTGCAATTTCAAAGCAACGGCTTGTGCCAGCATGATTCCACTAGTTTCAGCCGTAAGTATTTTTGTAATTGAGTGATCAATAAAGCGGGCAGCAATATCTTCACCAAGCAGATGAACCAACACCGGATCCACCATGTGATTGAGAAACTGATCAACTTTGACAATCTGACCATCGATCGATCCATCGGTGCGGATGCGCTTCAACAAGATTTCAGCAGCACTCATTTTCGATCCTCCCGGTCATAGGGCAAGCCCAATCCTTCCGGTTGCTGACTGGCACCTTTTTTAAGTCGCAGGGTAGAGATAACCAGAACCAGAATAGTGAAGAAATAGGGCAGCATCTGCAGAATATGAGCACTGACAGTTGTTCCCATCGCCTGAAAGCGCAACTGCATTGCCGTAATTCCACCGAATAAATAGGCTCCCAGCATCGCGCGTGGACTTGACCAGCCAGCAAAAATAACCAGAGCCACCGCGATCCAGCCACGTCCTGCCGACATATTTTCAATCCACATCGGGGTACTGGCCAAACTTAAGTAGGCACCGCCAATTCCAACCAATCCCGATCCGATTGTTACTGCAAAAAAACGGTATTTACTCACTGAAAGACCACAGGTGTCAGCTGCTGCGGGATTTTCGCCGACACTGCGGACACCCAAACCCCATCGGGTACGGTAAAAAAAGACCCAGAGCAAAAAAACCAACAGAAAACTGAAATAAATCAACATATCCTGATTGAAAAAAGCTTTGCCTATAATAGGTAATTGGCTTAATCCGGGGATTGCAACCCGCTTAAAACCAACGATGGTCAAACCTACCATCCCCTTGCCAAACAGTGCCGTAATCCCAACCCCGAACATGGTTAAAGCCAAACCACTGACAATCTGATTTCCACGCAACTGAACAGTAATCACAGCGTGGATACTTCCAGCAATAAAAGTTGCACAGAAAGCAGCCAAAACTCCAACCAGCAATGAGCCACTCAAATAAGTTCCAGAAAATCCAGCCAGAGCACCGATCAACATCAGCCCTTCGATACCAAGGTTAATAATTCCGGCACGTTCGTTGATAATCGCACCCAAGGTTGCAAACAAAATCGGGGTACCGGCTCTCACGGTTGCGTCGAGTAAAATCTCAAGCACGAGCAACCCCCTTGATCAGTTTGACCCGATAAATAATGAAAAAATCCGAGGCCAGAAGGAAAAATAGAATTAAACCCTGAAAGGCGTAAACAAAAGCAACCGGTAACTGCCACAGAAGCTGCAAACTATCACCACCAACCAGCAACACCCCCAGCAAAAAGGAGACAATGACTACACCGATAGCACTGCGTTTAGCTAGCCAGGCAATAATAATTGCCGTGTAACCATAACCGGGCGAGAGACCGTGCTGGAGACGATGTTGCAATCCAGCGACTTCACTGAATCCGGCAATTCCGGCAATGGCGCCGCTGAGAAACAGGACGAAAAAAATTGCCATGCCAGTGTTCATCCCGGCATATTGTGCCGCTTTCTGGTTACTGCCTATGACTTTTATTTCATAGCCCCAAACAGTTTTCTCTATAAACAGGTAAAGAATCAGGGCACAGAACAGAGCGAGAAAAAAACCACTGTGCATACGGGTATTAAAATATTCAGCAAAGCGGGCAGTATCACTAAATTGAGCGGTCAGGGGAAAGTTAAACCCTTTGGGATCTTTCCACGGGCCATAGATCAAATAATCAACCCAGAGGATGGCAATATAATTCATCAGCAGGGTCACGATAACCTCGTTGACCTGCCAGCGAGCGCGTAAAAAACCGGCGACCCCGGCCCACAAGCCACCACACAAAAATGCCGCAAAAAACATTGCGACCATCATCAGCCAATGATTCTGGAGACCGGAAAAGAGAGCCACCCAGGTTGCACCCATGGCACCCATATAGATTTGTCCTTCGGCACCAATGTTCCAGATTTGCATCCGAAAAGCCAGGCTGACACCCAACCCGGCAAAAATCAGCGGTGTGGTTTTGACCAGGGTTTCTGACAGACCATAAAGGGATCCAAGTGATTCAATGATAATTTCTTTGTAGGCGGCAAGAGGACTGACCCCGCTGGCAAGCAGCAGAAAACCGGCGACGAACAGCGCGACTCCAATCGACGCAATTGGGGCACTGAAACGGAGGAAAGGGGAAGATATTTCCCGGCGTTCGATCACCAGTTTCATGCTGCATCTCCGGGAATTTCTCCACTCATCATCAGTCCAATTTCTTCTCGTGTAGTTTTCCGTGGATTGACATAGCCGATCAACTTACCCCGAAACATAACCGCAATCCGGTCACTGAGTTTAAGTAATTCATCCAGATCTTCGGCAATCAAAATGGTGCTCATGCCACGATCAGCGCCATCTGCAATCACTTTGTGAACATATCCGGCGCTGCCAATATCGAGACCACGGGTTGGATAGAGGGCAACCAGCACAGCCGGGTGTTCGGATAATTCACGTGCAATAATGACTTTTTGAATATTTCCACCAGACAAATAGCGAACCGGGGTGCCATCAGGCCCGGTTTTTATTGCAAATTGTTCTATTTTCTCTGCGGCATTTTGGCGGATAGCTTTCTTATTCTGAAAGATCCAGTTTCGAAATGAACGGCTTTTAAAACTCTTCATGATGAGGTTTTCGTCAACACTCATATCCGGGGCAATACCAATACTTTTACGGTCTTCTGGAATATGTGCGATACCGGCGATGTAGGAATATCTGGCATTGCTGTTGGTGATATCTTTTCCCCCTGCCATAATCCGCCCCTGGCTGGTATTTTTCAATCCGGTCAAAACTTCAGCCAGTGCTTTCTGACCATTCCCGGCAACCCCTGCAATACCGAGAATTTCACCTTTTTTCAATCGCAAGTTGAAACCATCCAGATCAGACAAACCACGATCATTGCGAACCGACAAATCATGGATATCCAGTACAATTTCATCGGACATCTGTAGATTTTTCTGCCACTGCAAAATTTTATCTTTGCCAATCATCAAGGAGGCAAGCTTCGATTCATCGAAATCACCACAGGTCAGGGTCGCAATACTTCGTCCTTTTTTGAGGATGGTCACGCAATCAGAAATTTCCATCACCTCACGCATCTTATGAGAGATAAAAATAATACTTTTTTCTTGTTTTTTCAGGTGCCTCAGCACACTAAACAGCCGTTCCGCTTCCTGTGGAGTAAGAACAGCAGTCGGCTCATCCAGAATCAGCAACTGACAGTCGCGCATCAGCAACTTGATCAATTCGATCCACTGTTGTGCCCCGATGGAGAGTTTCCAAACAGGAGTATCAAGATCAAGATCAAGGTCAAATTCATCAATCAGTTTCTGAATTTTTTCTTTATAAGTTTTGCGACTGTAAAAATTGGGAACATTATCGAGTGCCAGAAGAATATTTTCAAAAACCGAATGAGCCGGAACCAGCATAAAGTGTTGGTGCACCATACCGATACCAAAAGCAAGGGCATCACGTGGACTGGTAAAATGAATAGGTTCTCCGGCAATTCTGATCTGTCCCCGATCGGGATGATAGAGGCCAGTCAAAACATTCATCAAGGTACTCTTCCCCGCGCCATTTTCGCCCAGCAGGGTATGAATCTCTCCTCTGGCAACCGAAAAAGAGACATCATCCAGAGCAATCACCCCGGGGAAAGTTTTGCGGATATTTTCGATGCGCAGAATATCAGACATATATGGCGGCAGACTGAATAAAAAAGGCACGCTGCAAAGCGTGCCTTAAATAAATTTAAATTACTTCGAAATTGTTCCCTGAACACCTTCAACAAAGTAGTTCATACCGAGAAGATCCCCATCCTGGGGAATCTGGCCAGCGGCAACAACAATTTTTCCACCCTGATCTTTGATCGGACCGGCAAAGGGATGCAGAGAACCAGCCTTGATAGCATTGGCTTTTTCTGTCACCAGAGCCTGGACAGCGGCAGGAACCGCAGCGCTGAAATCCGCCAATCGAACCAGATCTTCTTTCATTCCCCACCAGATCTGCTCAGATTTCCAGGTGCCATTGTGGACTTCTTCAGCTATCTTGGTGTAGAGCGCACCCCAGTTCCAAATCGGGGCAGTCAAGAAAGCATTGGGAGCAAAATTGCGCATATCGGAATTGTAGCCGATGACGTAAGCACCACGGGCTTCAGCAGCCTGCATGGTCGCTGGAGCATCCTGATGCATAGTAAGAACATCAGCTCCCACATCCAACAGGCTATCAGCAGCGTCACGCTCAACACCTGGATCAAACCAAGTTTGAGTCCAGACAACCTTCACTTCAGCTTTCGGGTTGACACTGCGCACGCCAAGAGTAAAGGCATTGATTCCACGGATAACTTCAGGGATGGGGAACGCCGCGACGTAACCAATGATATTTTTCTTGGTCATTTTTCCAGCAACAATACCGGACAGGTAGCGGGGCTCATACATCCGGCCAAAGTAGGTGCCGACATTTTCCGCCGTCTTAAACCCGGAGCAATGCATAAACACAACATCTTTATTTCGTCTGGCGACATCAATAGTTGCATCCATATAGCCGAAACTAGTGGTGAAAATCAGGTTGTGACCTTTACGCACCAGACCATTGATAACCCGAGCCGACTCTGCACCTTCAGGAACCGTTTCAATAAAAGTTGAAGGCTTGACATAGGAGAGTTTTTCCATCTCCTGACGCCCCTGATCGTGAGCATAAGTCCAGCCAGCATCACCAACAGGGCCGACATAAATAAAGCCAGCTTTGATCTCTTTTACCGCAGAGACAGCAAAAACATTGCCGGAAAAACAGACAGCCAGAGTAACCAGCAGAAGCAGGACAACTTTTTTCATTGAATTGTACCTTTCTCGTGTTGAGGGAAAGAGATTGAAAAGATCCTTTCTAAACTAGACCGGCGGAGGAGTCAAGAAGCCCCCTCTAACCTTCCGTCAGCAGACTAACCCTTTTTGTATCGCTCTATAACTTACTATCGATATTGTCCTGCAACCAGTGAGCATCCCACCATTCGATCGGCTGAACCGGAACCCCGGAGACAAACATACCAAAATGGAGGTGATCACCTCCAGCCATACCGGTTGCTCCACTGCGCCCTATAACCTGTCCGCGCGTTACAGTATCTCCAGACTGAACATCAAGCTGACTCATGTGTGCATAGAGAGACTGCAATCCCAGTCCATGATCAATTATGACGCAGAGCCCGTAGATACCCAGATATTCAGCCCAAATGACCTCTCCGGAATTTTCTGCAATGATCTCTGCCTGAGCGACTGAAGCTAAATCCTGACCCAGGTGAACCTGTTTATCGATCTGCTTGCCTTTATAATAATAAGTGCGGTAATCAGCAAATTGTGCCAAGGTTGCCGCCTTTGGCTGGCGTAAAAAGGCTCCATCCCAGCGGGGTATTGAGGCTGTTTTACTACTAAGTCCAGCTATCTTATCCCTGTTTTGCTGGCGGATATCCCGATTGACATAGAGAAAAATATCCAGGGGATTATCGACATCGGGTGCCAAATCCTCAAACTCAGGGATTTTCTGCGCAAGAAAACGATCAGAGATATTAATTTTACGCTGACGGAATTTTTTCTTATTGGCTCGATAGTAAATCCCCAACTGTCGCTCATTTCCAGCCAAATCCACAGCAATAACCCGGGGGACAAAATCACTCTCTTTCACATTGTAGGGATAAGCAAGCAAACAGGCGTAGTTACCCGATTCCTGCTGAAATGCCGGAAAAAAATAATTTCCAAATTTAACTCCGGCAGTTTTAACCTCTTCATTTAAACCAAATGTCACCAGACCACTCCCACCGTGAGTGAAATTATGTGCCTTGCTGAGAATTGAAATAATTGGAGCACGCGTATCGTAAGTCATGGTAAACAGCTGTTGAGTCGTATTCCCTTTACCAAGATGGTAAATCGCTTGATCGGTGGCATTCACTTCAATCTGCAGAGCACCTTCCTGCAGTTTCAAAACCGAAAGATCCAACTCCAGATCAACCACCCCGGTTTGTGGTGGAAAATCGCGCTTTAGCAAAGGAAGTCGATTGTTTCCCTGAATCACCATCACCTGAACATTTTTTATTCCTGTCCCTGCATCATTGAGGGATAAAAGTAGTTTGGTTTTTTTGGAAATCGGGACGCTCCCGGGAATCAAACTTAACTGTGGTGCTTTGGTATCACGAAAATAAAAAACACCCGCAGCAATCAGACCGACAAATATCAGTAAGAAAAATAAATTTTTCAATGATTTCAAAATTAAACCTCTCAATCAGAACTTTAAAAAAGGAGTTGATTATGATCCGAGCAATACAAAAACAGTCAGTGATTATCAGTTGTTGCTCTTTAGTTATCAAATATTTCAGTTCAAGCGTGAATGGCCTCTTTATTCACAGCCAGAGCCGCTTCTTTAAGTACTTCAGCTAAAGTTGGATGGGCATGGCAAGTCACCGCCAAATCGTGAACACTACCAGAAAAAGACATCACTGTCGTCGCTTCGGCAATCAATTCTGAAGCCTGTGGTCCGACAATATGGATACCGAGAATTCGACCACTATCAGGATCAGCCAGGATCTTGACAAATCCTTCACTCATGCCGGTACAGAGGGCACGGCCGCTGGCGGCAAAGAAAAACTTACCTGCTTTGTAAGAGGTTTTCTCCGTTTTCAACTCATCTTCATTCTTTCCGACAGTCGCAACTTCGGGCCAGGTGTAGGTCACTCCCGGAATAATTTGGTAATTGACCGTAGATTTCTGTCCAGCCAGCCGTTCAGCAAACACGACACCCTCTTCACTGGCTTTATGCGCTAACATCGGACCAGGTATCAGATCACCGATGGCATAGATTCCTGGAACTGTAGTCTGATAATTCTCATCGACTTCCAGTTGCCCCTGTTTATTTGTTTGTAAACCGACAGTTTCCAGTCCGAGCCCGGCGGTTTGTGCCCGACGGCCAGTTGCTACAAGAACTTTGTCGCAACCGACCTGCTGCTTACCTTTGGCTGTTGTCAGGCTGGCAACGATACCATCTTTTGTCGTTTCAATCTTATCAAGTCGAGTCTTCAGCAGGATATTCAATCCCTGTTTTTTTAAGCTGCGCTGTAATGTCTGCGCAACCTGCGAATCAGCTTGCGGGATAATCTGGGGAAGCATTTCTACAATTGTCACGTCTGCTCCGAGTCGACTCCAGACCGATCCCAACTCCAGGCCAATCACTCCACCACCGACGACCAGCAAGCGTTTCGGGACTTCTTCCAAGCTAAGTGCTTCACGTGCACTGATAACTGTTTTACCATTAAATTGGAGATGAGGAAGTTCAATCGCTTCGCTCCCGGTTGCCAGCAGAAGAACCTTGGTAAAAAGTTCCTGGGTATTATCGTCACTGGTTACTTTAATCTTTTGGACTGAATCACTCCCAGCCAATAATTTCGCTTGGCCGGTTATTGAAACAATCTTGTTTTTCTTGAATAATCCAGCAACACCACCGGTCAACTTATCAATAATACCCTCTTTACGGGACATCATTTTTTTCAGGTCAAGCTTGGCACCCTTGACCTCAATCCCATGATCTGCCAATTCGCGATCAATCCGGGCAAAATGTTCACTTGATTCAAGGAGCGCCTTACTGGGGATACAACCTTCATTCAAGCAGACACCACCCAAAGTTGCCCGTTTTTCGACAACCGCAACGGAAAAACCGAGTTGAGCGGCACGAATAGCCGCAACATAACCACCAGGACCAGCGCCAATAACTATCAGGTCATAGATTTGTTCAGACATTTGTTCTCCTTATTATTCTAACTTTAGGAAATTATTCAGTAAACTTGGGACTGTCCCCAGATCCATCGGGGGCTGTCCCGAAAGTTTACGAGCCACGAAGAACCACGCTGGTTCGCACCGCAAAAGCCTGGGACAGCCCCCAATGACCCTGGGGACAGTCCCGGTTTTGCTAACGGGGGTGCTGAATAACTATACTTTCAGTAATAGTGTTTCCGGGTTATCAATATAGCTTTTGACCTGTTTGAGGAAACTGACTGCCTGCTGCCCATCGATAATCCGATGATCATAGCTGAGAGCAATATTCATCATCGGACGGATGACAATCTCACCGGCAACAACGACAGCCCGATCCTGGATGGCATGCATACCAAGGATTGCACTCTGCGGTGGGTTGAGAATCGGAGTGGAAAGGACAGAACCATAAATTCCACCGTTGCTGATCGTAAATGTCCCATTTTGCAACTCATCCAGAGTTAACTTTCCGCTGCCTGCACGTTCAGCAAAGTCACGGATAGTTTTTTCAACTGCATCAAAGTGTAAGATATCGGCATTTCGAATAACCGGAACCACTAATCCTCGCTTGCTTCCGACCGCCACACCGATGTCGTAATAATTGTGATAGACAATATCGTTACCATCAATACTGCCATTGACCTCCGGGTAGCTTTTTAAGGCCTCGGCACAAGCCTTCACAAAGAAAGACATGAAACCCAAGGGGACACCATATTTTTCCTGGAAGGATTCTTTGTAAGTCTTGCGCACAGCCATGACCCGACTCATGTCAATTTCGTTAAAAGTCGTCAGCATGGCGGTATCCTGTTTTGCACGCAATAGATGCTCGGCAATTTTTTTACGCAGCTGCGACATTGGTACCCGAGTGTTCCGTTCTGCAGCTTCAACTTGCGCGATTGGTTGGGCTCCTGCTGCAGGTGTCGGTGTCGATTCAACTGGAGTTGGTTCTACTGCTGCTTTAGCTGGTGGGATATCATCGACCAGAACTCGACCATCACGACCGCTCCCTTTCAGAGCCGATGGATCAATCCCCCGTTCCGCAGCTAGCTTTGGCACTGCTGGATTCATAACAGCCGGTTCTGTTACTACTGGATCAGGTGTAGATTCTACGCTGTCACTTACAGCAACAGAGGGAGGGGCTGTGACTGCCTCATCAATCTTTCCTATCACCGCGCCAATTTTGACCGTTTCTCCCTGCTCAGCCAGGATTGTCAACTTTCCAGAAGCTTCGGCATTGAGTTCAACATTAACTTTTTCAGTTTCCAGTTCCATGAGCAGATCATCTTTCGCAACATACTCACCATCTTTCTTGAACCATTCACCGATCTCTGCTTCAACAATTGACTCACCAACCTGGGGGACAATGATATCCATATCAATCCTTATTTTGAGGGGGCAAAAGCACGATCTAAAATTTGCTGCTGCTCAATCTTATGGATCCGGTTTGAACCAACAGCGGTACTGGCAGAACGCTTGCGCCCGATGTACTCCGGTTCGCGACCAAGCAATCCACGCAACTGTGAGCGGAGATAATCCCAAGCACCCGCATTGGCAATTTCTTCCTGTACCCAACAATATTCGACCGTTTTTTTGTAGGGCTTGAGAATCTTTTGCAAAAGTTCTCTGTGCAGCGGATAGATCTGTTCAATCCGGACGATTGCAACATCATCATGTTGTCTATCTTGGCGTTGCTGCAGGAGGTCATAATATATTTTCCCCGAGCAGAGCAGGACACGGCGACATTTCCTGGGATCCAGGTCATCGGCCAGGATCTCCTGAAAATGACCACTGGTTAGATCCTTCACAGTTGAGACACAAGCGGGATGCCGCAACAACGCTTTGGGGGTAAAAAGAATCAGTGGGCAACGGTGCTGAGTGCGAACCTGACGCCGCAACAGGTGAAATAACTGTGCCGGAGTACTGGTATTGACAATCTGCATATTATTATCAGCACAGAGTTGCAGATAGCGTTCCATCCGGGCACTGGAATGTTCCGGGCCTTGCCCTTCGTAACCATGGGGAAGAAACATCGTAATACCGCACGGGCGATCCCATTTAGCCTGACTGCTGGCAATGAACTGGTCAATAATAACCTGAGCCCCGTTAGCAAAATCACCAAACTGAGCTTCCCAGATTGTCAAGTCATCAGGAGTTTCCACCGCATAACCATAATCAAAACCAAGCACTGCCATTTCCGACAGCATACTGTTGAAGACATCAAACCGACATCCCGCCTCCCTGGCAATATCAGCCAAGGGAGTATATTCCTTGCCGGTTGCGATATCGTACAAAGTTGCATGACGGTGATTGAAGGTGCCACGCCGGGAATCCTGCCCCGACAGTCGGATCGAGGTTCCCTCATTGACCAGACTTGCCATGGCCAGAGCCTCACCAGTTCCCCAATCAATATTTGTCTCTTCCGCAACAGCCTTATGACGTTTTTTAAGTAGCGATATTATTTTTCGATGGGGCGAAAAATTATCCGGGACAGTGGTCAGAGAATCAATCAGTTGTTGCAAGGTTTTTTTATCAACACCCGTTTCAATCGGATCAAAGCTGAATTGCCGAGAAATATGCGCCCACTGTTGCATAAATTCCTCGTGGAGCGGACAGACCTCATGGCTCAACGCCTCTTCCAGATCTTGATCAACTTCATCCGCAATCGATTGAATCTCTTTTTCAGAGAAACCTTCCAGAAGCAGTTGAGTTTTATAGATCTCGGATGTCAATGGATGATTGCGAATTTTTTCGTACATCAACGGCTGGGTAAAAAAGGGTTCATCCCCCTCATTGTGCCCGTATCTGCGATAACAGATAACTTCAATAACAACATCCTTGCGGAATTTCTGCCGAAACTCAATTGCCATTGTTGCTGCCTGGATCAACGCTTCAGGATCGTCCCCGTGAACATGGAAGATCGGCGCTATCAACATTTTGGCAATATCGGTAGAATAACAGGTGGAACGGGCATCAACAGGCATAGTAGTAAACCCGATTTGATTATTTACCACCAGGTGCAAGGTACCACCGGTCTTATAGCCAGCAAGCTGGGATAAGTTGAGGGTTTCAGCGACCACCCCCTGACCGGCAAATGCTGCATCCCCGTGAATTAGCAGGGGCATGACCAACTGCTCACCATCCCCTTCGATTCGATCCTGCCGAGCGCGACATTTTCCTTCAACAACCGGGTTTACCGCTTCCAGATGGCTGGGATTGGAAGCAAGAGAGAGATGGACACAACCGTCAGTAAAACAGCGGTCAGTGGAATATCCTTTATGATATTTGACATCTCCCTCGCCAACAATCTTACATCCTGCATTGTCAGCAAACTCAGCAAACATGTTTTCCAGTGGTTTTTTGAAAATATTGACCAGGACATTGAGCCGTCCCCGATGAGACATGCCAATAACAACGTGCTGCATCGACAGCTCTGCCGCTTTTTCAATCAGATGATCAAGAAGGGGAATCACCGATTCTGCCCCTTCGAGAGAAAACCGTTTTTGTCCGACAAATTTACGGTGTAAAAAAGATTCAAACTTGGTGGCCTGAAGAAGTATTTTCATCATCGCAAGCTTCTTTTCACGACTCAAGTTAGAATGGTTGCGAGATTCTTCTGCTTTTTGTTGTAACCACTCCCGTTCCTCAAGAAGGGGGAGATGCATGAATTCCAGACCGAGAGAACGACAGTAGGTCTGCTTTAAAACATCAACTATCTCTTTGAGGGATGCTTCCTGGAGAATAAAGCTATTGGGAGCAAAGGTACGTTGCAGATCTTTGTCATCCAGACCAAATTTAGAAATCCGGAGTTGGGGATGATCCAGCTCACAGGGAGTTAAGGGATCAACACAAGCATAAAAATGACCAATATCACGATAACGACGGATCATAGATTGAACAGCCGCAGGCTTGGGATCAGGGCCAAGAGAGTCTTCCGTTTCCATACCCAGTTCATACCCCTGAAAAAAAGATCGCCACTCTGCGGAAAGCTGGAGAGGATCCTTTTTAAAAATCTGATATTGAGTTTCTATCCATTCGGAACTGACATGATCAATAACGCTCATTTTGGGCTCACAATTCATTGTTGGATGAAGGACTCAGCAGAAAAACATATATAGTATAAAGCAGTCGTCTGTTTGCCGCAATAATGACAGCAAAATAAAGGAGATAGAAAGAAATAATTCTTCTTAATTAAGACAGGTAAATAAAGTGTTGACTCGGTATAGGATTAACTGCTATGTTGGGCTTGTTATCAAACAAATGAGAGGAGCATAATATGGCTGTGGATGTCTCTGGCTCTATGAGTTTTGCAGCTCAAGCGATGTCAACCAATAAAACTCAATCAGGTTTTGATGTTCTAACCAAAACTCTGGAAAAAACCGAACAAATGCAAACCGCGGAACAGCAACGGTTAGAGATAGCTGAACAGACCGGAAAAGGGCTGAATCTCGACGTTAAGGGCTGAGATCAATCACCTTCAGTCAAAGTCCATTAGCGATTCACCATTGATAATGGATCTTGCTTATTCTTCCACAATGTTCAATCCGCAAGGGCGGCCAGCCTTATTCAACCGCACAAAAGTCACTGAAATACTGAAGACCTCTTTTTCTTCAGAGGCACCCGGTGCATCGGCGAAAACAACCACACTATAGGTTGCAGAGGTTTTCCCCTGGTTAATTTTTTCGATATGAAAGCGAAGGATAGAACCATTCTCGACCCGATATTTGAAACGACAGGCATCCATCCCGACAGTGACCAGGTTACAACCAGAATATTCCCGTGAAGCTGCCATCCAGGCATTTTCATCGACCCATTTCAGCATCACACCACCAAATAGATAGCCATGGTGATTGAGATGTTCTGGACGAACCAGGGTGAAGTTATCCATGGAAATCTCTTTTGCTGGAATTATATTGCTCTTCTGCATGATACGAAGAGCGCACCAATGGCCCCGCCTCAACATGAGTAAAACCCAGGTCAAGCCCCTTTTCGGCATATTCAGAAAATTCTTGTGGTGGCACATAACGCTGCACTGGAAAATGGTTACGCGATGGAGCCAGATATTGTCCCAATGTCAGCAACTGACAATCATGCTCACGCAGATCTTCCATAACCTGAAGAACCTCCTCCTCAGTTTCCCCCATCCCCAGCATCAGTCCGGACTTGGTAATAATTTCTGAGTTCTGCCGATGAACCTCTGCCAGCAGAGACAAGCTGCGCCGATATTCAGCCTCCGGACGTACCTGCGCGTAGAGTCGCGGAACAGTCTCGACGTTATGTCCGAGAATATCCGGTTTTTCTGCAAGAATACTGGCAAGAGCGACCCAATTGCCCTGAAGGTCTGAAATCAGCAATTCAATCCGGCATTCACTGGTTAATTTACGGATTTCTCTGATGAATTCGACAAACTGACTTGCCCCGCCATCGGCAAGATCATCCCTGGTCACCGTGGTGATCACCGCATGATTGAGTTCCAGCTCATAGATAGCCTTTGCCACCTTGGATGGTTCTTCAGGGTCAGGCGTGTCAAGGTGACCGCTAGCAACATTACAGAAACGGCAGTGGCGACTACAGATAGTTCCAAGAATCATAAAGGTTGCCGTTCCTTGACTCCAACACTCTCCCTGATTTGGGCAAGCGGCACTACGGCAAACAGAGTTGAGACCATGAAGACGATGATAACGATCAATTCTGGTATAGTTCTCACCTGCAGGAAATTTAACTTTAAGCCAGTCAGGCTTGCGAATCTGGTTCTCTTTCATCATTTTGTTCCTGATCTACCGATTCTAATTGCGTGGAAAAATAAAAATAATATTTCGCGATCAAATCAAACAAGGCTCGATTGAATAAACAATCGAGCCTTGTTTGGTTTGATCTTAAAAACAACTAAAACTATGCGGGTTCAAAGTCAGACTTAGGAACTCCACAGAGTGGGCAGACCCAATCTTCTGGAATATTTTCAAAACTGGTTCCCGGCTCAATACCATTATCGGGATCACCCTCAGCAGGATCATAAACGTAACCACAGACGATACATACATATTTTTGCATTTGGAGCCTCCTTATTTTAAAAGTTAAATGAAACCGGATGAAACTTAGCAGTTTTGGTTTATCATTACAATACTGATTTCCATGCGTTTTACTTTTTTACTTTATTTAGGATCGACTCAATCAAGCATCTCCATAAGCGCATCGACCGTCTTTTCAATCCCTTCTGCCGCCTCGCTGATGCTGCCAGCAAGCATATAAGCTGGAGAGGTAATAATCTTGTTTTCTTTATCAATAATAAATTCATTGACCGGACAGGACAAATGCGTTGCTCCCATTGAAGAGAGGGCTCCTGCGGTCTCTGCATCGGTGCCAATTGTCACCTGGGGATTCAGCTTATCATCACCAAGGATCTTGGCGATCAGCGCTGGAGCGATACAGACGGCTGCCAGTGGTTTTTTGGCGGCAACAATGTCCTGGATGAGCCGAGCCACATCAGGATGCACATCACAATCAGAACCTTTGAATGCAAAATCACAGAGATTTTTTGCTGCTCCAAAACCACCGGGAATAAACAGTGCATCCAAATCAGCAGCGTTAACTGCGGCAATATCACTGATGTTACCACGCGCAATCCGTGCTGATTCTTCCAGAACGTTACGGATAGCGCCCTCGACAGGTTCACCGGTCAAATGGTTGACGACAGCCTGTTCCATATTGGGAGCCATCATAACAACTTCAGCCCCTGCGCGATCGAGAGCCAACAAAGTAATAACAGCTTCATGAATTTCACTACCATCGTAGACACCACAGCCAGAAAGGATAATACCAATTTTCGCCATAGAACCTCCTTGTCAATTGTTGTCCAGAATAGATTTGAAAAATAGAGATATTTTAAGCATAACAAACAATTTTAAAAGTGTATTTTCTAAGTTTCAGTTTCTTGGATAAAGAACCGCAATTCCATGGGCAACTTGAGTCCCCAAGGCTCGCAAACGATGCGGTTCATTGGAATCCCAGTACACAGAATCCCCAGCATTTAAAATATAGGTTTCTGCCCCATGCATCAACTCAACCTGTCCCTCCAGAATGTAGAAAAATTCTTCTCCCGCATGTCGCACAGGTTGGGACTGATCGGTCTGAGCCGGGTCAAACTCAACCAGAAAAGGCTCCATGTGTTTATGTTTTTTTCCATAAGCCAGAGAATGATAAAAATAGGGTTGAGGAGCGCCACCATGACTAGGGCCACGATTCATCCGCTCTGCATCATCAGCCCTGACAACCAGACACTTTTGGGTATTGTCTTCTTCTTCAAAAAAAGTTTGCAGCGGCACCCTAAGGGCTTTAGCTACACGCAGAAGGGTTGCCAATGGCGGAATCACCTGATCATTTTCAACCTGTGACAACAGCGGCTTGGATAGCTCCGTCACCTGAGAAAGATCCTGCAAAGTCATCCGCTGTTTCTGCCTGAGCTCGCGGATCTTCTGTCCAATCTGCAACTCCTTGACTTCGGTTCTAAATTCGTTCATTGCTATCCTCTGATGACAGTTTCGTTTAACTTTTAACGTCCATTGACATAACAGTCAAGTTTTCCTGGCTTGCATTGGACGCTCATTTACAGACTATGGTAAAAGATATTTTTGGAAATTCCAGAAAACAAGGAGTTGTATGCCAGAACAAGAGCAAAATAATACCATTAAAGCTGTGCTATTTGATCTTGATGGAACTCTGCTGCGAGGGCAAATGAAAGATTTTATTTCACAGTATATCCAAAGTCTTTCTGCGTACTGTGCTGACAGGGTCAAACCAAAAAAATTTGAAAAAACTTTACTTGGAATCATCTATGACTTGATTCATATTGAAGGTGATGGATCGATGACAAATGAAGAACGCGTTTATGCAAGAATGCAACAGGAGCTAGCACTCCCTGATTCGATAATAGATGAAAGTCTGACCCACTTGAAAGAGACTGGACTGGATAGACTACAGCAGTTTATTCAGCCCATCCCGTTGGCAAGACAAATCGTCAATGATTGTCAAAAAAGAGGGATACCTCTCGTTTTGGCAACCAATCCAGTCTTCCCGAAATTCATGATTCAGGCACGGATGAAATGGGCAAAACTGAAAGAAGATTCTTTCACCTATCTGACCAGTTATGAAAATAGCTATTACTGCAAACCCTTTGCGGGTTACTTTCAGGCAATTGCCAATGAAATTGGCATTGCACCAGAAAATTGCCTGATGGTCGGTAACGATAGCAATCACGACATGGCAGCTACAGCTATTGGGATGAAAACCTTTTTGGTCGATACCTGGCTGGTTGATCGAGATGGCCCGGAATGGCTCTGTGAACATCGTGGTGATCATAGTTCTCTGCAAAAATTTCTCCAGCAACAGCTGGATTGCTAATGCCATACAAACTCATACAACCTATTCACTATTCATTTTTTTTGTATTCAATATCCCGAAAGGATTCACCTTTTGAGTATCATTAAAGAAGAAATCTTATATCATGGTCGCATCCTTGATCTGGCGCATGAAGTCCACAAAATGCCAGACAACAGAGAGTCAGGCTTTGAAATCATTCGACATCCCGGTGGAGCTGCTGCACTACCAATTCTTGACGATGGACGCTTACTGTTGATCCGTCAATTTCGCCCTGCTGCACGAGACTATATCTATGAAATTCCAGCTGGTCGGTTAGAAGTTGGAGAAGATGCCGCTGGTTGCGTTGAACGGGAACTGGAAGAGGAAATTGGCTATCGACCGCAGCAGCTTGAATCCTTGGGGTATGTCTACAGTAGTATCGGGTTTTGCAATGAGCGGATATATCTATTTATTGCAACTGAGCTGGAACAAAGGCAGACCGCCCATGAACCGGATGAATTTATAGAACCGCTGATTGTCACTCTGGATGAAGCGTTAGAGATGATCTCTAGCGGAACAATCACCGATGCAAAAACCCAGATTGCTCTGTTACGTTATGCCGTTTTAGATAGAACTAAATCATGAAAATGACTCTGCCTGATTATTACCCGACTCCAGTTGATCTCCCTTTTAATCGAGCCAGTCTGGATAAATATTTCCTGCCGGAGACTCCAGATCGGGATCCGGGGGGTGATGGGGTGTGGCTGCCACTACAAGGGATGAACTTGTTGACTGTCAGCACAGAGCAAATACAAACACTCCCGGGAGGAGATTCCCCTTTTTCAACCATGACATCCCCTCCCCTGTACATCGGTCAATGGCAAGGGCAACCGTGCCGATTATTGGATATCCCAAAAGAGATGGAATGTCCACTGCAACTACAAAGACAGCCACTTCGAGCAACGGAGTCAAAGCTATCAGTGGCATTGCTTTCACTGGCTGGCGTAGGACAAATGATTCTCCACTGGGAACAGAGCAGTCAATATTGTGGAAACTGTGGGAAAAAACTTGCCAGACTACCTGAGGAATGGGGAAAAGAGTGTCTGGCTTGCAATAACCATCATTTCCCACGCATTCATCCCTGCGTTATCGGTCTGGTGATCAAGGGAGATGAAATCCTCCTCGCCCGAAAAGCGGAATGGGCAGACGGACGCTACAGCCTGGTTGCTGGTTTTGTCGAATTTGGTGAATGTCTGGAAGAAGCAATGGCAAGAGAAACTGCCGAAGAGACAAATATCCAGATCAAAAATATCCGTTACCTTGGTAGTCAATCCTGGCCATTTCCCAGCCAGTTGATGTGCGGATTTGTCGCCGATTATGCCGGTGGAGAGATAGAACTGCGGGATAGAGAACTGGCAGATGCTAAATGGTGTAAACTAAATCAGCTACCAACGCTACCGCCCAGACGGAGTATTGCCCGGCATCTGATTGATCGGGCGGAAGAATTCATCTCCTGAGTCGGATTCAGCACCACCAGACCCAACGGGGAGTTAAAAAATGTTTTCGAAACAGCAAATGCAAGAAGAAATTGCACTTACTGTCTGGTTGAGTTTGGGAATCGATTCTTGTCGATTCCCCGAGCAGTGATGTGATACAAGGCTCCTTCAAATTCTATGCGCAATGGTCGTGACATAATTAGAGAGTACCATGCAAGACCTGACTCCATTTTTTGCATTCAGCTAGCAATAATTTTAAGGCTGTTTTATTCTATCATTGCTAGGAAGGGTAAAAAATTTGCTGATCAACTGATTAATCTGGGAAGCATGAGTCACCACTGTTGTATGCCCTCCACCCTGTATAATCTCCAGGCGACTACATGGTAGGAGTGCGGTCATTTCATGCGCATGTGCCAATTTGATCAGATCGTGCTCACCAATGATAACCATGATAGGGGTAGTTATTCCGCGTAAATCGTCAGCTTTTAACTTTGGATTGTTCTGCCATAAGTGTTTGATTTTGTCTTCCAGTTCAAAAAATTGTTCTCCTGCTCCGGTCCACCAGCGTTTCAACCAGTAACTCAGACCGGAACTGTGGACGATGTTGTCATCATGTGCTTCAGGTTTAATCCCTGAAGGGTCAAAATTACCGCTGATAGCAACAATTTTACCAACCCGTTGGGGCCAGTAACGAGCAAGGAGCAAAACGGTATTGGCGCCATCGCTCCAACCAATGACATCGGTCTGCTGGATACCCAGTTGATCCAGAACATGAACCGCATCGGCGGCCAACAAACGATAGCTCAGAGCATTGTCACCCAGACCGCTATTACCGTGACCGCGGGAATCTATCAATATGACTTTCCGCCCTGATTCGACCAGCCAGGGAACCTGAGAGAACCAGCTCAGCCGATGACTTAATCCCCCATGCAGAAGCAGTACCGGGGATCCATTACCATAATAGCGATAGTGGATATCAGCATCTTCGACCCTGATGCTACCCTTCTGAGCAATTCCTGACACTGTTGTTCGCCACCAGAGGTAATAAACAAAATTCTTGGAAATTGGGATGAACTGCCCACCACCAATCAAGATTGCCGTGGCGAGAAAAGCTGCAAGAATGATAAAAAATATTTTCATAGAGTCACTACTGATCCGAACACGACTTCCACGCAAAGTTCGAGAGATTCTCAAAATCGGTAGCCGGATAATTTATGTTTGTCTGTTTGCCCTTACAGCAACGACGCCAGCATACGAGCGACACCTTCGCCAAGATCATGCCAGACTCTTCACCGTTGTAACAGAGGGTTAAACGATTGCCCGTGCTTGCCTCGAGAATAGCGTAGGAGCGTAACAGGTGTTTTTCTTCTGAATACAATCAGGTAGTGGTTACGCCTGCTCATTTTCCAAGCACCCCTTTGATCCCACCGGAAATCAGTGTCGTGGTATTGGTCAGAATACGTGGCAGCGCAAGCCCCCCCGGGCAGGCGAGATAGCGGGGTTCCCAAACTGGATCAAATTTTCCCTTGTAATGGCGCAAACCCTCAAAATTATAAAAATGTTCCCCCTGGCGAAAGATAAAAGCGCCGATCCGGTTCCAGAGTGGTGCAAAGGGGCGATTTTCCAGACCGGACAATGGTGCCATTCCAAGGCTGAAAAACTGATAACCCTGCTCCTGTCCCCACAACATCAGATGAATGAAAAGATACTCCATGATTCCGTCCGGAGCCTGCGGGTTGTAACGCATCAGGTCGAGTGACAACTCGTACTTTTCAGCACCTGTCCACAAATTGGCAAAGGCAACAATTTCATTCTCCATCCTGACGACAGCTACTGGAAAATTGAGCAGATAGTCGGCATTGAAAAAACCGAGAGAGAAACCTTTTTCCCGACTGTTTTTTTCTTTCAACCAAGAGTCGGAAATGCGTTGTAAATCCGGGAGCAGAGCAGGAACCTCAACTGCAGGGATCACTGCAAAAGAGCAACCCTCCCGGCCAAGACGACGGTAAGTATAGCGCAGACCGCGGCGTTTTGAGCCCGCCAGGGTAAAGTCATTCAACGGCACCCTGGCATCCTCTCCGAGTTTGAACAGGGTCAATCCCATATCGAGGTACACATGGAGCATGCTGGGACCGACTTCATAAAAAACCGTCTGTCCATCGTGCCACTCAACCAGCTCACGGAATTGCCAGGCCAGATCGCGGGCGACATCAGGGGGGCCGACCGGATCACCCATGCTGATCCAGGATCGACCTTCGATGCTGTACATGACAAAACCACGATCATCCTCGTCAAACAAAAGGGTCTTGTCACCGAGCAGAGCAAGATTGGCTCCGCTTGTCGGTGTTGTGGCAATAATTTCCCGGGCTTTATCAAGCCCTTCACGATCGGTCGGCGGGGGAATGCTTGCTGCCGGTTTCAACAACTTGGCGAACGAGAAGAGTAACAACAAGACCCCGACACCGACTGCTGCACGCAGGAAACGGGAAGCATCCGCCTTCAGGGCAAAGTGCCACCAGAGATCCGTAGAATAGTCTACGTGTTTGAAGGCGAAAGCCCCCAGCCAGGTCGAGCAAACAAAAACCAGCAGAATGGCAACTATCCAACCCAGACTGAACGATTCGGCAAAGAGCGAGGATTTGCGGTAGAAATGTCGCCGACAAGGAATCAGGGCAACCAGCATTAACGCCAGAAGCGTGGCCTCTTCATAATCAACCCCCTTGAGGAGTGAAAAAAGACTGCCGCCGGCAAGAAAGATAAGAGTCAACAGGTAGGCCGCATCAAGCCGTCGTTGTAGCCCGCGAGCCAGCAACAAGAGAACAGCACCGGCCAAACTTCCAAGAAAATGTGAAACCTCTAAAACTGGCAGCGGAATAAACTCGCGCAGCCAGTGTAGCCTCTCAGGAACCGCCGGAGTTGCGCCGGAAAACAACAGAACCGCGCCAGCAATCAACGTTGACAAAGCCAGAAATTGCGGAACGATAACGGCTCCCCATTGGCCAACCAGCTGAACCATTCGACCGACCACGGCCTTACGATTCAGCGCTTCCGTCACCGCCAACAGTGAGGTTGCTGCAACCAGTGGCAACAGGTAATAGATGCCGCGATAGAGAAGCAGTGAACCCAGAAGTTCTGCAGAAGAGGCCTCTGGAGCAAAGAGGAGAATCATCGATTCAAAAACGCCAAGCCCTCCGGGAACGTGACTGATCAGGGCGACAACCTGCGCGAGCAGGTAAATACCGAGTAATTGAAGAAAAGAAAAGGCGACCTGCTCGGGCAGCAGCACATAGAGAACGCTGCCGGCCAGACACCAATCAAGCACACCAACTGCCAGCTGGGCAAAGCCGAGTTTTAATGACGGCAGGGCAAATTCCCAGGAACGCAATTGAAACGGTGCATGCCGCAGCTTGAGCAAGAGTAGATACGCCACTGCCAGGAGCAGAGAGGCGATTCCAAAGGCTCGAACCGAAATAATCGGCAGAGGTGATGTCGCTGGCAATACCAGTGGTTGCAGGGTGAACACCAGCCCGCTGGCAGTGAGAATCCCCAGCCAGAAGGTCACTACGGTAAAACTCACCAGTTTGGTGATCTGTTCGGCCGAGAGACCCCAGGCTGAATAGAGTCGGTAACGCATGGAACCCGCTGTGATCAAAGACAATCCAATGTTGTTGCTGAAGGCATAACTGATAAAGGACGCCAGCATGACCCGACTTTTTTTCAGGGGATGACGCAGGTAAACAACGGCCAGTTGATCGTAGGCCGTCATGACCAGGTAACTGAGTATTGTCAAACCAATAGCCAGCAACAAGTCGGTGACAGAAACAGCATGCACCCAACGAACGATGTCATGGTAATGAAATTTGCCCGAAGCCCGGTGCAGAACCCAGAGCGCGACAGCAAATAGCAGGAGAGCAATAAGCGGAAGAAGACGACGGGGAAACCTCGCCAGATGTTGTTTGCCAGAAATCACCCTGTCACGTCCTTTCTTCAAGAAATAGCCTGTGCAATAGCAAATGCTGCTGCAGCCGAACCACACCGATCAAGCAGGTTTGCCAACTGCTACGCAATGGTTGCGTGTCAGCAAAATGACCCTTGAAAAAGCCGAACGCAAACAGTACGACCGACAGGGACAACACTGCTTCGATCCTGCTTAGCAGCATAAGAAATTGTGTCAATCAACAGGTGGAATCCACCAAAAGAGGTAAAATCTTGAAAGATCTGCTTTTCAAACCAAAAGGTTTCTGCCATATATACGGTGCACTAACTGATCGACTTAATCTGCAGATTTGTCGCCGACTATGCCAGAGGTGAAATAGAACTGAAAGATCAAGACCTGGAGAATTTCTGCCGATCGAAACAACTTAGAAAACAATCACTAATTCTTCGATTGTCATCATGCCTGAAAAAAGAAAGAGAGTAAATTTAGATTATGAAATATATTGGAGCACATGTGAGTGCGGCGGGAGGTGTTTTTAATGCCCCTCTGAATGCCGCAAAAATTGGCGCAACCGCTTTTGCCCTGTTTACGAAAAATCAAAAACAATGGAAAAGCTCACCATTGACCGAAGAGGCAATTACGAAATTCAAGGAGAATTGCCAAAAACATCAATTCAAACCGGAGCAGATTCTCCCCCATGACAGCTATCTGATTAACCTTGGTCACCCTGAAACAGAAAAATTGGAGAAATCGCGCAACGCTTTCATTGATGAGTTACAGCGCTGTCAGCTATTGGGCCTGAGGTACCTTAATTTCCATCCAGGAACCCATTTAAAGCAGATGAGCGAAGCTGATTGTTTAAGCCGAATCGCCGAATCGATCAATTTAGCTTTGCAACAAGTTTCTGAGGTCACTGCGGTGATTGAAAATACCGCGGGTCAGGGGAGCAATCTTGGTTACCGCTTCGAACATTTAGCTGAAATTATCGAGCAGATCGATAATAAAGATCGGGTCGGAGTCTGCCTTGATACCTGCCATACTTTCGTTTCCGGTTACGACCTACGGGGAGCGGAAATGTGCGAAAAAACTTTTGCCGAATTCGATCAGGTTGTTGGCTTTAAGTATCTAAAAGGGATGCACATCAACGACAGTAAAACCCCCTACGAAAGCAGAGTTGACCGCCACGCCCCTTTGGGTGCCGGTGAGATCGGCTGGGACTGTTTTAAATATATTATGGGCGATGGACGTTTTGACGGCATTCCCATGGTTCTGGAAACCACCAATCCAGAATTATGGCCCGAAGAAATTGCCGAGATGAAACGGCTGGCGGGACTAACAGAATAGTTTGAGCGACAGTTTATTCTGGGGAGTATTGATCAGACAGAGAGATAGCGTTTCTTGATCTCATCATTCTGCTGCAACTCCTCCTTGGTTCCGGAAAAGCGAATAACCCCTTTATCAATAACATAGCCACGATCAGAAACTTCGAGAGCAAAGTTGGCATTCTGCTCTGCTAACAGGATGGGAAAGTGCTCTTTCAAGCGGCAGATAATTTCACTCAGCTGTTCAACAATAACTGGGGCCAGCCCTTCGCAAGGCTCATCAAGAAGGATCATTTTCGGTTGACAAGCCAGAGTCCGGGCAATGACAACCATCTGCTGTTCTCCCCCGCTAAGCCCACCCCCCTTACGATGTCTGAGTTTTTCCATGAGAGGAAAGGTTTTGAACAGCTCATCAATTGTCCACTGTGTCTCCACTGCACTACTGAAGGAGACCTCAAGATTTTCCTGAACCGATAGTTCAGAAAAAATCCGGCGGTCTTCAGGAACATAGCCCAGCCCCATCCGGACATTTTTATAGACGGACTGTCTGGAAATATTTTTGTCCAGAAAATATACCTTCCCTTTGCGGGGATGATTATACCCCATGATACTTTTCAGGGTTGTTGATTTTCCAGCACCATTTCTCCCCAGAAGGCAGACAATCTCCCCGACATTCACTTTCAGAGTAACCCCTTGGAGGATATAGCTATCATCGTAGTAAGTATGGATATCATCAACCTTAAGCATGGACTTTTCTCCCCAGATACGCTTCCTGAACCTGTTCATTGGCTCGGATTTCCTGTGGATTGCCACAGGCGAGAAGATGACCCTGATGGAGGACATAGATCTTTTCTGCCAGAGAGAATACGACCTTCATATCGTGTTCGGTAATAAAGAATGTCGTTCCCGAATTCTTGGCCAGTTTTTTGATCAAATTGATCATATTTTCAGTCTCTTCCGGGTTCATTCCTGCCGTCGGCTCATCCAGCAACACCACACTCGGCTCCCTAGCCAGGACAATCGCCATTTCGACCAGTCGTTTGTCACCATAGGCGAGGTTAGCAACAACCTGATCAGCTCGATCAGTCAGACCAACCTGTTCCAGAGTCTGCATTGCTTTTTCGTTAATCTGCTGGTCATTAAAAATATTGCCGTAAAGCTTAAAATGTTTGTTCTGCTGGATAATCAGCGGGCTGAAAACATTCTCAATTACGCTAAGGTCGTTAAAGATATTGGTAATCTGAAAAGATCGACACATCCC
The DNA here is from genome assembly GCA_021647765.1 of Desulfuromusa sp. GTDB lineage: Bacteria > Desulfobacterota > Desulfuromonadia > Desulfuromonadales > Geopsychrobacteraceae > Desulfuromusa. The sequence goes on along the minus strand of JAKIUD010000014.1, from coordinate 4,953 downwards.
CTTATCAACGACACGATAAGAAGGGAGTCCGGTAATATCGTTTCCATTCAAAAAGACCTTGCCTCTGGTGGGCGGAAATTTTCCTGAGATTGCATTATAAAAAGTGGTTTTTCCGGCACCATTGGGGCCGATCAATGCGGACATCTCCCCCTTGCCAATCGACAATGAAATATCTTCAATAACCTTGAATTTCCCATAAGAATGTCCAAGATTTTTAATCTGTAATACATCCCCGGTACTCATTTTGACCTCTGCTTGAAAAATCTATTTTGTAGTGTTCCAAAAACCCCTTGGGGAAAGAAAAGGACAACGGGAACCAGAATAATTCCCAGAAAAAACATCCAATTTTCGGTATAGCGGATAATGATCTGTTCCAAAACAAAGAAAATTCCAGCGCCAAATAAAGGGCCAAAGAAACTTCCTGTGCCACCAATAATAGCCATGATGATCGGCTTGGTCGAAAAGCTCCAGTGCATAAATTCAGGAGTCGCCATATTGTTGAACAGACAAAACAGAACTCCGGCCAACCCGGTAAACGCTCCAGAAATAGTGAAGGCGACAATTCGTAATTTTCGGACATTCCCTCCGACAAAAGAAACCCGCTGCTTATTTTCCCGCGTGGCTTTGAGAATTAGACCAAAAGGGGAATGGACGACCAGCCAGAGGAGGAACAGGGCAATCAGAACGGTCGTAAAAATCAGATAATACATACTGATCGGGGAATAAAAAGTTAGATCTAAGCCAAATAACTGTAAATTTGGCAGGTTAAAAACTGGGAGACCATCACTGCCACCGGTAACATCCCGCCAGTTGTGGGCAATAGAGAAAAACATCATGCCGAAGGCAAGGGTGATCATGGCAAAGAAGATTTCATCCAATCGAACAGAAAAGAAACCAACAATCAATGCTGCCAGCATGGCAACCAGTATCCCCGCCAAAAAAATCAGAAATAAATTTTCGTAACCTGCCTGCAACATCAGAGCGGCAGTATAGGCACCAAGGCCAAAAAAAGCCCCCTGCCCAAAGGATAACAATCCTGCATAGCCAAGCAGCAGATTAAAACTGACCGCCATCAGTCCCATAATCAGGATTTCAGAAAGAAGTATGACCCAATAAACGGGGATGACTAATGGTGAGAGAAACAGCAAAGTTACTAATATTCCAGTCAAAATAAGGGTGTGATATTTTATTTTCAACACGATCACACCCCCTTCTTGAACAGACCATTTGGTTTAATCAGGAGAACTGCCGCAAGGAGAAGGTAGGGGATAGCCATCTGTAGCTGTCCCGCAAACATCGTCCCGAAAGATCCCAGCAGACCAAGGAGTAACGCGCCGACAAAAGCGCCAGGAAAGCTTCCCATCCCCCCGATGACGACCACAATAAAACTTTCAATAATAATTTTTTCCCCCATTGACGGCACCAGACTCTGCTGGGGAGCCGCCAAAGCACCACCCAGTGCAGCCAGCCAGGTTCCCAGGGCAAAAACCAGCGTGTAGATCAGGGGGACATTGATTCCGACTCCTTCAGCCATAATATTATCAAAAGAAGCAGCGCGGATAATCTTGCCCCACTTGGTAAAATGAAAAAAAGACCAGAGAATTCCACCGATAACCGGACCGATGACAATAAGAAAAAGTCGATAGACAGGATAATCTTGCCCAGCAATTGTCATAATGCCAGCAAGAAGTTCGGGAGGGTCAACAACGTGATAACCAGAGCCCCAGATCATCCGGACACCGTCATCGAGAATCAACAAAATAGCAAAAGTCAGAAGTAACTGAAAGGAGACATCCCGGTTATAAACCCGCTTCAGCAGATATTTTTCAACCAGAACACCAATAATCACGGCACAGAGGGGACCGAGCAACAACCCAAGCCAAAAAGAGTCAAAATATTGCATCACCTGCATGCACAAATACGCCCCCAACATGAACAGAGAGCCATGAGCAAAGTTCAGAACACCCAGAACCCCGAAGACAGTCGTCAGGCCAACAGCAATCAGAAACAGCAACATCCCCCAGCTCAGCCCATTCAGGATATTCAATAACAGAAAATCCATAGTCCCTCCAGCTTACATAAATCCTATTTATCTGAACATAAATCCCAAAAATATTATTTCACAGCAGAGGGTTTACCTCTGCTGTGAAACTCATGATCTACATAGCAGCCCCTAAAGAGCATCCGGTTTCAGAAATCGCCGGAGTAACATTCTTACCTTTGAAAATCTTGATTGGTTTCAAGATACGGAGCGGATAATTCGGATCTGCTGCAGTTTTCCCCCAATGAGCATCGGTGACAGCTTGATGATCTCCCTTGCGGAAGGTAATCACTCCCGTCGGGATCTCTATCGTTAACCCCTCAAGAGCATTAACAATTGCCATCTTGTCAGTCGACCCCGCCTTTTCTGCAGCTGCTTTATATGCATAGACAGCACTGTAGGCCCCATGAGCATTGTATGAGGGGTATGCACCATACTTTTTGAAATAGGCAGCAACAAATTTCTTATTCAAAGCAGAATTATTTGCCAAGAACCAGTATCTCGTCCCAACCCATAAACCTTCCGGCATCTTGTCGCCTAATGCGGTCAGAACCTCTGTTGCAGCGCCAAGTGAAAAGAGAACTTCATATTTCTGTTTAAAAAAACCCATGCTGCTGGCCTGACGTACAAAATCTATCAGGTTCCCTCCCCACAGAGAGATAAATACACCATCAGGCTTGCTGTTCATCACTTTGGTGATATATGAACTGAAGTCTGTCGTTTTAAATGGAGAAAAGACGACCTGATCTTTTGGCAAGAAGGTTGCCTGAGGATTAAGTTGTTTCAGATATTTTTCAAAATACTCCCAGGATTGGTGGCCAAAAGAATAATCGGGGCCGACAGTCGTCCATTTTTTTGCTCCGGTCTCATTAGCCAACAGACTAGCAGCCTTGACATTCTGAGCCAGATTCAGGGAAATTCGGAAAGTATATTTATTACAAACACTCCCGGTAACATCTGGAGTTGCTGCATGAGTAATAATTAACGGAGTCTTCATCTGCTCGATGGAAGGAACAACCGTTTTTGCCACGCCACTTGAATCGAGTCCTATCAGGATATCGACCTTGTTTTGATAAACATGTTTTCTAATTGCTCGCAGGGCAACATCAGCTTTTCCTGTGGAGTCTTCAAAGAATCCTTCAACCTGCTGGCCATTAATTCCCCCGGCAGCATTTATCTCCTCAATTGCCATCTCTGCACCTTGCCTGGCAAACTGCCCATACGCAGAGAATGGGCCCGACATAATGTAAGTAAAACCGATTTTGACCGTTGAGGCAGCGTGAACTCCGACAAAAGATACCAAAACAAATGCCAGCGCTATCATAATACTTAAAGCTCTCTTTTTCATCTCTCCTCCTCATGTTCAAAATGTTGATGATCCAGAATTGTTAGTGAGTTACAAATTTATTTTCTATAACGATCTCGAAAAAATAAACCTCCCTTCTCTCTTTGGTTGTGTTCTCCTCCATATTAAATGGCAGAAAATTCTAAGTGTCAATCTTTAATGAAAAATAAAAACTAACCACAAAATTCTCATTCCCCACAACACATAACTCTCCCTTATAATTATTTTGTGCATATGCACATTTATTCTTGACAATTCCGGAAAGCAGTATTAATCTAGTTTTGTGCATATGCACATAGAAAGTTACGGCCGTCGATACTTTACTGTATCCCTGTAACTTAAAATTAACCACACAACAAAAAGGAGGCAGTTATGCCAGGAAGAGATGGAACAGGACCACAAGGTCAAGGAGCAATGACAGGTCGGGGATTAGGGGTTGCTGATCGCAGACAAGGAGCCGGGGTCGCTGGACGCGGACAAGGACTTGGACAAGGCCAAGGTTTAGGATTAGGTCGCAACCAAGGGTTAGCTGACCAACCGGGTCAGGGTTTAGGAGCTGGCGGTGGTACCGGTCGTAACCAAGGATCGGGTCGCGGCAGAGGAAGACGTTAGAATTTTGTAGGGGCAGACCTGCGTGTCTGCCCCAATGCTAGACGAGACACAGCTGGGCGAACACACGGGTTCGCCCCTACAGGAGAATACATAAATATGCTGATAGCAATAACCGCATTAGAAAATTCATTGCAGTCAGAAATTGATCCAAGATTCGGACGGGCTGCCTATTACATGATTATAAATACTGAAACAGGTGAAGTCACAGCCCATAATAATAGCGATGGTGTCGGTGCAGCGAATGGTGCAGGAACTGGAGCAGCACAAATTTTATCAGAGTACGGTGTTGAAGCCCTTTATACCGGAAGTGTTGGTCCAAAAGCTGCAGAAGTTCTCAATCAGGCCAAGATTCCTTATTACGAAAATATCACCGGTACCGTTCAGGGGGTGCTGGATCAACTGAAAGCTGGTGGTATTCCCCAAAACAACGCTCAAAGTGAGCAAAACAATTCTGCTCCGATTGAGAACCAGCCGGCCGCCAATGGAACTCCCGCTGGAGCCCCACAATGCCCAGGGGCACTCCCCGGAGTTGGGCAGGGGATGGGATTTGGTGCAGGTCGTGGCATGGGTCGTGGTATGGGTGCAGGGCGTGGAGCTGGTCGAGGTCAAGGTCGCGGGATGTGTCGCAGATAGAATTTTTTTTCCACAAAGGGTAGATTAAAAAGGCAAACTCCGACTATAAATAAGTATTCTGGGAATAGGTACTTGCTACGTGTCCCCATATATGGTCTCCCCCTTAATTGCAAGGTTTTTTTGTCAATGATAACAGGGACAGGATTGCTGCCGTATATCCGGTCTCTTTATGAGAGAGTTTATGATCTCTCGGATCTCGATGAAATCTGCGCGTATCGTCCTTATCGAATTTTCGGTCTCAACGACCTTCGGGACTGTCAGGTTTTCGATACGCCGGTTTGACCTGTTTTGTCATCGCTCGACTAAAATGCCATCGCAATTT
>JAKIUD010000092.1 GCA_021647765.1 Desulfuromusa sp. | reverse complement strand
CAAACCTGGCAGTTCCCAAATCCCTCAAGCAACTGCATATTTTTGAAACAACAATAGGGCTCAGCTAACCCAGAGCCATTTGCTCGACAATTTTCTTGTGGGCTGTGCCACTATATGAAATATCCAGTGTCAACTATCCATTACCCATTACCCATTCAATTATATTTGTGGTCATGGGGGATAAGTGGTAGACTAAGCCTGTAGACTAAGGGAGGTAGACCTATGCAAACGATAAATGTCCATGAAGCAAAAACACAATTTTCCCGGTTATTATCTCGCGCTCATACCGGTGAAGAGATTATTATCGCCAAGGCAGGAAAGCCTTACGCAAAACTGGTTCCTTTTGCTCCAGTTGAAAAGCGTACTCCTGGAATTGCTAAAGGTTCCGTGACTGCAGATTTTTTTGAACCATTACCGGATCAGGAGTTAGAGGCGTGGGAGAAGTAACGGTATTGCTTGATACTCATATCTTTCTCTGGTGGCTTTTTGATGATCCAAAGTTACCAGTGGAGATACGGGATACTATTTCAAATCCAGCTAACACAATTCTGGTAAGTTCAGCTTCGGTGTGGGAAATTTCAACAAAATATCGCTTGGGAAAGTTGCCAGAAGCGGCACAAGTGGCAAAAAATGTTCCAGTATGGATTGAAAAAGCTGGATTTCACCCCCTTGTGATTACTCCTGAGCATGCACAACTTTCCGGGGAATGGAATTTGGCACATCGTGATCCATTTGATCGCATGCTCGCTGCACAGGCAAAGTTGGAAAAAGTCTGTCTTGCCAGTATTGATAAGGAACTGGAAAAGTTTCCAATTAGGATTATGAAAACCTGATGTTGGTTCTGATAAAGAGACGGTTCAAGACAAGGTTCGCTACTGAGGACACAGAAAAAAGCAATAAGCTAAAATTGCTGGCATCGCAAAAAAGCATGAGATGACTAAACAATAACGGCAATGGTGGCAACACCGAAGGTGTTTTACCTATTATCCAACCCTCCCCCCCGAACTAAGTTTTGTTTTACCTGGTTTTCCATTATCAACTGTCTTTCTCTGCAACATTGCTGTTCTGGTCAAATGGTCTTTTTTTCTGCATGATTACTCCAAAAAAGGAGGAATCATGGTTGTTTATGTGACAACACAGGGGGCAAAAATCGTCAAAGAAGGGCGACATCTGCTGGTTAAAAAAGATGGTGCCACTCATCACACCTTGTTTACCTATAAATTACAGCAACTTATCATCTGTGGTCGGGTCGAACTTACGGCATCGGCTTTGGCTTTTTTGCTGAGAGAGGAGATTGATACAGTTTTTCTCCGTTTCGATGGGCGTTATCTTGGGCGTTTATCTTCTTCTGAATCGAAAAATATATTTTTGCGGAAAAAACAATTTTTGTTGTTGGATGATCAGGAGTTTTGTTTGCGGGTATCGCGTCAATTACTCCGTGGCAAGTTTTTGAACATGATTACTGTGTTGCAGCGGATTGCTCGGACGCGTAAAAACCGTGCGGTGGAGCCATGTATCCAGCAAGTTCGTCATAGTTTGGATAATCTTTCGGCGGCGGCATCCATTGATGTGCTGATGGGGTATGAAGGGAGTGCCGCCTCGGCCTATTTTTCTGGTTTTCGGTTGGGGCTTGACCACGATTTCGGATTTACTCGGCGGGTTCGCCGTCCCCCGACAGATCCGGTCAATTCGGTGCTTTCGCTGCTTTATACCATGTTGATCAACCGGGTTTATGCGGCGATCAGAATTGCTGGTCTTGACCCTTATCCTGGCGTACTGCATCGGAGTGACTACGGGCGTCAGGCGTTGCCGCTGGATCTGGTCGAGGAGTTCCGGGCGATCCTGGCTGATACCTTGACTCTGTCGCTGTTTAATTTGCGGAGTTTGCAGGAAGGGGATTTTGAACGGATAGAGCCAGAACGACTGGCGCAATCACAGTTAAAAGTCAATGATTCTGCAGCTGACCTAGTCGCGGTGTTGAATGATCCGCTTGGACAGATGAACAGTTGTGATGGTGAGGCGGTATTTGATATCCCTTCGCAGCAGACCCTCGATTCTGCCGAAACGGCAGCGACCGGCGACAAGTGGAAGATCAAATTAACTCCAAGTGCATTTCGCCAGGTTTTAACCGCTTTTGAGCGCAAACTGGCAACAGAATTTTATCATCCCCTGGCAGAAAAACGGATCTCTTATGCTGAAGCGCTGGTTTTTCAGGTGCGCCAGTACCGCCGGGTGGTTGAGGGGGAAATAATCGAATACCAACCCTTGCTGCTGAAATGAAGTCGTTATGCTGGCAATTATTGCTTACGATGTCTCTTCCAATAAAGCTCGCACCAGATTGCACAAGTTTCTTAAAGAGTATGGTTTGAATACCCAGAAATCGGTATTCGAGTGTCAGGTTGACCTGGAGGCGTTGCAGGTTATTGTCGCTACCGCCAAAGCGTTGCTTGATCCTAAAACCGATTCCTTGCGAGTTTATCGTATCTGCTCCCGTTGCCAAAAGCGGGTGTGTGTCTCTGGGTTAGGGATTAAGGTTACCCAAATGGAATTTCTCATTTGTTAGGGGGGAATATGAATATGTTGATTACCTACGATATTGCCAATGGTAGACGCTTGCAGCGGGTTGCCAAAGTTATGCTTGATTACGGTTTGCGGGTTCAGCGATCAATTTTTGAAGCGGATGTTTCCCTGGCACAATTTCGGGAACTGCGTGACCGGACTGAAGCGGAGATGGATTTTCTCGAAGATGGGGTTAAATATTTCCCCCTTTGTAAACAGTGTGATTATTTGTGGTATGTTGTTGGCGAAAATTTGGTTGTTGAGGATAGGGGTTTTTTGGTGTTGTGAGGATTGATGAGATGGAACAGAAGAATAATAAGAAACATGTTTTGTTGGTTTCAGTTGGTGGTTCTGCGGAGCCGGTTATTTACAGTATAAATAGCCAGAAGCCCGCTTATGTTATCTATTTTACGTCGCGTGATAGCCGTAAAATAGTTCGTCATGGAGTTGAGCCAGAATTAAATTATCGCCTGGTCGATCACGAGATTATCGAAACAGAAAATGGGGAGGATTTACAGGCTTCGGTACGGGTGTTGTTGCGACGGTTGCCAGAATTGCTGGCAAAATGGGATCTCGATTATTCAGTATTGCAGGGCGATTACACCGGCGGTACCAAAACCATGTCGGCGGCGCTGGTGCTGTGCTTGTCAAGGTTTGGTTGCCCTTTCAGTTATATTGGCGGAACTGCCAGGGATAAGGATAATCTGGGGGTCGTTATTAACGGCAGGGAGCAGATGCTCTACCGGAAAAATCCCTGGGACGTTCTGGCGGTCAATGATTTGCAGGAAATCCGCCTGTTGTTCAACCGTTGCAGCTATCGTGAAGTAGAAAGCCTTGCCAAAAAAACGGCGGTGCGAGTTGAGGAGAGTCAGCCTTTTTTTACTGGTTTACAGCATGTTTCCGCCGGACTTTATAAGTGGGATAACTTTGACTATAAGAGGGCTGGTGGCTTGTTGCAGCGGGGAATCGGCGAGCTGAGACCGTTTATTCAGGGGCATTCGAGTGTTGAGTTAAAAGTGTTTTTGCAACAGTTGGTTGTGTGTCAACAACGGCTGGATACCCTTTTACGGGATACTCTGCTATTTAAACCTAATCCTTCCAAAAAAGAACAGCAACAACTTTCAGCAAATATTAATGTTGATGGTCAGACATTTATTGCTGATTTACTTGCCAATGCGACCAGGCGGGGTGAGATTGAGTATAAGTATGACGATGCTGTGGCTCGGCTTTACAGTGTCATCGAAAAAATAGCAAAGATTCGCCTGAAAACAGTTTATGAACTTGACAACTCTGATCTTGACCTCAGCAAGGTGCCAGAATCCCTTCATTCGGGTCTGCGTGATTACTCCCTGAATGTTTTTACCGGTAAAATTCAAATTCCTTTGGGACGCAGCTATGCTTTACTGGCAAGTCTGGATGACCCATTGGGTAACGCCTATCTCGAGTCGGCGGCGGAGTTGGAAAAGGTTCTGGGGATTCGTAATATGTCTTTGCTGGCTCACGGCTTTGCTCCGGTGAGTTCCGAAACTTATGCCAAAATGTTGCTGATAGCATTGCAGTTTGCTGGAATTAAGCGGGAAAATTTGCCCTCGTTTCCGTTGTTGCCGGCAGGGATAGATCTGCTTTGATGCGTTCAGGTGATTGGCAACGGCGCCTTGATGTGTGGACAAAAACATCTGAGTTGGAAAATTTATTGCCCGAATTAACGGCGCTGCGCGGAGTACAACAACCGGAAAAGTTTCACACCGAAGGGGATGTCTACATTCATACCCGGTTGGCTGTTGCAGCAGTCGATCCTGCTGCTGATGAACGGGTGTTCTGGGCAGTGTTGCTGCATGATATTGGTAAGTTGACAACGACAGAGTTTGTGAACGATCAATGGCGGGCTCATGGTCATGTCGAAAAAAGTGCTGAACTTGTCCCGGATGTTCTCAATCGGTTGAAGTTGACAAGCCTGATTGAAGATGTGACCTGGTTGGTCAAAAATCATCACTTTGCCCTCGATTGGGGAAATACAGTATTTAAAAAGTTGACCCTGCGGCAACGACGGTTTTGTGCTCTATCGCTGTTTCCATTGCTGATTGAAGTTTGTCGCGCCGATGCTGCTGGCAGTATTGGTTGTAGTGATAAATTGGAGCGGCTGGAGTGGGTCTTGTCACAGCTTTAGTTTGTAATGCAGAAAATTGAGGCTATATTTATAGTGGAGGTTAGCGGTGGTTCGTGCCGATGTTCATGTTTGTCTTGTCTCCGATCAATTGCTCCCAAATCTGTTGCCAGCTTTGGATATAGCTACTCGTCCCGATGATGTTGTTCTACTGGTTACTCCCAAAATGATGAGTGCAGCTGCAAGGCTGAAGTTATTGTTGCGTGATGCTGGTTGTTTGGTGATTGAAAGGGAGGTTAAGGCTTATCGGATAGAAGATATTCGCGATGCTGTTCTGGATATTGTTGCTTCTTACTCTGGTCGGAAACTGATGTTGAATGCAACGGGTGGGACAAAAGTGATGGCGCTTGGAGCCTATGGCGTTTTTCGTGATTTGGGTCTGCCAGTTTTCTATATTGATACCGAGAATGAAGCGGTTGTTTTTCTGACTTCTCCGCAAAAGACCTCTCATCTGCCTGATCTGTTGAAGGTGAAAACCGGTTTAAAGTGTTATGGCTATAAAATTGTTGCCGAAGAGAATCCTGAACTACAGCCTGAGAACCTAAAATTATATCAAACTCTTATTGACGAGATAACCCACTGGGAAAAAGTTCTTGCTCGTTTGAACTATTTTGCCGGTGCTGCACAAAAACATTTATGGTGTGAACTGGATCGCTCGACGATAAATGATCACCAGTTTATTGATTTGATAACACTTTTTCAAACTGCTGGACATTTGACTGTTGCCGGGGATCGACTCGGTTTTAGTAGCGAAAATTCCCGCCGTCTGGTGCAGGGCGGCTGGCTGGAACATTATGTTTATGGATTAATAGAAAATCTGCGGCGCAAAGGTCGGGTCATGGACGCTGCGATCGGGGTTGTCATTGAAAACCGGCGTGGAACCAAGAATGAGCTGGATGTTGTTTGTACTTATGCAAATCGATTGCATGTCATTGAGTGTAAAACGGCGCAGTTGCGGGGAGAAAAGACCAAAGGGGATGATGTTGTCTATAAACTTGATAATCTGCGTGATTTAATGGGAGGGACTTACGGGCGAGCTTTGTTGGTCAGCTATCGGCAAATGAGACAGGAAGACTTAAAACGCTGTCAGGATAACGATGTCAGTGTTGTCTGTGGTCATCGGTTGCAACAGCTCGAAACAAATCTGCCCCGCTGGTTAGCAGGGGAGTTATTGAAATAATGGATTTTACCGCAGTTGGGTTAAAGTTTTTGTAATAATATTGTACTGAATTCATCCAGTAGTCGATTTTTTACCACCCGGCAACCGAGTTTCTGATATTTCTGCCGGACATCAAAATTGTATTCCCATAAAATCCCGGAAAGAAGCAGGCGTGTCCCGGTCTCTGCTTTATTGATCAGGTCTTCTGCAACATCCAGCAGAATATTCCCATAAATATTGGCAAGAATCAGATTAAAGCCACTTTCTTCAAGTTGTTTGAGTGTTCCACAGACATGAGTGATTTGATGATCAACCTTGTTGCGGCGACAATTTCTTTTGCAACTGGTGATCGCACTTTGCTCAATATCAACACACCAGGCACGTCCCGGGTTCAAAAGGAGTGCTGCAATTGTCAGGATTCCTGTACCACTACCAAGGTCAAGGATTTTTTGATTTTCTCCTGCTGGAAGGGTTTCCAGTATTTCCAAACAGCTTTGAGTTGTTTCATGTTCTCCCGATCCAAAGGCACCCCGATCCATTATCAACTGGATACGATTATCTGCGACAGAAAGATTGTCTGGTGGAACGATGGTAAAGCGTCGGCCAATATCAAAAGGAAGGTAGTTCTCTCGCATAATTGTTCCAAAAACTGTTGGATTATAGCAGTCCGGTGCTTTTAAATAATAATAGCAGGACAGTGTAACTGAAGGCAGACGCAAGGGTTGACAGCATGACGATAGATCCTGCCAGCTCAGCATCGCCTTTTAACTGTTGAGCCATAATATAAGTTGCCGTTGCCGCAGGTGTTCCGGCCATTAAAATCCCGATCCCCAAATCTGCATTGGAGACCCCCATCGAAACAAGCAGCAGGAGTGCCAGCAATGGGAGCAGAACAAGTTTAATCGTGCTGGCAGTTCCCGCAAGTTTTAGATCACCTTTTAGCCGTTCCAGAGAGAAGCTCCCACCAATAGCCAGAAGTGCCAAGGGCAATGCCAAGCCGGTGGTAATGCTCAGGGATCGGTCGATAATTATTGGAATTGGCAAGCTCCAGAAACTCCAGATAATGCCAAGAAAAGATGCAATAATCAGTGGATTAAGGATGGTTTGTGCAATCAAATTTGGAGTTTTTTCCTCGCCTCTCCCCTGATGTGGCAGGAGAAGTGCGAGAATTGCGCACAAGTTTAATACTGGAACCAGAAAACCCATCAGGATACCAGCTTTGGTTAATCCTTCTTCTCCGTAGGCATTCAAGCAGATAGCCAGCCCGATATATGCCAAATTGCCACGGAATGCTCCCTGGCAAAAACTGCCGCGGATTGCCGCTGCATATTGGCGCCTTCCGGTGTAAAAATAAGTAAGAGCAAAGCCGATAATTATGACCAGGCTTGATCCGATCACTAGGGGAGCATTAAAAAAGCTGGAAAAATCAGCTTTGCTAATTTTATAGAAAAGTAATAATGGCAAAAAAACCTGGTAAACCAGTCGATTGGTTTGTTGGAGAAATGCTTCATCGAAGAGTCGAAGCTGTTTGAGCAGAGTTCCCAGTCCGATCACTAAAAAAATTGGGAAAACAATTGTGAGTGTTTCGATAAACGGCTGCATGTTGGCTCCAAAAAGTCCGAGCAGAATAGCCCAGATATAACCGCCTGTCTATCTCATTGATAGAAAAAAGGGTCTCGTCCGACACCCTTTTTTCTTCTGGCGAAGTAAAGCTTTTTATGCACGGTCACTGTACTCGCCGATACCCAGTTCTTTATCATCTAATGCCGGAGCGCTGTAGGGGGTGGTTGACGAAGCGCTCAGGCGTTGTCAGGGAAATAAAAGTATTTTCCGCAAATTCCTCCGTCATACATTGCTCTATCGTATAGAAAAGTATAGTATTCCCATTTCTTAAAATCGCAAATTTAGCTGGGCTACATTGAGAGTTTGGTGATTGAGGTTCGGTCAAGGTGACCTGAAGCTGAGATGCAAGATGGTTATGTTATTTATTGTTCCAACACGCTGGTAAAAACCATGGACTTTAGTCCAAGACTTTCAGTTGCTATTTCTGTTCCCTTCTCCCTGAGGGGGAAGGTGACCGTCAAGGCGGAGAAGGGGATGGTTTTTGATTTTTCAGTCCTGTTTCGAACCTATGCATTTTCAGTGCATAGGTGTTTAGTTACACAGTTCATAAGGAACAAAGAATGAAGCAGTTTAAAATTATTATATACGGAATTGTATTTCTCCTTACCGTCTTATTCTTAACCGGTTGCGATAGTTCAACCTCAGAACCACAGGTTTCTCAGAGTGGTCTGGTTGGGAATGTCGCCCCCGATTTCACTTTGACCAATATGCAAGGGGAAAAGGTTAGTTTATCCCAGCTTCGTGGTAAGGTGGTCATCCTTAATTTTTGGGCAACTTGGTGCCCTCCCTGTCGGGAGGAGATGCCTTCTATGGAGCAGCTTTACCGTGATTTTAAAGAGAAGGGTTTGATCCTGCTGGCAATTAATGTTGAAGAAAATGGAGAACAGGCGGTGACCAAATTTTTACAGAGAACGCCGTACAGTTTCCCGATTCTTCTTGATAAGGATGGTATTGCACAAAACGCTTATGGTGTTTTCCGCTTCCCTGAAAGTTTTATTATCGACCGCAATGGGGTTGTGGTTGAAAAAATCATCGGCGGTCGTGACTGGTTTTCTGGACAAACTTTTAAACTGATTGACTTTTTAGTCAACGGTTAAAATATTTACTGAGGTTAATATGGATGTTGGCACTGATATCACTGTTTGGATTGCGTTTTCTGCGGGACTCCTCTCTTATTTTTCTCCCTGTGTCCTGCCGCTGATTCCCTCTTACTTGACTTATATTTCCGGACTCTCTTTTGCTGAGTTAAAACAATCTGATGCCAGCAATAAGGTTCGTTTGACAGTTGTCTTACATTCACTGGTTTTTATTGCCGGATTTTCAGCGGTATTTATCACCTTGGGTGGCTTGGCCGGGTTGGCTTCTGCATCGTTCCAAACTTACCTGCATGATGGCTTGGGGATACTCCAGAAAGTTGGTGGGGTGCTGATTTTCTTGTTTGGTATTCATCTGAGCGGGTTGTTTCATTTCAGCATGTTGCTGGGTGAAAAACGGGTTCAACTGCGGAATAAACCAACCGGTTTTATCGGAACTTTTCTGGTCGGGATTGCCTTTGCTGCAGGCTGGACCCCCTGTATCGGGCCAATTCTTGGAGCTATTTTAGCGATTGCTGCTGGCAGTTCTGGCGGTATAGGAAAAGGGATTCTTCTTTTAACCAGTTATTCAGCTGGTCTTGGTCTGCCCTTTTTTATTTCCGGGCTGTTATTTCACTCCTTTCTTGGATTTTTTGATCGCTTCAAAAAACATATTCGTATCACCGAGATAGTGACAGGGGTCTTGTTGATGATTGCTGGTATTTTGCTATTCTTTGATCTGTTCAGTCGTATTGCGGGGTTTCTCTATCAGCTTTTCCCCCCCTCTCTTGGTTGATGACCAGCCAGCTTATAAATTATTCTTATTTTTGTAAGAAAGCCCAACTGATTCTACGGTTTTACCAGTTTCCTCTTGATCTTACCCGCTAATTCCTCTAGCTTTCTGATTGTCATTTTCAATTTCTCCCAGAGGGCTTATATGATGGATCAGATGACCATATTCAGTGACTATATTCGGAGTAAAGGATTAAAAAATACCTGCCAGAGGAAAACGATACTGGAGGCATTTCTCGCTTCAAAATCACACTTTTCTACCGAAGATCTCTATCTTAAATTACGCAAACAACATCCGAATATCGGTTACGCGACTGTGCATCGGACTCTGAAACTATTTGCAGAATGTGGGATTGCCAGCGAATTGGATTTTGGTGACGGGCAAACCCGCTTTGAACCTTTAGATATAAATCAGCACCACGATCACCTGGTTTGTACCAACTGTGGTTTGATTGTCGAGTTTACCGAACCACGCATAGAAAAGCTTCAGGAGCAGGTTGCTGCCAGGTATAATTTTAAGATTGAACGACACCGCCATGAACTCTATGGCCTTTGTCCTAAATGTGCAAAGGCTCAGCTCGTTTAGTATTTCCATAACTTTTCGGTTCTATCCACAATAAAAAGGCTGCGGTTGAGTAATACCGCCCCAAATAGTTCTTCGTAACTGAGTACCGACAGCATGTTGCAAAAGATTTTCGAATTGCTCCAGCACTGGTTTTGTTCGCATCACGATCTTTGACAATCCGTTTCGCTTCTTTTCCACGGGAACTCGATTATTCCAGCGGAAAGTAACCTCACTGAGGTAGCGAGGAATGT
>JAKIUD010000091.1 GCA_021647765.1 Desulfuromusa sp. | reverse complement strand
ACTTCATGAGGATGACGCCGGTAAAACCATCGAAATAACGCTGGACATACCCATGTCCCCAGACATGCCAGTTATGACAACGCAGACAATTATCCGGTCGCGGCCAGGGATAATGACGTCCCTGAGCTGAAGGGGGGCACGATAACTCAACCCGTATAATTACGATAACTTAGATTTACGTTGCTTGTCGGATGCTTTCCACTACCCACGATATGTCTATTTATCAAGAATGTTTTGATAAAATCAAATCGGCAAAATTTATTTCTCTTTCTTTGGTGGTCTCGGTGATGGAGCTTTTTTAGGTTGCTGTTGATTTAAAGCTATTTCCACCACCTTCCCCGGCTTGTTTTAGTCTTTTTCTCTCAATTTTTTTATCCTTATTTTTTTGGTGGTGACTGTTTAGGTGGTGGTTTAGGGCTGCCTTGTTTTATTACTGAAGTTGATGCAGGTTTTTGAGTTTTAGCCATTGAAGTTTTCCTTTCATCTATTTCATTGTTTCTCTTCTTTAGCTGGTTTAGGTTCAGGTTTTTTCTTGGGGCCTTGCTGTCTTCGTTCAATTTTAACCGGTTCTTTTTTCGGTACACTCTGCTCATTTAAAATTTTTATTTCCATCATCCTATCTCCTATTTAAATAATAAATTTAACGTTTCTAGATTCACTTTTTTGTCTGAGAAGGACTTTTTGGTGGTGGTGATGTAGGTGGTGGTTTAGGAATTTTCTGATTCTGAGCCATCACTCTCGGTGGTGTTTTTGGTGGCGTCTGTTTTGTTCCCATTTTTTCCTCCGATCAAGTCATAAAGTATTGTTGTCGACCAACCTATATCTTTAGATTCCGGTTTATTGCGGTGTTCATTGAAAGCTTTGAACTTTTTACTGATACTTGGTTCTCTTTTAAAAGCATTATTAATATAACTGTAAATTTTCACCGTTTCTATCGGCTCGGCGATAATAAATTCAAAATGAAATGATTCTGATTCACCGGGCTCTATTTCAACATTACGACCTTCGTATTTTTTCTCCATCCGCTCTCCACCTTTGGCCCATTGCCACGGAAGTTCCGTTTCTCCTTTGGCCCGATCGAGAGTGTAGAAATCCCCATCCTGTTGATCCAGTGGTAAAATTTTTTCAACCTGAGAAAAAAGGGATTTAGGAGTGATCAAAACCTCTCCTATGTTGGTTAATTTAATATCAACAAAAAGTAATATTCTTTGATCAGGTAATACTCTGGACTGAACTTGCTGCTCAATTTCTGCTCGTGGGTATTTTTGGCGTTTTTGTTTATATATTTTATACGTCCAAAAACCACCAATGAGGAAAGCGACAATTGTGACAACAGACTGAATAATATCCAGCCAGCCAGCCTCTATGGATATATTTATAACGTCACTCATTCATACAACCACAAAATTAACCATCGTTGTCTTTGTTATACTTGGGATTATTGCCACCATGGCCTTGTCTGTATGTCTTTAGAGCTTCAGCTTCTTTCTTCTTTGCACCCTCCTCGGTCATCTTCCTAGATGTAATTTTTATCCCTGAAAATTTCTTTCCGGCATCTATATGCTCTTGCATTCTGCGTTCAGGATCATTTGTGGTTCCTCGATATACAACTTTGTTCCCCTTTTTTAGGTCGTAGGTAACGGTATCCATCGGTTTTTTAGCCATAGTCCCTTCCTTTCAGAAAAATTGTTTATTCTCCAAATACGCTGACTTTTCTGTAGCTGATAAGCCCGTAGCCTCGGATCTGATCGGCGAAGTAGACTTCTTCTATTCCACCTTTTTTTGCGGCGGATTTAATACTGATTTTTTCCAGTCCAAAACCGAAAAAGCCGACGCCTTGGTCGACACCGGATTTATAGTTTTTGACCAGTTCAATAATTGCAGGATCTGGAACGTGGGCGAGCATCGGCCCGGTGCAGCCGGTGGTGATAGACATAAGCACCAGGACTAGGACCATTGTCTTTTGTTTTTTAAAGGAGGTTGAATTTCCGGATCGGCGCAGATCCCAGGTCAATGCGCATACAAATAAGAACAGCAACGCTGCTGCCAGAGAGGTGATTAAATTGATTCCCTGGTGAGGAAGTGAGGTACAGACAATACTGATGGCAAGCAGTATGTAGGTAACTTTCAATAGTCGTTCAGTGACTATTGTCTCGTTTTTGCCAACATTGACGGTCATATTTCCACCGACCTGGAGGTTGTTATTTCCATCTGCTTTTTGCTTGATTCCCTCCGGCATAAAAACCTCATTTCAATAAAATTATTTTCCGCGAGCAACTACCCTATCTGAAATGATGTCGCGACCATTGTTGGTCAGCTTTCCTTCGTAGATAGCCCAATCGTGTATTGTCATTTTTTTTGCATTTTTTCTTAATTTGGCACCCACTGGTGCCCCTTCAGTGACAGGGGAATATTTAAAGGGGTTTATCCAGGCATTGATGACTTCGCTTGATGCGTATGTTTTGAGAATGTCTTGCTGAGATAAACTTAAACGGTCCCATATCCCTGACGGGAGATTTAGATTGATGGTCGGGATTTCAGTGATGCCACCGGCAAGGGACGGTGAATAATAGAAACGATCGATAGTTGGATTGTCTGAAAGAATTTCTATAAAGAGTTTTCTGCCGTTTTCTGCTTTTGATTGGTCAATGACAGAACTGACTGAAACGCTTTTATTCTCTGATTGTTGAGTGTTTTTATTTGTTTCATCACCACTTAGATCTTTGATAACCATCACGATTAGAATCAGCATGATGACCTTTGCAATTGTTTTCATATCCCGCCCCTCTTATCTGAATTTAAACTTCCTTTTTCAGCTTTGCCTCAATTTCCTTGATAATTTTAGGTGCCATATAATCTTCAAGAACTCTTGAAACCTGTGAAAGTTTAACTAGCTGATCATTCCCCCAAGGTGTCTCTGATTCATTTATACTGACACCCTTCTCTCCGCTAATAACAGTTCCTTGTATGCTTCCACCAACCTGTATATGCCCATTCCCCGTTGCCACCTGGTGTACACCTGTCTGTCGTGACTCCATTTCACCAACCCCGGTGATTAGCCAGTTGATATTGAGCTCTGGAAAATCATTTTTAAGAGTAGTTATAAAAATAACCGTAGGCGCACTTTCACCGTTGAGGTAAGAGAACAAAGTTGTCCTCCCAAGATTCCACCTCTCAGGAAGATCTTTCTTTTTTAATTTTTTTGTTTTGATAAAGCTGTTTAGCCGCTCAGAAAACCCCATAAAAACAACCACCTATAAAATAAATACAGATATCCGAACTTTATGCTTGTAAAGTTCGGAATTCGGGACTACTATCTATTTCAAGTAAAGATTAAAGCCACAACGAAAAGCGCAAGAAATAAACGTTTAAAAAAGGAACCTACTGTGCCGAAATTTATTAATAAAAATAGATGGCTAGTGTTCATCTGGGCCACAAGTTTCTGTTTTGATTTTGTTCTTTATGTCTTTTGCGATCCTGTCGAGTTCGGCCGGGCCAGCAGATACATCCACGCCATTAATTATGGTTTTTTTGGATATCTTTTGTGCCTTTTTGTAAACAAGCCAACCGATGAAAAGATCAATGGCTCTTTCGGATGAAAACTCGATTAGATGTTGAGCTATTTGATCCCATTGAACGGCAGCGGTTATGCGAGTAAGAACCGTTACGCCTTCAAGTTCGGCATCATTCAATTCTTCTGAAAAGGTATCGTCTTCAGTAGATAAATATGCCGTTTTGTAAATCATTTTAACAAGACACTCCAGCACCGAGCGAAAGGGCAAACACGATGAATACAGATATGACACCCATCGAAATCAAGATCGAATTCATGAAGCACGCCGTAAGTCAGGCTGGCATTGCTCGACAATGCAATGTCACTCAGGGGCACGTACACCGTGTCATCAGCGGTAAATCGACTTCCAACCGGGTACAACGTGCCATAGCCAAGGCGATCAACAAACCTGTTGATCAGGTTTTTGCTGACAGATATTCCGCCACCAAAAGGGATTCTATCCTTTCTGATCGGCGTGGTGATCGCATGGCCAGCTAGCCGCCAGAATAGCACAGCTTTTATAAAATCAAAAACGTTTTGAAAAGAGGTTGTCATGAACCGAATACGAACCAGCCAGTCAACACTGAATACCTCCGATGGCAAAGCCTGCCCCGACTGTTTTTACGAAGCAATGAATGCAGATTCGCGCGTGTCAAGAATGTCCCGGCGCATCTGCCGAGAGATTGCGAAGGACAACGCCATCGACATCAGTCGTCGATGTGAAACGCACCGAAAAGAACGTCGTCTGAGCCGGGCTCAAGCCCGACAGAAGAAAATAAATCCCACTGGAATTTAACGATCAACCAAACAGCCTTGTGGATATTGCTGATGCTGATAAAGAACTCTTTGGACACCTTATTTAAATCCGGATTGGTTTTACACTTATGACAATAAAGAAGACCAGGTTCTTGCGCGTACTTAGCCACTCTTTCTATCGGGGCTTTGTTATGGATGCCACAGTTTGCACACTCAAGTATCAGAGTATCAAAGCCATGTATATTGATGTCCGGTCTTTTGTAGATGCTGTAGTCAACCCACTTGAAACCATTTTTATCCATGGCAGGTATGGCCGCAACCATACGCGGATAAAACTTAAAAAAGTTTATCAGATTCTTGTCGATTTTTTCCGCATGCCCGCAGGTTGGGCACAGCGGAGACGAAGGGTTCAGCGTGAAGGTGTGAAAGCATTTGCGACAGATAAAACGCGGTTCTTTGGGAAAAGTAATCATTTTACCCTCCTCATGGTTGGTTGTGAGGACAAGCGTAGCAGGGGTGACAGATCCCGACAATCTCTAAAAACGAATTTTGTTTAGACATGAAATGGAACCAGGAATGACCAGACGCAAGCGACAGGTAGACCCTAATCAGATGTTTTTGGACTTTACCGCCCAGGTGGATGAGTACGTAGAGGTGAAGGCCAATATCCTTGAAGCGGCGACTGAACCGATCCATAGCAGCCCGGTCGAAAACGAGCTTGAGGCTTGTATTGAGATTGCTGCCGCGATCAAACGTACCCTGCGTGAATCGGGGATGAGCCGTGATCAGTTGATGGACGGGATCAACGCCTATTTTGGTCGTAGCGAAGAGGGTGCCACCGCTGATCCGCCTTTGTGCCGCAAGCCCCTGACAATTCATATGCTTAACAACTATCTGAGCAAGCCGAACGAATACCCGATCCCGGCCTATTACCTGTACGCGATTCACCGTGTGACCGGGATCATCGAACCGGGGGCGACGATAGTCGCGGCTGAGGGTGCGCAGGTGGCGACGGCTAAAGAGGTGCGGCTGCTGCAACTAGGCCGTCTTGATCAAACTATTGCGGAAATGCAAACCCTGAAAAAACAACTCAAAGGAGGATATAGATGAATACTTATAAGCGGATCGCGGCGGTCGAACTGACCACGCGGATTATCAAGATGTTAGCCGACCAGAAAGAACCGGTCGGGGGGGACGCAGTGGCGAAAAGCCTCGACGAGAAACACGGAACCGTCATGTGCCACCTGGCGACCTTGGAAGATGCCGGTTTTGTCCGCAAGGTGGGTGGTCATTTTGAATTAGGTGATGCTTTGGCGTTGTTCTGGGCACGAAGGAAAAGCCAGCTGGAAAGCATGATCGATAACGCCAGACATAAATTAAATCAACTGGAGGCTTAGCCATGGCAAGGAAAAAGACAGATCCAACAACAGCCGCAGCGCTCGAAATAGTGAATATGGAGAAACTGCAAGAAACCTCAGTTTTGGAACAACAAAAACAGCGGGAAAATATGATTGCTGAATGCGGTAAAGCAATTGGAAGGGTTCAGACTTCAAATATGTTCGCAAAATTTGCGACGGTTAGCAGTTTGGTTTGGCTGAAGCAGGTTAAATCTCAAAAGATATATAGAGATATCCCAGGCGTCGGAAGTTGGGAAAAGTTCTGTGATTCCGTTGGTATGTCACGAGCAAAGGTTGATGAAGACCTACAAAACCTTGCCGCGTTTGGTGAGGATTTTCTGCTGACGTGTCAGCAGTTTTCTCTGGGTTACCGAGACCTCCGAAAACTCCGCCAACTCAACCACGACGGCTCTGTCGAAATTCAAGACAATCTGATTGTTATCGGTGATGAGTCAATTCCCCTGGACAGCGACCACCATGAAGATCTCCAGGCTGCAATTGAGCGGATGTTGGATGATAAGAACGAACAGCTTGAAGAAGCTGCCACCACTTTGCGCACCAAAGACCGGCTGCTGGAATCGAAGGAACAGGTGATCAATAAACAGGAAAGAGAAATTTTCCAGCATGAAGCCCGTGCAAAGCAGCAGGGTTTTGCTCCCGGTGAAGAGGCATTTTTCAAGCAGCTCGAAGCCGATCAACTTGTCATTGACGGCATTTTACAAAAATACAGTTTTGATCCCGAAGAGTTGCGCACCGACCTGACCCCCCGCATGGCTGCAGCTGCAACCGAAAGTTTAGGTTACCTGCGCAAGGTGACAGTCGCCACCCATAAAGCACTCGTTGACCTGCTTGAAATAGAGGCCGAACCCTGGGACGGCGCTGCCGTGCTGGCCGAGTTTGACGCTGAAAAACCGGGGAAGAAAAGCACCCTTAGTGATGCTGAAATTTCCGGAATATCTGAAGGCATACTGTAAAGGATTTGCAGCCATGGAGTGGAAACTTGAAATGGTCAATAGTCTAAAAGAGGCCAAGCACGGGGAAGCAGCAGCGATCATTACAACCTATGCTGAGTTGACGGGAAAGTCTGCATCCGCCCTGTATAAAATAGCCAAGCGGGCTGGCTATATTGCTGGGCGCAAAAAGCGCACAGACAAGGGGGAACTCAAGAGCTGTCTGAACAAATATCAACTGAATTTTATCAGCACGCTGATGCAGGAAACGGCCCGGCAGGTCAAGGGTGTGATCATGCCGGTTTCAAAGGCGCTGGATATTGCTATTGATAATGGCGTGATCCAAAAAGGTCAGATCTCCGTTTCCCGGCTGCAGTCGATTTTAAATGAACGCGATATGCACAAAGCCGCCCTTGATGCTGATACCCCCAGTATTCGCATGCGCAGCCTGCACCCCAACCACGTCCATATCTTTGATGCCAGTATCTGTATTCAATATTACCTGAAAAAAGGCAAAGGGCTGGCGCTGCTGGATGAGCGGGATTTTCGGGAGAAGAAGCCGCAGAACTTTGCCAAAATCAAGCTGCGGATTATCCGCATGGTGCTGGTCGATCACTACAGTGGAACCTTGTTTGTTAAATATTATGAGGCCCTCGGTGAGAGTAAAGCGATTACGTATGATTTTTTGTGTAGCGCCTGGCGGGGTCAGGGGTTGGAAAAGTTTCCCTTTCGCGGGGTTCCATCGTATCTGCTGATGGATGCTGGATCGGCCAATATTGCCAAGAGCATTCTGGCTTTACTTGAAGCCCTGGAAATCGAAATCCCCAAAAACATGCCCCACAACCCCCGGCGGCAAGGTTCGGCTGAGGTGGCTCAAAACATTGTTGAGTGTCAGTTTGAGAGTGCCCTTGGCCTGGAAGCCGCCTATAGCATCGAAGAGCTCAACATTTGGTGTCAGGATTGGTTGGTCGAGTTCAACTCACTCAGAATCCACAGCCGCCACAAAATGCCCCGCACCCAATGCTGGCTGGAAATCAAACAGGAAGAACTGCGCGAACTCCCGCCCGCCAACATTATGCATGAACTCTACAGTGAGCCGGTTGTCGAACGAACCGTGCGCCAGGACAACACCATTACCTTTTTGGCTGATGAATACCAGCTTAAGCATATCCCTGGCATCCGTCCGAAATTGAAAGTCTCAGTGCGCCGCCGCCCTTATCTGCTGCCAGAGATTGCCATCATTTTTAACGAAGAAGAATTTTTGGTGAAACCACTGACGATACTGGCTGGCGGTTTCCGGGAGGATGCAGCAGTGATCGGTGAAGAATATAAAGCCCAACCAGAAACATCCATCCAGAAGGTGCGCAAAGTCAACGAGAACCTGGCCTATGGCGAAGAGAAGAAAAAAGGCGCCTTGCCGTTCGGTGGAACCCTGCAAGTGCATGGGCATCGCGCCGACAAAGTCACCACGATTCCCATCCCGAAACGGAGCACACCCATGGAAATCAGCCGAGGAACTGTGATTCAGCAAATCTCCATGATGGCCTTTATCAAACGAATCAAAGAAGAAGTTGGTCGGGTAGAACCGGCCACCAACCACACATTGCGGGATGAATTTGGTAGCAGTATCGATATTGAACGAGCCGATCAGGTCATAGCCGCCATGCTTGCCGGGAGAGACTGGCATGAGGTTGACGGGGAAGATCGGCAAGCACTGTAACGGGAGGTTTTATGGGAATGAATGCGATGCAAGCGTACGCCCCGATCCGGCTCAAAGAGCTGGCGGTCGAATGCGATATCAGTCAGGCAGAAATCGCCCTGGCGATGGATGTCGGGAAGTCGTCAGTTAATCATATTTTAAACAGAGGTTATCTCCCCGTAAGAAGGAAGGGCTTCAAGGGGGAACTAGAAACCTATCTACTCAGCCGTCCAGGGGTCAAAGAATGGATGCTGCAACGCGGCCTGAGTGTCAACGGTTTATGGCGTCCGGCAGAACAGGATCTGCGCAAGGCCAAGCCGGCGGGGATGGGAGAACGGCAGAGAAAGGGACGCTTTAAAGGTCCGGCCATGATCGTCGGAGATCCGACAAAACTAACATTAAATGTGGAGGTAGAAATGATCGCACCAGAAGCGATGAAGCACTTTAAATTATTCAGGAACCCGTTCATCAACGATATCCAGAAAGATGCTGATATCTATATGAGTGAAGAACACCGCTATATTGAAGCGGCCATGATTGATGCCGCCAAACATGGTGGTTTTCTGGCAGTTATCGGTGAGGTCGGCAGCGGCAAGTCAGTCATGCGGCGCAAGGTGGTCGGGAAACTGCAGAAGGACGGCGACACCCTGGTGATCTATCCGCAAATTATTGATAAAACCCGCCTCAATGCGGGCAGCATCTGCGATGCCATTATTATGGATATTTCCAGCGAAAACCCAAAAATGCGGCTGGAAGCAAAAACCCGTCAGGTGCACCGATTGCTGCTCGACCGCGCTAAAAGTGGCTATCGAGCCTGTCTGATGATTGAAGAAGCGCATGATCTGGCGATCCCGACAATGAAATATTTGAAGCGTTTCTATGAGCTGGAAGATGGCTATAAAAAGCTGCTCGGAATCATCCTGATTGGTCAGACCGAACTGCGCGAAACCTTTAACGAAGCTCAAAATGTTGATATGCGCGAAGTGATTCGGCGGGTGCAGATCGCCGAAATCCGGGGACTGAACGGACACCTGGAAAAATATCTGGCTCTCAAGTTCGCCCGGCATAACCGCAAGATTGATGAAATATTTACCTCTGATGCTTTTGAGACTCTCGGACGGCGGTTAACCAGTGTCGATCGAGACAATAAGAAAATCAGCCACGCCTATCCATTGCTGGTGAACAACTACACAGCGCGGGCAATGAATCTGGCCTATGAAATGGGCGAAGAAAAGGTCACTGCTGAAGTGATCGAGGCGATCTAGGGAGGCCTGGATCGATAACCCCGAGTGGAGACAGAAAAGGAGAGTCGCATGATCGAGAGAATTATTTATAGCTGGTCGCCGGAAACCACAACCCTGATGGGGATCTCCATTGTTTTTGGAGCCTTAGTCGGCATGATCGTTGTTATTGCCCTGATACTTTTAATGCAGAAGTCGCCAGCCGACAAAGAAAAATTCATGCCGCGTCGGCTTCTCAGCCCTCGTCGCCACCGTAAACAATCAGAAAAACGAGCCACCGATATCGCCCTGGCGCGAGTGGCTGGATTGGCCATTGAAGGCCCAACAAGGAGATAAAACAATGGACGGATATAAAGAGAACGCCCAGGGCGCATGGGTGCCGATCGAGAAGATCAAAGATATCGACCTGCTGCGCGATGAAGTGGTGATGGAACTGATTGAAAAAGCTCGCGAGCTGAACCAGTTGATGTGTCACTTTAAAGCTAGCGCTCTGACTGATGTGGAGACATTTATCCTGCTGTCAGCAGAAAAATATGGCGCAAAAATCGGGGGCAAAAAAGGCAACGTCTCCCTGCGCAGTTTCGACGGCAAATACCGGGTGCAGGTCGCTGTCGCTGATCGGATTGTCTTTGATGAGCGGCTCCAAGTTGCTAAGGAGCTGATCGATAATTGCATCAACCGCTGGTCTGATGGAGCCAATAAAAATCTCCAGGCAATCGTTAATGATGCCTTCCAGGTCGATAAGGAGGGTCGCATTAATACGGCCAGAGTCCTCG
>JAKIUD010000013.1 GCA_021647765.1 Desulfuromusa sp. | reverse complement strand
CCGTCCATCCCATTCTCAATCAATGTTTCCATTACTGATTCAAGCGTAGTATCATCTGCGTGGTGGGTCATGACTTTTTCCTCTCTGTTAGTGGATTCGTCTTCACCAGCAAGAAGAACAGAAATGGCCCACCACTTCCACCACAAATTCCTAAAGAATCAGTGCAGAATTGAAATTACAGAAAAGAAGTTACACTACCCACAGTCGTTACGGATCACCCGTTCATAATAATTGCGTTGCCACACCGGCACACCTGGGTTGTCGCGTAATTGGTTGATGTGTTTGGTGGATTGATATTTGAAATAACCGACAATTTGCCCCAATGTCGCCCGTCGTAGGGGCGGGGTTTCCCCTCCCTGTTTTTCAAAACCCTGTGGATCTGGGCGGGGGAACCCCGCCCCTACGGTGGTGATAATCCCGTGAAAATGATTTGGCATAACAACAAATTGATCAATATCGACGCCGGTAAAATGGGTCACGATCTGTTGCCACGCGTCCTGCACAATTTGCCCGGCATCATTCAACCACATCTCCCCATTAACCGCCTCCCCGAACAAACATTCGCGTTCAAAGGTGCAAATGGTGATGAAATATGCTCCGGCGCTGGAATAATCATAATCCGGCAAACGGATGGAACGTCGATGATGAATATCCGGGTCAAATCTCATTCTTTACCCTGACGTTACAGGCATTCAACAAAAAAACCGCCCAATCGGCACATACCGATACGGACGGTCATCAACTCACTAAATTTCCTCGAGAATCCACATGTTATACCTCAGAGCAAAACATATAAAAACCTTAATAATATAGGGTATCTCGGGAGGAAAGAAAAGGACCATTATTCACCACTCACCACCCTTCAGCTCCTCAAAGACAAACAGGTCACCCCACCATCAATCTTGGCAAATTCAGAGATATAGACCTCGATCACTTCAGAGCCAAGTTTATTGAGCCATGTTCTTGTTTGCGGAAAACCGGCAGGAATGATGATTCTGCCGTTGATGGCGAGACAGTTTGCAGCCCCCTGCTCTGCTGCAGGGACAGTCAGGATGTTGAAGTTACGAAACGGGTGAAGATCGGCAAATTCTGCAACAGCTATCAGGGTCTTCTCAGCAACCTGGGTGGGTCACCCCGGTTTTTAGATGGAGAAGATTCGGCACGGTGACCATGGAACCGCTCATCCCGTACTTTTCCAGAATCGCGATCAGTTGCTCTGCCCCTGATTGATTGGTGCGATTTGATACGCCGATATAATAATGGCTGCCAACCTGCATAATGTCCCCACCTTCCAAAGTTCCGGGAGGACTGATGCGATGAATATCGGTGTAATAACTCTCCAGTACCGGCGCAATCGCTGCAACTTCCCCTCGGCGCGATTCAGTCCCCGGAGCTGTTATGATCGCGCAATGGGGGGTGAGTACGGCAACATCTTCGACAAAGGTTGAATCGGGCCAGGCTTCTTCGGCAGGGAGGATATGGACTGACAAGCCGCAGGCTTCAAGGGCCTGAATATAGCAACGGTGTTGTTCACAAGCGGTCGGGTAATCGGGGACATCCCACCCCGATGCGGATAGTCCTGAAATGATACTTTGTCCGGGCTTGCGGACGATAGCTTGGGTAAAGTTCATGGTAAAATGTAATTACTCACACTGAAAAACTGACGACCGCATCAAGCAAAGGGAGCTTTTTAATTCGGTAAGGGCTTAAATATGAATCTTTATCGACTTTTGCAAGTTCAACCAGACCCAAAAAAGCAGCAAACCGGCAAATAGCTCGCAGAGTATAACAGGAGCTGAGCTGTCGTTCCGGCGTAAAGTAGTCACTACCAGGAATTTCAGCTAAAAGCATCGGAAAGGCTCTAACATACTTTTCTTCCAGAATACTTTGATGCTGCCACTCTGCAGTAAAATGCTGCAGCAGGTAAAGGGTATAAGCAAAGGATTGTTGAATAAAGGGAAGATCCTCATAGCCGTCACCATATGCCCAGTTATATTTTTCAATGTAAGTTTTGAATAACAGAAGATAAACACCCCCCATTCCCTGTTGCTTCAAGATTCTCCGACACACACGACTAAGGATAAACCGGCCACGATATTTTCTGATCAGACCAGCCAGCTCGGCAACAATTCTGGTAATGTGGAGTTCAAAAAAATCATCTTCCTTATTGATCCTTCTAAAGCGAGTATTCTCTCGATGCAACTCCTCTCCCCAATAGCTGAGAGCTGCCTCACGGCAGAATCGCCGTGGTAAATTCCCCTTGGCAGTCGGCTTTAAACCCTCTTTTCCAATAGCCTCGACCAGGAGTGAGAACAGCGTCAAAATTGGGGCTTCAAGTTCATTTTCGAAGGCTTTGCTAAAGCGGAGGTCATCAGGAGAGTTAAAAGGGTCATACAGTATCGCGGTCATCTGTTCTGGTGACAGACCGGAGAAAGCAATATTGGCTATCCGGTTTTTTCTACTGAAGTGGACATCAAGCACCGCATTCGCTTCATCCAGAGAGCCAAAATCACGACCCTGTAAAAGTTCCCGAATTTCAGCACGACTCTCAGCAAAAATGTCATCAATGGACTCTGGAACCGGTCTGGATTGTTCGGTCAGCAGACAACACTTTTTGTACTTTTTACCGCTGCCACAGGGACACGGATCATTTCTTCCTACTTTCATTGATTTGCACCCTCGCCCGATCGGTATACACCGATACAGACGGTCATCAACTCACTAAATTTTCACTTTAAAAAGCCCAGCATTACTTTTCTCCCACTGGACTCAGAATCTTTCAACATATATAAACATTAATAATATAGGATAACTCAAGGAGAAAGAAAAGGTCAACAATTTATCAGTTAACGACCATCGTTACATCAATGGAAAACGACCCCCCTGATGACCGTCACCAGCACGATGATCATCTGCCAGAGTTGCAGTTAACACTGACCGAACGCTCAACACTCCCTGCTCGACCCAAGGCTGTTCAGCAATTTTCCCCAGACCGACCAATGCCACTTGGGGGGGATAGATCACACCATAAACTGTCCTTACGCCAAGATCGCCAAGACCAGTTACGGTCATCCCTGCATCGGTCATCTCGGAACCGCGCAGTTTTCCTGATCGTGTTCGAGTAATCAGATCAGTCAGTGCGGCCATCAATTGATCAAGACTCAACTGATCAACATTGTGCAATGCCGGGGTCATCAGGCCGCCGCCACGCAGAGAAATAACAAAACCGATATGCACCGCTTGCTTCATTTGTAATTGACCATCAACCCAATGAGCATTTAGCTCCGGAACTTTTCCCAATGCCAAGGCGACAGCTTTCAAGGGCAAGACTACCGGCAGTAGCCGTTCACGGATCGAGCGCTGCCGATTCTGCTCCTCTAGCCAACCAAGTGAACGGCTCATATCGATATCGGTCGCCAGATAGTAATGGGGAATCTCCCGATTGGAGAGGCTCATTGCCGCAGCGATTGCCTGGCACATTCCAGCCTTGAAATCGGTTGTTTTTTCGATTCTACCGATACGTGGGGAACCTCTTCTCTGACGGTTCTGCTAATAGCCCGTTCGATATCAACCAGACAAATAGTCCCCTGTGAATCGGTTGATTTGAGCTTTGAGATCAGCATAAGTAAAATCTTTAACCTGGCCATCCTTACCCAACCAACGTAGTGCGACACGGGAAGAACCATCCCCTACAGCATGCCGATCAACCGCTTCATGGGCACATTGGGGTAGCTCCTCTTCATTTATGCCAGGAACGCTCTCAATATTTCACCTCAACCGATCCGCAGAACTTTGGCTCCACGAATTTTACGCTCTTTGAGTTCCAATAAAGCCTGATTTGCGGCAGCAAGGGGAAATTCTTCGTAGGTTGGATGAAGAGGGATTTCCGCAGCCAACTTGAGAAATTCGGTCACATCTCTGCGAGAGACATTAGCAACCGTTTTGAGCTCTTTTTCCATCCACAGATCACGCGGATAATCAATTTCAGAAAGGAGTTCCCGATCATAATTTTCCTTGCGAATGGCATTAATGACCAGGCGTCCACCGGGTTCCAATTGCCGCATTGCCGCAACCACCGGGCGCCAGGCGGGGGTAGTATCGATAATTGCTTCCAGCAATTCTGGAGCTGAGTCTTCAGTACTGCCAGCCCAGGTGGCACCAAGTTCCAGAGCAAAATGCTGCTCTTCTTCACTGCGAGCAAAGACGTAAACAGGCAAGTCAGGGTACTGATGGCGAACCAGCATGAGAACCAGATGAGCCGAAGCGCCAAATCCGGTCAGACCGAGGGCTCCACCCGAATCGAGCTGAGCAAGAGAAAGAGAGCGGTAACCAATCGCTCCGGCACAGAGTAACGGAGCTGCCGCTGCATCACTAAAGGCAGCGGGGATCAGATGAGTAAACCCCGCCGGCACAACCATGTATTCAGCGTAACCACCATCGGTATCCCGACCAGTTGCCCGGAATTCAGAGCAGAGATTTTCCAACCCCTGCCGACACCAGCGACACTGACCACAGGCGGAATAAATCCAGGCAACCCCAACCCGCTCCCCAAGATGCCTGGTGTTAACATTGGCTCCAACCTTATCGATCCGTCCAACCGCCTGATGACCGAGGATTATCGGCAGCTGTGGTGGCGGGGTTCGTCCCTCTATTTCATCCAGTTCGGTATGGCAGACACCACAAACCGTGACCCGGATGCGCACTTCACCCGATTCTGGCTCCGGGATTGGATACTCAACCAACTGCAAAGGTTTTCGTTCAACCCGCAGATCCGAGAGCTTTTCCAGCAGCATAGCTTGCATCATTTCAGCCATAAAAAATCTACTTTCAAAATCCAATTATAAATTAAAGAGACCCCTTCATTATTGTAGCAGAAGAAAGACTCTTTAGCCGCAAAACAAAGAGAATTCAGGATTCTTTAAACAGTTGATGAGATTTCCCTCAAAATATGACCCTTGCCCTGCTGCTCTGCAACTGGCATAGTCCCGTCCATGCGAAAAAAAGCCTTTAATCTTTACTCGACCCACCTGAAAAAACATTTCGGTGGCAGAGTCCATAAAATTTCTATTGATGCCGGTTTCGGCTGCCCGAATCGGCACGGGGGGCGCGCTGCTCACGGCTGTATTTTCTGTGATCCGGGTGGCTCCGGTGCCGTCGGCATCGACCGCAGTGAGCCGATTGCCTCTCAAGTGGAGCGTGCCAAAGAATTAATGCGGAGAAAATACCGGGCAAAATGGTTCATCGCCTACTTTCAACCTTTTACCAACACTTTTGCTCCGGTTCCTCACCTGCGCGACTGCTACGATCAGGCTTTAGCGGTGGAGGATGTTGTCGGTCTGGCCATTGGCACGCGACCGGATTGTCTGCCGGAACCGGTTATTAATCTTCTGGAAGAGTATCATCAGAAAACCGATTTTTGGTTAGAGTTGGGACTCCAGAGCATTCACGACCGATCTCTTGATTATCTACAGCGTGGGCACGATTATGCCTGTTTCCTTGATGCTTATAAACGTGCCAAACAACGGGATTTACGGATTTGTGCCCATGTGATACTTGGACTGCCAGGTGAAAGCCGTGAGGATATTCTGGCGACTGCCGATGAAGTCGCGCGGCTGAATGTGGATGGAATCAAACTACACCTGCTCCACATCCTCAACGGCACTCCTCTTGGGGAATTATACAAACAAGGTCAGGTTCCGATGTTGGAGATGGAGGAATATGTTGCACTGGTTGTTGACTTTATTGAACGACTACCCCCGGATACGTTGATCCACAGGCTGACCGGTGATGGACCACGCGATATTCTACTGGCGCCAATCTGGTCAATGAATAAGTGGGAAGTGCTCAATGCGATTGATGCTGAGTTGGAACGGCGCGGGTCAAAACAGGGGGATAAAAGGCAGCAAAACAAAGCTGAAGGTATTTAGGCTATAGTCTACAGCCTAATAGCCTGAACCATTTGCGGAAGAATCTGCGTACGCCCCGCTGTAGCGGAGATAAATCTCACCAAAAACCGCTCAGGAACGGATTGAGGTGGACACGACAATATCTGAACTCTCCAAAGGTGGGGGTGCCCCACTCCAGGAAATCAGCATTAACGATGCCCAAACAAGACTAATGAGTAAAACCACCAAACGAAACATTAAATATATTCCCGAAAAAGAGCCCAATAGCGCGCAACTTAACAGATGGTTTCCTCTGAATCAACAACTATATAACAGAATGTGATTAGAAAATGTTCGACCTTAACAGTCTCAATCCACAACAACGTAAAGCCGTAACTCATAAAAAAGGGCCTTTGCTCCTTCTAGCTGGAGCTGGTTCAGGAAAAACCCGGGTGATTACCTGCCGCATTGCCCAGCTGAGGCAACAGGGAGTTCCAGCTGAACAAATTCTCGCTGTAACATTTACCAATAAAGCTGCTCGGGAGATGGCTGCACGAGTGCAGGAGGTGGTTGGCCGAAAGGCTGCTAAAGGGATGGTCATTGCCACCTTTCACTCCCTTTGTGTCGGTATTCTCAAGGTTCATATTGATCGCCTCGGTTTCAAAAAGAACTTTTCCATCTATGCCGCCGCCGACCAACAACGTTTAATCCGGGATTTATTACGTGGAATCGGTGCAGAAAATAGTTCCAAGGCTGCCGATCAGGTTCTCTGGCGCATCAGTTCAGCAAAGAACCACCTGATCTTCCCAGATAATTACCAACCCAATGATCGAGATCCGCTATCATCTCTGGTCGCCACTATCTATCCACGCTATCAGAAATCCCTTAAGGCTTTCAATGCTGTAGATTTTGACGATCTACTGATGTTTACGGTGCAACTGCTGGAACAACACGTCGACCTGCACAAACATTATTGCGAACGTTTTCAATATCAAATGGTCGATGAATACCAGGACACCAACCCGGTTCAATATCGATTATTAAAACTGCTGGCAAGCACCCATGGAAATCTATGCGTCGTTGGTGATGATGATCAATCGATCTACGCTTTTCGCGGTGCCGATATTGCGAACATCCTCGATTTTGAACACGATTTTCCTGGCACCAAAGTGATCAAATTGGAACAGAATTATCGCTCATCCGGAAATATTCTCGCTGCAGCCAACGCCGTTATCAAGAATAATCAGAAACGGAAGGAAAAAGCACTTTGGACCGACAGAGATGCCGGATCCAGAATCGGCTATTTCCTCTGTCAGGATGGCGAGGATGAGGCTCGCCAAGTGATGGAGCAGATTCATACAGAGAAATATCGGGGTCAACTCAATTATGGCGATTTTGCTATTCTCTACCGCACCAACAGTCAATCCCGCGCTTTTGAAGAGCAGTTGCGTTATGAAAACATTCCTTACGTCCTGATCGGCGGTCAACAGTTTTTTGATCGCAAAGAAATCAAGGATGTTGTCGCCTATCTGAAGATCATCCAGAACCCCGCAGATGAAGTCAATTTGCTGCGCATCCTTAACTATCCCAAGCGCGGTATTGGTGAAGGGAGTATAGATCGAATCATCCGCTATTCTGCCGACAAGAACAGATCCCTCTGGAAGGTTCTCCAGCAAGTCGATCAGGTTGCCGAAATGAATGATCGGACTGCAGCCGCATGTGGTTCATTTGTCGACCTGATCAAGCACTACCAAAAGAGATTTAAACAACCGCTGTGGTTGCTGGAAACCCTGCAGGAACTCTTCACCGAACTGAAGCTGGCAAAGGAAATCTATCGACAGGAAAAAGATCCGCAGGTTGCCCAGCGGCGGGTTCAGAATCAGGAAGAATTATTAAATAGCATGTCAATTTATCTGGAACGCACTCCCCAGCCAACCCTGGCTGGTTTTCTCGAAAGGATATCGCTGTTTGACGATGATGCTCCCGGGAAAAATGATAAAGAGAGCAAGCTGGCTCTTGATGCCGTCACCCTGATGAGTTTACACTCAAGCAAAGGGCTGGAATTCCCGGTCGTCTTTCTGACCGGATTGGAAGAAGGCTTTTTACCCCATAAGAAATCGATTTACGAAACTTTTGATATTGATGAAGAACGGCGCCTCTGCTATGTCGGGATAACCCGTGCGCAAAAACAGTTGTTTCTTCTGGGAGCCCGGCAACGACGCAAATATGGCAAATTGGAGCAGCGAGAGCCAAGCCGGTTTCTCAGTGAGATTCCGGAAGGGCTGTTACATGAATTCGAGGGAGAACAGCCAGGCAACAATGCTCCGGAAGACGAGGCCGCTAGCGCCAGTCATTTTTTTGATAATATCAATCAGATGTTTGAAGATTAGTCAATTTATCCAGAAAATACGAGGAGAATATTTATGCCGATGATTAAGGTTACATTTCCCGGAGGGTCAGTTGTTACAGCTAATTTTGGAAAATTTGAAGTTCCAACAGATCAGCCAATTGATGAAGGTGGAACCGATACTGCCCCGGAACCCTATATGCTATTTTTATCATCCATCGCCACCTGTGCCGGTTTTTATGTGCAACGCTTCTGTCAACAACGTGAGTTGAATACTGAAGGGATGACAATGACCCTGGATATCGAACGCAATCCCGAAATGCGCCGGCTGGAAAAAGTAAAAATGGCCATCCAACTTCCCGAAGGTTTCCCGGTAAAGTATAAACAGGCGGTTATTCGTGCTGCTGGAATGTGTTCGGTCAAGAAAGCGATTACAGATCCTCCTGAATTTGAAGTTATTACTGAATAGCCGATTTTACTGGAAAAAATGGCTTTCATGGACAGGCTAACCCAGATTGCCAATCGGCGCTGTTTTGATGGTGCCAGTTTAAGGAAATTTCCAGCAAACCCGGGGCTATCCCCGCATGGGGCTGTCCCGGACTTTTGCGGTGCGAACCACCGCGGTTCTTTGTGGATCGTAAACTTCGGGACAGCTCCCGATAGGTCTGGGGACAGTCCCAAGTTGACTGCGATACTGGTTGAACTGGTGTCAGATAACGACAGAAAATGTCATTATTTAAGTTGATTGTGTTTCAAGAAGGTTTTTGACTTTCGCCAGATAGTTGCGAGTTTCTTCAGGCATATTCTCCAATCCATAGCGATCAACATTCCCCTGTCCCCAGTTGTAAGCAGCTAGAGCTGAATCGAGATCGCCATCATACTTCTCCAGAAGCTGTTTGAGATACTTGCTGCCGCCGAGTAAATTCTGTAACGGATCAAAGCTGTCCTGTACTCCAAGTTCCTGAGCTGTTTCCGGCATCAGTTGCATCAAACCCTGCGCCCCTGCATGCGAAACAGCTGTCGGGTTATAGGCACTCTCTGTAGCAACGACCGAATGAATTAACTCTGGAGCCAGACTGATTTTTTCTGCGACGTGATCAATCATTTGTCCAATTTGTTTGGGCTGCTGCTCTAGCGGTTGCAGCTGGGGAGTGAGTTTGTCTGAATAGTATTTGTCAATGATTTGACTCTTTTGCAGGGATAACGGATTCAATCGATGACTGCTTATAATCCCCGTAAAAAAATCATCAGAGTCTTTTTCTTCCTCTTCAGAAAATAATCCCCGGAGCAACTGAATCTGTTCCATTTTCATCATCGTGATTATATTCTTTTGAGAATTCCCAACGTTTTTCAAGGAGTTAACACTGTCATCCAGAATATGTTCAAATAGCTGCTGGCTGCTTTGTTTTTGCTTATCAACAGCTATTTTCTGTGCTGGAGAGACTCCGAATGCTGTCATTAATTTTGTTGGATCAATACTCATCTGCGCCTCTTTTTAAAAGATAAAATGGCAAATAAACATCCCTGATTAACTCTAAGCAAGAAATGCACCGGGTGAGGAATCCATTATTATAAATCGGCAAGTTAACGAATATGAATGACTTGTTTTTTTAGCCGATTTCTTTTACAAAGGAAATTCTTGTGAAGGAGCTTCGGGGTGACAAAAACAGAAAAAATATTCAATCGGATCAAACGTCAGGTCGGCAAAGCGATTGGTGATTTCAATCTGATTGAAGAGGGAGATAGAATTGCAGTTGGGATATCAGGTGGCAAGGATTCTTATACCTTGCTGGATATTCTGGAGGCATTGCGTAAAAAAGCACCGCTCAAATTTGAGTTGATTTCGCTCAATATAGATTCCGGTTTTCCTGGCTATCATAAAGAAGTAATTGAGGAGTATCTTCAACAGCAGCATGGCAACTACGTGATGGCAGAAACAAACAGTTACCAGATCATCGAAGAAAAACTCCGTCCCGGAACATCCTATTGTGCTTTTTGCGCACGCTTAAGACGTGGAACACTCTATACCCAAGCAGAAAAACTTGATTGCAATAAAATTGCTCTGGGTCACCATCTGGATGACTTTATCGAAACCCTCTTACTCAACCAGTTTTATAGCGGAACTCTGGCAGCAATGAGTGCCAAGTTTCAAGCAGGCAACGGCAAACATACGGTTATCCGCCCGTTGGTCTACGTTGAGGAGTCCGATATTCAGGAATACAGTCACTTGCTGAAATTCCCGATTGTCAACTGTTCCTGTCCGATTGTCGGGGTTAACGATCAGAAACGACAGATGATGAAACAATTAGTTAAAACACTTGCCGCAGACATACCTGAAATACGCAATAGCATGATCAGTGCGATTGGCAATGTGCAACCTCACCATCTCCTGGATCAGAATTTGACTGAAGAGAATTGAGAAAAACTCACTCCTTGACCAGTTTTAGCCAGGAAAGTAAAATGCTCCTTGCCCTAAAAACGGAAAGGTAAAAAATTGAAAAAATATCCATTTTTATCCATGGCGTTTATCATCGGCTTCTTCGCACTTCTGATTGTGTCAGGGACGTTGTTCCATCGTGAAAAAATTAATACTAAACCAGGAAAAAATGTCACAGAAGAAAGCGCCCCGGAAGTCATCGTTCCTGAGACGGGTGTTCCTGAAGCAAGCGTTCCTGAAGTAAGTGTACAAGAAAAAAAGTCCCAGTTTAAATCCGTAATTATCCCGGCAATAAACGAAGTCTACAGTGACCTGATGCGGCAATACCAAGAAGTATTAGAATCAGTTCAGACGGGTGAGAATATGGACAAACTTGCGGCATTGAGAAAAGAATACAAGGTAACAAACAATGCAGAACTACTGATGGCTCTCAAACCACATCCTCGAAGTATTGCCATAGCTCAAGCTGCACTGGAAAGTTCCTGGGCAACCTCCCGATTTTTTAAAGAAGCAAATAATGTCTTTGGTGTCTGGTCACACAATAAAAACGATGCGCGGCTGGCAGCAGGAAAAAAACGGGGGGAGAAAACCATCTGGGTAAAAAAATACCGTTCGATTGAGGATTCTATTCGCGACTATTATCGAACCTTAGCCCGAGGGGATGCCTATAAGGAGTTCAGGGTATTAAAAATGGAGACAGACGACCCCTATGAACTGGTCAAAGAATTAAATCTTTATTCCGAAAAAAGGGAAGAATACAGCGAAAAACTCGCGACAATCATTCGTTACAATAAATTCGATATTTACGATCAGCAAAAAACAATATTATGAAATCTGGTTATGCACAACACCCAAGCTGATTGAGTCTTTCCCCTCCCCTTGTGGGAGGTTGCTTGCGGACTTTTTTCTCGCTGAAGAATTTACTGGAGCATAATGCACAACCAGATGAGGATCTTGCAAAACTCTTTAAAGTCCAGTGACCATCAACCTTTCTTTTTCATAAATTTCTTAAAGAGTCCTTTTGACTGAGGCTCCTGCTCACGGCGTAGATTAATTAAGCGTAATTCACGTAATGCTTCAGTACAATCAGGGTTGGCCTGCACCGCCATTTCGAAAGATTTCTCCGCCTGACGCTCTTTTCCTAATGATTGATAAACCTGGGCAAGGTAAAGATGTGTCAGATCAAAACCAGGATTGGTTTCCCGTGAGGCCAAAAGTACTTCCAGCGCCTGATTCTGGATATCAGGCTTCTCAGGATCAGATTTGAACAATGCCCAAGCAAAGAAAGTCATATATTCAGACTCACCGGGGCTCAGTTCAATGGCTCTTTGTAGTGATTTTGCTGCGGCACTGAAACGTCGAACTTTGAGGAGAGCCCGTCCTTCCTGATAGGAGGTCTCAGCTTCAATCACCTGATTGATATCAATTGATTTTTTCGGCCCATTGACCAGTTCATCGAGGTAATCTGTACGACTATCTGCATCGCTGAGAACCGTATACGCCTGGGTAATATATTGGAACATCTCGTTGATTTTATTACTCATTTCATTTGAAAGACCACTCCCGAGGAAGCGATCAGGGTGATACTCTTTCGCCAGACGGTAATAAGCTTTTCGGGCTTCTGCCGAGCCACTCTGACGATCAATACCCAGAGTTTCAAAATAGTCAGAATTCATGATGCGTTGATAATCATCAAGAATTTTTCGTCGTAGCTTTTCATCAATGATTTCAATCTCAGCGTCCCCTGAAATATCCTCAGCAGCAAGGGGATCAGGAGTTGCGCTGCGTTCCAACATTTCAGAGATCATCAGAGCTGCCAGTACTTTCTGAACCTCACGACGAGCCAGAGGATGCTGTTGAAGAATACTATCCAGAGTCTTTATCCCCACACAACCGTTAAAGATAGCTTCACCTCGCTTGTTCAATTCAATATCTTGAAAGCGATAGAGGGGATTAGTGGCCTTCTTTAAATAATCTTCGCTAAATGGATAGAGAAAATCATCCAGCTGTTTTGGACTCCAGTAGCGGTTGATTCCCTGCATAATTAATGCAGCTGGCGTCAACTTAATCCGGGTGACAGTCTTTTTAAAATCCTTGCCAGGGACAAATTGATAGGTTCCACTTTTCCAGGCAAAGGTCGAAAGAAGCTTCTCGGTAACCTGACGAACCAATGCCGCTTGAACTTCCTGAGGGGTCATCAGCCCCATTTCAATAAGAACAGTTCCTTGTAGCCGGCCTGACTCCTTGCTTCGTTCAACCGACTCATCACAATCAACCTGTGTAAATACTCCCTCCTTAACCAACATTCGGCCAAGACATTCACTGAGGACATTGGATCGGGTGAAAATGGGGTAGCCATCTTTAATATAAATAATTTTTTTGGCTTCACCATGAGTCAAGTGTAGTAATCCGGTCGCTTTTTCCCGGTAAAGCTGCTGCAATTGCAGTGGAACTGTATAATCGGAAAGAGGCTTAACTTTGGGGGTAGCATCTTTGGCAGTTTCACCTGACGTAAAGACTCGTTCTAATAAGGATTGCAAATCTTCCCCGGTAAAGGGTTTGAGTAAAAAATCATCAGCACCGTAATCTTCTTTTGCCGCAGCAATCTGTTCCGGGCTGTGGAAAATAGCGGTCACCATGACCACGGGGAGATCCCGGGTATTATCATGCTTACGCAATGCCCGGCAGATATTGGGTCCAGAAATTTCCGGCATATTGAGATCTATCAAAACCAGCTGAAAATCTTCGGTCAACAACATCCGTAAGCCAATTGCACCACGGTCGGCTATTTCAACCTGAAAGCCAGCGGCAGAAAACGCCTGCTGTAAAAAATCACGCAAATCACGATCATCATCAATAATCAGTATTTTTTTGGTCATGAAAGGGTCTCTCCAGCAAAAACCGTATCCGGTTTAAGATATTTGTCAAGAAGATCACGGATCCCTTCCGTAATCAACTGGTATTCTTCAAGAAAATCATGTTCCGATTGTCGCGCTGTACCTGGATAGCCAAGACTACGAGCCGCCCTTCTGAAACCCTTATTGCGGGCAGATAGCTCGTTCATCGACTGATCATACAAAAGTCTCAATTTATTTTCCAACCGGCGCAGAAATTTATAGCCATTTATCAATAGATCGGCATCATCCTGTGGGAGAATACCATTTTTCGCCAAAGTTTGAAGTAAATTTACGGTGTTCTGGATCCGTAAAGATTTAAACCTGCCAGCATGCAACAATTGTAGATATTGGGCAATAAATTCAACATCGACCATCCCACCACGACCGGTCTTGATATTAAAATGATCCTCACGTTCCTGAGCATTTTCCTGCTCCATCCGGCGGCGTAGGCGATAAATTTCTGCTTGTAAATTTTCTGGCACGGGGCGCTCAAAAGTTAATCTGCAGATGAGTTGTTGTAGCTGGGAAAGAAACTCTGTTGAGCCACATATCGCCCGTGCCTTGGTCATAGCCTGCCGTTCCCAAGGTTGTGCTGATTCATGATGATAGCGCTTAAACGCAGCCAGGCTGGTCACTAATGATCCCTGATTCCCCGATGGTCGCAGCCGGGTATCAATTGCATAAACTGCACCTTCACGGGTCACCAGGGTAAGGATCGTGATGATCCGCTGAGCCAACTTGGCAAAGTACTCACGGTTACTGATCTGCTTGAAGCGCCTGGAATCAGTTTCCGCAACTGCCCGGGTTTCTCCCTCCTGATCATAAATAAAAATAATATCCAGGTCTGAGTGATAGTTCAGTTCAAGTCCACCGAGCTTTCCCATCGCGATGATAGCAAAAGCGGTCTCCTGCTCCTGCCCGTCTATTCCAACTGAGAAAGGGACTCCAAACCGGGCGACCAGTTCCTGCCGCGCCATTTTACATGCCTGATCCAAACAGACCTCAGCAAGCCAGGAAAGTTGTCTTGCCCCTTCCCCTTGCGTCATCTGTCCATGCAGATCATTGAGAGCAATACGCAAAAATTCCTCATTGCGAAAACGACGCAAGCCATCCAATTGCAATTCGTAGTCTTCTGCCAAATTCATTTGCTCAGCAAGATCGGCTTGCAACTGGCTGCGATCTTTAGAGGCAACAGCATAAGAACGAGAAACCATTGTATCCAATAGTTCAGGCCTCTGGATAAAAATCCGCGAAAGGAGCTGACTGGAACCAAACAGGGCAATCAATAATTTAACAATTGCCGGATTCTCCACCAACAGGGAGAAGAAAGAGCTGCTCGCGCGAATTGCACGCAAAAAAGCTTCCAGATTATTCAGTGCCTGATCTGGATTTGGTGAATCAAGCAATTCCCCCATCAGCAACGGAGCCAGACGTTCCAGGCAACGCCGTCCTCGCCGGGTTAAACGCTTATTAGGATCCCCATCACGCAACACCAATAAACTGTCATAAGCGGCATCTGGATTAGTGAAGCCCTTCTCTTCAAGAAGATCTTTGACCAGATCGGAATCCGATTCAGGATCGAAAATAAAATTGACTTCAGGACTAATCTCCGATTCATCTTCATCTGCTGAATGGAATAGATCCTTGAAGATACGATTCACCCGCTGGCGATGCTGTTCAAGTTCAGAATTAAATTCCTCATAACTGGAAAAATTACAACGCCGTGCAAGACATTCAAGGCTGGACTGATCCTGTGGCAAAGAATGAGTCTGTTGCTCCTGCACCATCTGAATACGATGCTCAACCATCCTTAAAAATAGATAAGCGTTGCTCAGAGACAACTGGTCATCTGCCGTGATCAACTTTTCCACCTGCAATAATTGCAACATTTTTAGCGAATTCCGCTGCCGCAACTGTGGTCTCGTTCCTCCATTGACAAGCTGCTGCGTTTGAATAAAAAACTCGATCTCCCGAATTCCGCCCCGTCCCAACTTGAGATTACGTTCGCCTTCCTTCTTACGACTGAGACTGGTGTTGATTTTCTGCTTCATCAGCTTGATATCCTCAACCATGCCGAAATCGAGGTATCGCCGATAAATAAATGGCTTGAGCCGTTTTAATAACTCCTCACCCAAAGCAATGTCCCCGGCCACCGGTCGAGCCTTAAGTAATGCCGCCCGCTCCCAGCTCTGTCCCCACGATTCATAATAAGCTTCAGCACCATTGATAGAGACAGCCAAATCACCATTATTACCATCAGGACGCAATCCAGTGTCGACCCGGAACACAAAACCATCTTCCGTCACCTGATGTAGTGCTCTGGTGACCAACTCCGCCAATTTGATAAAATAACGGTGCAGACTGATTTTTTCCTTACGTATTCCACCGGTTGTCTCGCCAGAAGTGGATGAATAGCAATAGATCAGATCAATATCGGAAGAGAAATTCAGTTCATACCCACCAAGCTTTCCCATCCCCAGAATCGTCATTGTTGCAACTTGAGCCTCCCCTTCATCATTGATTTGCAGTGGTTGCCCGTATTCTTTCTCCAGCTGCAAACGACAAAGTTCATAGGCACGTTGTAAGCACACCGCTGCCAGACCAGAGAGTTCCTCCATCACTTCAGTAAGAGAAGCCAGACCACAAAGATCACGGCTTCCGATGCGCAAAATCTGCGTAGCTTTATAACTCCGCAAACCTTTCTTGAGTTCAAAAAAATCCGCACTGTCTGCAATTGATCCCCGTAAATCATCCAACATCTCTGTCTCACTGTGAGAATGATCAATTGCAGAGTCGATAAACAGTCGTTTAAAATATGACTTGTTGCGGCAGAGAATTCCACCAAGGAAAGAGGATCCACCAAGAACCGTCAATAACTGCTGTCGCCGGGCAGGATGGGTCAGAACCGTTGCTAATTGATCAATAGGAACAACATCAAAAAGTCGTTCCAGAAAATTAAGAGCAGAGTCTGGATCGGCCGCTGTAAAGGCCTGGGATAAAATTTCGGAGAGTAGATTTTTATCTTGTAGCTGTTCGTCTATCAACTTTAGATTGGTTTTTGCTTTTTCCCCATCAAGAAAAGCAAAACTATCGAGCCAGGCGACCAGAGATTCTTCATCAATGCCCAATAGAGTCAATTTTGCTTTTATCTCTTGTTGTTCCAGGAACATGCAAAACCTTTTAGTGTTGTTTGACTATCCGCTTTAATCCGGCTAGATAATCCCCGTTGACGATGCCATGTTCCGTAATAATTGCTGTAACGAGACAATGCGGAGTGATATCAAACGCCGGGTTGCGGACACTGATCCCCTCTGGAGCCAATTGCAGGTCTTTGAGGTGGGTAATTTCCCGCCCATCCCGTTCTTCAATCGGAATCTGCGAACCAGCATCCAAACTTAAATCAATAGTTGAAACCGGAGCGGCCACATAAAAAGGGATATTATGTTCTTTAGCCAGAACCGCGACAGTATAGGTTCCTATCTTGTTCGCAACATCCCCATTGGCTGCAATCCGATCCGCCCCGACAATAACGCAGTCGACCTCACCGAGACTCATCAGGTAACCAGCCATATTGTCACAGATCAAAGTCACAGGGATATTATCCTTCTGCAATTCCCAAGCGGTCAGTCGTGCCCCTTGCAAAATTGGACGGGTTTCATCGGCAATAACCGAGATTTTTTTACCCGCTTCCACCGCCGCCCGAATCACTCCAAGAGCCGTTCCGTAGCCAGCGGTCGCCAATGCTCCGGCATTACAGTGAGTCAGTACCCGAGCCCCATCAGCCAGCAGGGGTTCACCATGTTGCCCCAGTTTTTGATTGGCTTTTTCATCTTCCTGGGTAATCGCCAAAGCCTCAAATTCCAGACCGATTTTCAGCTCAAGAATACTGCGATCAAGATTGGATTGGGCAAAATGTTTCATCCGCTCCAGAGCCCAGGAAAGATTAACCGCAGTGGGTCGAGTTGCGACCAGAACCGCACAAACTTTTTCGAACTCTTGATAAAACTCCCAGCTCGACTCCGTTTCAATATCACGGGCGCCAAACCAGGCGCCAATCGCGGCAGCAACCCCGATTGCCGGGGCACCACGTACGACCATCGTGCTGATTGCTCTGGCAATTTCCTGATAGGTTGCATAGGTATGCCATACCTCTTCTGCAGGAAGCAGACGCTGGTCAAGCATATGGCATTGTCCGGCAACAAAACGAATGGGTCGGATAGCCCGGCTATCGATAGGACAAGTTGACATTTCCTTAACTCCAACGGAGACAAAATTGAATTTTGTAGGGGCGCTACTTGCCGCGCCCCCACAGACAAACCACAATGACGTTATGCCGACAGTTTCTTTTTCAATAATTGATTTGCCATGCCCGGGTTCGCTTTCCCCTTACTCGCCTTCATCACTTGACCGACAAAAAAGCTCATCAGCTTCTCTTTGCCAGCTTGATACTCAGCAACCGGAGATGGATTTGCGGCAATCACCTCATCAACAATCGCTTCGATCGCCCCAATATCGGTCACTTGCTTCAAACCCTTTTCTTCAATGACTTG
Source organism: Desulfuromusa sp. (assembly GCA_021647765.1). Classification (GTDB taxonomy): domain Bacteria; phylum Desulfobacterota; class Desulfuromonadia; order Desulfuromonadales; family Geopsychrobacteraceae; genus Desulfuromusa. Next base: position 41,302 of record JAKIUD010000013.1, on the reverse strand, counting down.
ATCTGCCGTTTTTCCGCTCCGCCAGATCTCCTCAAAAACCATCTTGGCAATTTTTCCAGAGATGGTGTTGTCATCGATCCGCAGGAGGATTCCAGCCAGCAATTCCGGCGACACCGGACAATCAACAACCTCCATTTGGTTGTCCTTGAGGGCTCCAAGAACTTCACCCATCACCCAATTGGAACAGAGCTTCGGCTTATCATAGTGATTGACCAATGCCTCAAAATATTCAGCCAGTGGACGCTCTGCAGCAAGAACTTCTGCAGCATAAGTGGGCAGTCCCATGCTGTTTTGATAGCGCAGTATTTTGACCTGCGGTAATTCCGGCAAACTGTCACGAACACGTTTGATCCAATCTTCAGAGACATCTAACGGTAACAAATCAGGATCAGGGAAATAACGATAGTCGTGAGCTTCTTCCTTGCTGCGCATAGAACGGGAAACCCCGGCATCCGGATCAAATAAGCGGGTTTCCTGAACGACCTGACCCCCCTCATCAACCACATCAATCTGCCGTTCCACCTCGTATTCAATCGCCTGTTTGATAAAACGAAAAGAGTTGAGATTTTTCAGTTCAGAGCGAGTTCCCAATTCCTTCTGCCCCCAGGGACGAATTGATACATTGGCATCACAGCGAAAGGAACCCTCTTCCAGATTACCATCACAAATACCCAGATAAACGACAATCTGATGCAACTGTTTGAGGTAGGAAATCGCCTCATCAGAACTGCGCATATCGGGCTCAGAAACGACTTCTAACAATGGTGTGCAGGCTCTATTCAAATCAACCGCTGAGCTGTTACCGTCATTGTGCAGCAGTTTTCCGGCATCCTCTTCCATGTGGATACGGGTAATTCCAACCCTTTTTTTACCCAGTCCTTCGGTTTCGATATCCATCCAGCCATGCTCACAAATCGGCAATTCAAACTGGGAGATTTGATAACCCTTCGGCAAATCAGGATAAAAATAGTTTTTCCGGGCAAAAATTGAGTGGGGCGCAATCTGGCAATTGGTTGCCAGCCCCGCTTTGATCGCATCCTCAACCACCTGTCGATTAAGCACCGGCAGAGCACCTGGCAGACCCAGACAAACTGGACAAGTCTGACTGTTGGTAGGTTGCCCGAATTCAGTTGAACAGCCACAGAAGATTTTTGTTTTGGTTGTCAGTTGAACGTGAACTTCCAAGCCAATGACAACTTCATATCGTGAATTCATTTTTAAATCCTGTTTGAATTTTAAGTAGTAATCCGGGGACATGTAACGAGTCCATGTCCCGAATGGCGTTAGACCATTATTGCAGTAAACTTGGGACTGCCCCCAGACCCATTGGGGGCTGTCCCAAGTTTATGATCCACGAAGAATTGCTGTGGTTCACACCGCAAAAGCCTGGGACAGCCCCCGATGATGCTGGGGACAGTCCCGGTTTTGCTGGACATTTACAGTCCCGGTGCCCGATCACTCCAGTCAGTCGCCTGCTCAAACGCATAAGCAGCCTGAAGAATTTCGGCTTCGGCAAACGGTTTTCCAATCAGTTGCAGACCAATCGGCAATCCTTCCCCGCTGAAACCACAGGGGAGGCTCATCGCGCAGGTTCCTGCTAAATTTGTCGGAATGGTGAAGATATCGGACAAATACATCTGCAGAGGATCATCAACCATTTTACCAATCTTGAATGCCGGAGTGGGCGCCACCGGGGTTAGCAGCAGATCAACCTGTTCGAAAACAGTCCGAAAATCTTCTCGAATCAGAGTTCGTACTTTCTGCGCTTTCAAATAATAAGCGTCATAATAACCGGAAGAAAGGGCGTAGGTTCCCAACATAATCCGGCGCTTTACTTCATCACCAAAACCGGCAGTCCGAGTCTGCTGATACATCCCGATCAAACCTTCACCAGTATCTTGACGCATGCCGAAACGGACACCATCATAACGTGCCAGATTACTTGAGGCTTCCGCCATGGCAATCAGGTAATAACAAGCAACCGAATAATCGGTGTGGGGAAGGCTCACTTCTATAATCTCGGCACCCAACTTACGATAGGTTGCAATGGCAGCGTCTACCGCCTTTTTGATATCAGGATCGAGTCCAGCAATAAAATACTCTTTCGGCAGCCCGATTTTTTTCCCGGCAACCCCCGTTTTCAAGTTTTTCAAATAATCGGGAACCGGACAATCAACTGAAGTCGAATCAGCAGGATCATAACCGGCAATCACCCCGAGCATTAAGGCACAATCCTCAACATTACCTGCTATCGGGCCAACCTGATCCAAAGACGAAGCAAATGCAACCACACCGTAACGGGAAACTCGACCATAGGTCGGTTTGAATCCGACAACTCCGCAGTGAGATGCCGGTTGTCGTACCGAACCACCGGTATCGGTTCCCAGAGTCGCCACCACTTGTCCAGCGGCAACCGCAGCAGCGCTCCCGCTGGAGGATCCACCTGGAACCCGTTCGGTATCCCAGGGGTTATGAACCACTCCGGCAGCGCTGTTCTCACCGGAACTTCCCATGGCAAACTCATCCATATTCAATTTTCCGACAATAACCGCCCCCTGTTCCCGCAATTTGGTAACAGTCGTTGCATCATAGGGAGAGACATAGTTATCGAGAATTTTTGAAGCACAAGTGGTTCGAACATCAAGAGTATTAAAAATATCTTTCACCGCGACCGGAATCCCAGTCAACAATTTTTCGTGTCCCGCAGCAAGCTGTTGATCAGCAACTGCCGCCGCAGTCAGGGCTTCATCCTCACAAACGGTAATAAAGGCATTTAACCTGCCGTCTGTTGCCTTGATTCGCTCCAGGCAATCCTGAGTTAACTTGACCGAGGTCAGTTCTCCCGATCTCAGTTTCTGGTGAATTTCTTGAATTGTTAAATCATGAAACGTCATAAATACTCCAAAACTACCAGTGGGAAGTGAGTATTCGGGGGACATGTACTCGATACATGTCCCCCGAATAGGACGGCTAGATAGGGGACTTGGCTTCGGTCTGTCCCCGGACAAATCGGGAGACAGAATATAAATTCAGTCCCCGATTGTCCTGAAATTGCTTAAACTAACGCCATCATGACTCGATAATCTTAGGAACCTTAAAACACCCGTCTTCAGCCACAGGCGCATTTTGCAATGCCCGCTCAATACCGATAGCGGGGCGGATCTCATCTTCGCGAAATGCATTAGATATCGGCACAGCATGCGCCATCGGTTCAATTCCATCAGTATCCAGTTCATTCAGCTTATCGACATAACCGAGAATCGCATCCATCTGCCCAGTCAGAGTGTTCAATTCTTCCGGTGCAACAGTCAACCGGGCTAGCCGAGCCACGTGTTCAACATCTTTTTGGCTGATTTTCATAATCAATCCTTAAAAACTATTTCTAGTGTTTCTCTATCCTGAACTCAATAACCGACCGCGCAACCTGGCGTAGCGCCTGACTGGTAACAGAATCTGGATATTCAAGAATATGTGGTTTTCCAGCATCTCCCCCGATGACCACCAACGGTTCAAACGGAACTTGAACCAATAAATTAACCCCCGTTTTCTCTGCCAACTTTTCACCCCCGCCACTCTTGAAAATATCTGATCTTTCACCACAGTGCGGACAGATAAAACCACTCATGTTTTCGATCAAACCAATCACTGGCAACTTCAGCTCCTTACAAAAACTCAGTGATTTTTCCACATCAGTCAGAGCAACATCCTGTGGCGTCGTCACAACCACAGCAGATGCTCCTGAACCAAGCAACTGTACCGCGCTCAAAGGTTCATCTCCTGTTCCCGGGGGGCAGTCTAGCAACAGATAGTCAAGCTCACCCCAGACGACATCGGCCAACAACTGCTGAATAGCACCATGCTTCATCGGACCACGCATAATCGTTGCTTCGCTGGTCGACGCAAGGAGAAAACCAATTGACATCAGCTTTAGCCCTGAGACTTCCAATGGATGAATCCCTTCGTCATCCGCATTTGGACGTTCACCCTCTAATCCCAGCATCTTTGGAATACTCGGCCCATGGATATCAATATCGAGCAAACCAACTTTTTTCCCCTGCGCAACCAGAGCCAGAGCCAGATTGACAGCAGTCGTGCTTTTACCGACACCGCCTTTGCCAGACATGACAATAATTTTATTTTTGACTTCACACATCCGCTTATCCAGTTTCTGACGCATCTGAAACTGTTGATCCTGCGGATTCCCCTGCTGATTGATTGAGCAGGAACTGTCGTTACAACCCTCACAACTTGACATGACTTTTTATTCTCCTTCATTTGTTGTTATACAGAGCACAGGATGGCTATACCTCCATGACTGTGCCTAACGCTTCAATAAGTTCCTCAATTTCTTCAGACTCATATTCTTCATCCTGAAGAGCCGTTCGGTAGTTTTCTAATAATACACCAGCAGCGTAAGAATCCTGCTGCTGGTGATAAAGTAATAATAATTGACGAATTATAGGATCATAAGTTGGATCAAGCAACAACCCCTGCCGTAATAATCTAACTGATTCTTCTCGCTGTTGACGTCGTTGTAATAATTGGGCGAGTATGCAGAGTTGTTCTAGACGCAATTGAGTCAACTGTTCACGCTGGAGAAGAAGATCACCATCCACATCATATCCGGCCATAAATTCTCCACGCCAAAGTCTCTCCATTTTCCACAAAGCATGCTCTGCCTGCCAAAAATTATCCCGCTGGAGATAGTAGCGTGCCATCCTCATTGCTTCACGAAACAAAACACTATCGATCTGGACATAATGCAGCGCCAACATTCCTTTTTTCAATACCAGATAATCTCGTCGGATCTGCTTTCCAAGACACCCTTCCAGGGCTTTACGTAACCGGGAATGTACCGTATCAAAACTGTTTCTGGCTTTTCTTGGCGAGCTGTCAGGCCAGATTAATCCCATCACCAATTCAATACTTAATGTATGATGCGGAGCAACAACTAAAAGAGCAAAAACCTGTCGGGAAGCCTGCCCAACCTGATTCAAATCAAAAATTTCTCGCTGCAATTGTAATTGAAACCCACCCATACAATGAACCTTTAATAATGGAATCTGTTGATTCTTTCCATTAACAGCAGTCAAAAGGCGACTTTCCAACATCGGCTGCAGCAAAGTTTGGTGATGTTTCTCCAATATAAGGGGCTGTAATTCACTAAGGAGTTCCGGAGCCAATCCAATAAAATAATTTCCTCTATGCCGTTTCAGCTGTTCAAGAAAATATTGGATGTGCTCACCTGCATCTACCAAATTAGCCCGCTTTTTCTGTACCACCGCCAACCAGGCATGCAGCCCCGGACGAAACCGTTCCTCTTTATATTTTTTAGATTCAGCAAGCCCCTCAGTAAGGTATTCAGCCGCCCGATCAAAGCGTTGCAGGGCAAAACAGGTGGCACCAGCAATTAACAGGTTCTCTATATAATAGAGAGCTCCCCCCGCTTGTCTCCGCAGATTTATACCTCTTTCAAGATCAGATAGCGCCGCAGTTTTCTGACCAGAAAGTGCTTTCACCCAGCCTCTAAATTGCAGCAAACGATTTTGCATCTGGAGATTATTAGCCGCCTGCCCGTCCAACAGGGCAATTTCAAGTGTTTCCAGTGCCCTTTGCTGTTCACCACACGACAGAAACAAATTGGCAACATAGTAACCCAGTAAAGCCGATATGCCTGTAGCCTTCTGGATGTCATTGTCGCAGTAATCGGTCAGAATCTTTCGCTGTTGCAGCAATTCATCCAACTGACCAGAAGCATGCAACAAACTACAAGCAGAAACATGTAACAGGCTGTTGAGAACCGGGTGACCCCAGTCAATACTTAGTTTCAGTCCCTGTTCCAGGGCAGTCCGTGCTACCAGATAGCGCCCCTGCTGGAGTGCAGACAAAGAACGGAGTAGATTCAACTCCATTTGCTGTTCTGGTAATTGTAACTGCTGAGCTTCTGCTAAACTGGTTGACAGGATTTTTTCGACGGTATTCAGATCACCCGCGATAAACAGCTCAGCTAAACCTAAAGTATAAGCAATCTTGAGCCGCTCAACAGGTTCCAGCAGGGAGAGCTGATCAGCAGCCAGTTTTCTAAAAATCTCCAAGAGATTAAAAGAGTGGCCAAAGAAAACCATGAGGAAAACCTGCCGGGTCAGTGTCAGTAACAATCCGCGAGCATCCCCCGCGGTTTGAAAATGTTGATATGCCAGTTTCAGCCATTCATCAGCACCAATTGATGGTTTCTGTAGATGGTTAATCCCCTGAAACAGGCTTAGCCAACCACATGTTTCAGCAACAGATTCCGGAATCCGGCTAATCTGCGGAAGAACGTGAGAACCGTAATGTCTATCCAGCAGAGTCAACCCTAACTGGCTGAGTAATTGTGAAACAGCACTATACTGACCTGCGGACACCAGACATTCCAGAGTCGCGGGATAATCTTCCTGTTGCCGATACCACTCCGCAGCAGTGAGATATACCTGTTGACGCTCAATCTCATCCAGATCCTGTTCTGCTTTCTGGCGGAGCAGATTTCTCGTCTGGGAACTGAGGAGTAAGTATTCTACTCCGCTGTCTGTTTGTTTCAGGGAGAACTGATGTCGACTCAAATAATCAAAAACTGCAGCAACATCAATAATTTCACTCAATTCCTGCGCTAAAGGGAGAGGAATACGGTTCAGCAGAGCCAATTTCAATAATGTGCGGCGCCATGGAAGTGGAAATTCTGTCGCCAATTTTTCAAAGAACAATTCCTCATCAATTCTGGCAGGATCGGGTAATTCATTTGCCAGGCGCCGGAGCAGCTTCTGATCCAGTATTGCGAGAGGCCCATCACCAGAAACCAACAAGCCGCTGACCCAACGCAGACGGTTTTCATGTTCCAGCAACTGTTGTTGCAGTTGTTGGTTATTATCAACTGAACGCTGTTCATTACTGCACAGTCGCAGCATCACTTTGATCCGCGCCAGCATCTCCACATTACTGATCGGTTGGGAGATAAAATCGTAAGCCCCGGCCTCAAGACCTTCGGCACGCATTTCCGGCGAAGCAACATGTGCAGTCATCAGAACCAATGGAATTGTGGCGGTCTTTGGTTTGGTTCGAAGTTGTCGACACATTTCGAGACCACCCATTTGTGGCATCTGGACATCAATAAAAGCACCGTCAACCGATTCCTGATCCGCCAGTACCAACCCTTCCTGAGCAGAAGATGCCGTCAGCACACGCACCTCGGGCAGGTCAAGTTCAATAATTTTGACCAGCAGCAGCACGTTGGTTGGATTGTCATCCACCAGCAGCAGAGTAAACTGTCTCTTTGTTTCCAAAATTACGCTCTCAAACCGGCATCAAGCCAGCAAACTTCAACAATAACTTTTTTGATCCTACTGAATTAAAATAGACGATCACCTTCTGTTTATCGCCATTTCCTTCCAACCGCCGCACCGTTCCAATACCAAACTTGACGTGTCGCACCCGGGTTCCCAGGCGTAAACCGCCAGCGTCATGGGTCACACTTTCCGGATACGATTCCTTCTCTAGCGTTGTGACAACCTTATCTGCAGTTGGATGAGTTGGTTCACTCTCAGCCAACAGATCAGCTAAGGATGCAAGGTTATGTTCACTTTCAGGCGATTTCGCCGTTGTCGTAGTCGGCTCAAAATCGGTCAATAATTCCAATGGAATTTCGGCCAAAAACCGGCTCGGTGGATTGAATTGATAAGTCCCATAAACCCGGCGGCGCCGAGCATGTGAAAGATATAACTTCTGCATTGCTCGGGTCATCCCGACATAGCAAAGCCGCCGCTCCTCGGCAAGGTCTTCGCCCAGAGCACCGGATCGAGAATGGGGAAACAACCCCTCCTCCATTCCGGTCATAAAGACCACCGGAAATTCCAGTCCCTTGGCTGAGTGCAGTGTCATCAGGGTGACTCGCTGCTGGGTCGCATCATACTTATCCAGATCGGTGATTAAGGCAATCTGCTCCAGATAATCGTGCACCGAACCATCAACCGCCGCATGCTCCTCCATCCCGACTAAAAGTTGTTCCAGATTCTCCAAACGTCCTTTGGCTTCCTGACGACCATCACTGGTCAATGCCCCGTCAGCTTCTTCTCTGAGGAGAGGACCATAGCCACTTGCATCGATCAGTTCGGCCATCAGTTGGGGATAAGGAATCCGTTCCAAGCGTGCCATAAAATCATCGATCAGCGCCAAAAAGGTTGCTACTTTCCTGGCTGCGGCTCCCCTCAAAGCATTTTGTTCCAACGCTAACCGGCAAGCAGAAAGGAAACCGACCGATTCTGTTTCAAATGCAGCAATCCGCTCGACCGTTGTAGCACCAATTCCCCGCGCCGGAACATTGATAATCCGTCGAGCCGCCAATGAATCATTTGGATTCACCAGAATACGTAAATAGGAAAGAGCATCTTTCACTTCCAAACGGGAGTAAAACTTCACCCCACCGAACATGACATAGGGAATGCGGTTACCACGCAGTGCCTCTTCAACAGCTCGTGACTGGGCATTGGTGCGATAGAACACCGCAATATCACGTAGACCAACCCCCTGCCTTTGCAGCCGGACGACCTCACCAGCAACAAAACGCGCCTCATCCAAATCATCAGGAGAGGCTTCTATATGGATTGAATCACCCACCGGGTTATCGGTCCAAAGCTCTTTTTCCCGTCGATCACGATTATGACCGACAACAGCACCTGCCGCCTGCAGGATTGTCCGAGTTGAACGATAGTTCTGCTCCAGACGGATGACCTTCACATTGGAAAAGTCATGATCGAAACCAAGGATATTATCAACTTCAGCGCCCCGCCACCGATAGATCGATTGATCATCATCACCAACAACACACAGGTTTGTTTCTGCTCCCAGAAGTAATTGCATCAATCGATACTGAACCCGGTTGGTATCCTGGAACTCATCAATCAGCAGATGGGAAAATCTGTCTTGCCAGTGCTGGCGAACTTCCAGATGTTCTTCAAACAAGCGCACCGTCAGCAGCAATAGATCACCAAAATCAACCGCATTGGCAGCTTTCAGCTTCTGTTGGTACTGAGCGTATAATTCTGCCAGAAAGTGCTCATCCGAACGCAGATTATCCAGTGCTTCAGGCAGCAGACCACGATTTTTTGCCCGATCAATGAAGGATGCAGCTGCCCGAGGCTTCAGTACCTTTTCAGAGATTCCCTGGGTTTTGAGTAAATCACGTAACAAGCGCAACTGATCCTGATCGTCATAAATAGTAAAATCTCTTCCGTAGCCAAGATGGTGAATCTCCTGACGCAGGATTCGGGCACACCCGGAGTGGAACGTTGATATCCAGGGAAGCTCACCTTTTCCCAGCAGTGTTTCAAGGCGTTCGCGCATCTCCTTCGCAGCCTTATTGGTAAAAGTCACCGCCATGATCCGCCAGACAGGAACACCGCGCTCACAGATCAGATGTGCAACTCGGTGGGTCAAGGCACGGGTCTTACCTGAACCGGCACCAGCCAGCAACAACAACGGGCCATCTTCATGCAAAACTGCCTGTCGCTGTGGCTCATTCAACTCTGTCAGAAGATCAAGCATTGTCATCCCCCAGAGTTCGACTCATCAGGGCACGATTATAGGCAGAAACCATATCCCGCCGTGAAATAATACCATGCAGCTGACGATGGGTTTCCCGATCGACGACTGGAAGCTGCTCAATGTTACGATAACCAATTTTGCGCATTGCCGTGTCCAGATCTTCCTCGGCATGCACAGTGATAACATCTTTTGTTGCCAGTTCTTTGACCACAACCAGATCCATTAACTCCTTTTCAAACACCACTCCCATAAAATCCTGAACCGAAATAATTCCGGTTAACTCTCCCAGTTCATCAACCAGGGGGAAATTCGTATGGTGGGTCTGTTCAATAAATTTGGCAAAGTTCCCCAGGGTCATACTCTCAGGAACCGTTTCAACCCGGTGGGACATCACCTCACCGACCGCAAGCCCCTTCATGATATTGCGTTCTTTACCGGCTTCGAGATCAATCCCAAGACGGCTCAGTTCCACTGTTTCCAAACTATCCTTCTTCAAATGCCGGGCAAAAGATGTCCCAATAACGCACGCCAACATAATTGGGATAATAACCTGATAGCTATCAGTAATCTCAAACAAGAGGAAGATGGCAGTCATTGGCGCATGGGTCGCTGCTGCCAGAAAAGCTCCCATCCCGACCAGAGCGTAGGAACCCGCTGAAAAACCTGCATCCGGGAAAATTATTTCCAGAATATGTCCGTAAGCTCCCCCAGCCACAGCTCCTAAAAAAAGGCAAGGGGCAAATATCCCCCCAGGAAAACCAGATCCAAGGGTAATGGATGTCGCCACCATTTTAGCAATCACCAGCAGCGCCAACAAATACCAGGTATGGTGACCAAATAACACTGAGCCAACAAATTCGTAGCCATTACCAAAAACTTGCGGCAAACCAATTCCAATCAAACCAACCAACAACCCACCAAAAATTGGCTTACTCAGCCGTGGTAGCTTGATGGCATCAATCAAATCTTTAATTTTATAATGGAAATGGATAAACCCGGCAGCCAAGGAACCAATAAATAATCCCAGAAGAACATAGAGTCCGATTTCCCAGAAACTCCCCAAAAAATAGGGTGGGGTCACAACCTCTGAAACATTACCTAGCAGCGCCCGGGACACAACCGTTGCCATCCCGCTGGCGATAACAATTGAGGTAAAACTGGCGATCTCAAAAGAAGAAAGAAGAACAATCTCCGTAGCAAAAAAAACCCCGGCCAGCGGAGCATTAAAAGTTGCCGCAACACCAGCAGCGGCACCACACGCCACCAATACCTTGATCCGGTCACCACTCATTTTAAACATTTTACCGAACTGACTACCGATCGTTCCGCCGATCACCGCAATCGGCCCTTCCTGGCCAGCACTACCACCTGTGCCAAGAGTGATAGCAGAAGCTAATCCCTTGGTAAAGAGTGGTCGGAATGGCAATTTGGCACCTTTCAGATTGACCTTGACCAGAAATCCGGAGAACCCACCTTTAAGATCCTTGCCAAACAACATCCACAGCGGAATAACCAACAGACCACCGATTGCGGGAAGAAACATCACCAGAATTCGCTGCATCGACCAACTCTCCAGAGAGATATCAAAGAATTCTAAACTCTGTTCAACAACCAGCCAATGAATTAGTTCAATCGTCTTACGAAACAGGTAATTTCCCAAACCACCGAGCAAACCGACAATCACCGCAAGGACAATCAGGAAGGTATTATCACTGATCTTGAAATGGCTGAGAAGCTGATGGGTTCGACGCCGTAGCCAGCGCGTGTAGGTATAAAATGACGTTGGAATATGGTGTTTATTCATTGTTCGAACTTTTCCAGACAAGCTAAAAGTGATTTTTTACCAATGGGAAACAAAGCAAACTACAATTTGTACGCCAGGGTTTGTGGTAGGTCAATAGCGATTTTTGCTTTTGAATCAATACCTTTGTCTAAAGATTTAATGTCCATTAATCATAGGCATCAAATCTCAGGATAACGTTGTTATTTGACAGTTGGATTGATACTTATTTACAATAGTTGGTATTGCTGTCTTTTTCTGCTGTTTTAACCAGTGAAGAAAACTTTCATGGCTGCGAACGGCATGCGGCAGCAGGATTCAATATGGGAAAATGGATCCAATGAAAACTGCTTCTGCAGAAGTGGTGTGTAGAGGTCAATACCAAGGTATTTCATTGCCTTGTCTTCGGGCTGGGCAGAGGGGAAATGCGATGAGCATACAGCTGAGTAAGGAGATATACAGTGCGATACTGGAATTCGTACCAAACGGGCTGCTTCTGGTTAATAAGGATGGTGACATCATTCTAGCTAATCGGCAGGTTGAAAAAATGTTCGGCTATCGTAGCGACAAATTGCAGGGGCAGAAAATTGAACTGCTTCTCCCCCAGCAGTTTGCCATGGGACACTCTGACCACAAAAACACATTTTTAAAAAATCTGCAGCTGCAGCCAATGGAGTCAAGGCTGAATTTGTGGGGTCGGCGAAGTAACGGTAGTGAATTTCCGCTGGTACTTTCCTTGAGCCCAGCTGTAGACGAAGGGAGAGCCCTCACCATTGTTTCCATTTGTGATATTACAAAACAAAAACAGCTTGAAGAAGAAAATCGAATCCGTGCTGAGCGGCTGAACCATCACAATATTGCTATACAGGAACTTTCCAGATCACAATTTAGTGAACTTGAAACAACACTTAATACAATAACGAAAAAATCAGCAATAGTTCTTAATGTTGCAAGGTTTAGTGTCTGGCTGTTCAATGATGATCATTCAGAACTGATCTGCAATGACTTATATGTCTTGAGCAAAAATTTGCACGAAAAGGGAGCAAGGCTGAAACGGGCTGATTTTCTCAATTACTTCCAGACAATCAGGGATAACGTCACCGTAGCGGCGGATGATGCACAAAATAGTTCGGCAACCGGTGATTTCTCTGAGATCTATCTGAAACCACTGGGAATTACCTCTATGCTGGACGTCGGGATATTTTCGCAATCAAAACTGATCGGGTGTGTCTGTGCCGAACATGTCGGTTCCCAGCGTGAGTGGTCAGATGAAGAGATCGCATTTCTTATCGCAATGGCCAATCTTGTCACCCTGGCAATAGAAACCTCAGCGCGACGAAAAAATGATGAGGAGCTGGAGGAACACAAAAAGCAGCTTGAGAAACTTGTTGATGAGTGCATAGCCGATCTGCATGAGCAGGAAGAGGCTCTGTACAGCATTACGGCATCCATCCAGAATGGGATCATTATGATTGATGATCAGTATCGTATTTCGTTCTGGAATGAGGCGGCAGAAACCATTTTTGGTTGGAGCCCGCAAGAAGCAATGGGGCAAAAGCTGTACAACCTTATTGTGCCGGAAAAATGCTCTGCTCAGCTGCATAAGGTCTTTCATCAACTCGAGCAGCCGAGCAAGGGGAGTTCCCAGAGTAAAGTCCTGGAGTTCTCCGCACTCCGGAAAAACGGTGAAGAATTCCCTGTGGAGCTAGCTCTTTCCACCACAAATAAAATGAATGCCTGGCATATCGTCGGTATTGTCAGTGATATTTCCACGCGCAAGAAAGCGACTGAGGAGTTAAGGGAATCCGAACAAAAATTCAAGGCGATATTCAATAATTCGCGTGATGGAATATTGATGATCAATGCAGAGACAAGAAAAATTCATTCCGCCAATCGGGCTATCTGCAGAATGCTTGGCCACGAATTGGCTGAGCTACTGCAGTTGAGGGTTGAGGACATCCACCCTGAGCAAGAACTGTCCCAGATTATGGAAATTTTTGCACGGGTGGCAAAAAGCAAGGAAGAAGCGGTGCCAGATCTTCCGATAAAAAGAAAAGATGGCACAGTGTTTTATGCGGATATTAATACTGGAACCGTTGAAATAAGTGGACAAAAGTTTGTCATCGCCTCTGTCAGAGACATATCAATCCGAAAGAAAATTGACGAACAATCTCTCCAACACATAGAAGAGCTGGCGCGGTTCAACAAACTGTTAATTGGCCGCGAGCAGGTCATGATCAAACTTAAGAGGGAGATCAACGGGTTGCTCAAACAGTTGGGGCAAAAAGAAAAGTATAGGACTGAGCAATAATCAACTGCGGTTACGATCACTTATAAACCAAAATGGACTCTTTGCCATGAATACACGTGGACAGCTATGGAACCGGTCAGAAATATGAAAATCATAAAACGATGAAGTTTGATTGTTATTAATTTCGGAGAATTTGACGATGAGTATCAGAATAAAGCTTCTTCTCGGTATGTTTTTTATAGTTTTTATTCCGGTGTTATTCATCAGCGAGGCTTCCTATTTCAATACCAAACAACAATTAGAAAAAACCCTACTGACCGCACTGGAAACGGTGACCAAACTCAAGGCAGACAAGATAGAACTTTTTTTTGATGGGATGTGCAGCGATCTTGCCATCATCCAAAATTACCCGAACATCAAACACAACCTTTTCGTATTGAATCGGTTCATCGAAGACCGTACTCATCCAGATTTTCTGACTGCCACAGATAGCTTGAACCAGTCGCTTAAAGCGTTCACAGTAGCAAAAGGTTTCATCGACGTCATCCTCCTCAATTCGGCGGGTGTGGTTATCTACACCACTGGTAATTCGGATAAATTCCAAAATATCGACCACTCGATCCAATACCTCAGTGATATGTTTTTGGCGCAGAGTCGAAACGACATCGTTCTTTCCCGAGTCATTATTGATCCCCGTCCGGGTCATAGTTCCATGATGGTAGCTGCCGGCTCACTCCATGATGATGAAGGGCACTTCATCGGCTTTGTGCTTTTAGCACTGGACATGGAAGAAATTTATACTTTAATCCAGGATAGAACCGGAATGGGACGAACCGGCGAAACGCTGATCGCCAGAAAAGATGACGATCAGTTGCTTTTTCTCAGCCCGTTTCGGCATGAGCCCAAAACCGGGTACTCAAAACAGATCAAGGTAGATCAGAAAGTAGCCACACCCATGCAGGAGGCCATACAGGGGAGAAAAGGCTCTGGAATTGCTTTGGATTACCGTGGTAAAGAAGTGATCTCTGCATGGACTTATGTTCCCAGGCTCGCGTGGGGATTGGTGACAAAAATTGATACAGACGAAGCCTTTGCTTCTATCGCTAAAAGCAGAAACATATCCACCATCCTGATCCTACTGACCTTAGCATTGATATCCGTTTTCATTGTCTGGCTCGCCAGATCAATCACCGCCCCCATCATCGCTCTGCAGCATGGAGTCAGATTTTTTGGAGAGGGCAACCTTGAGTATCGTCTGTCGATCAACAGCAAAGATGAGATAGGCGAGCTGGGTCAGGCTTTTAATTCTATGGCTGATTCTTTAGCTGAATCGTACCGTAATCTGGAAAAAAGGGTTAGGGAACGAACCGAAGATCTTGAGAAATCGCGAATCGCGGCTCTAACCTCAATGGATGCGGCCAAAGAAGAGAAAAGGCGAGCCGAAAAGGCATTTGCCAGCTTAAAAGAATCCAGCCAGACCCTCAGGGAGCTGTTCTTGGCTCTGGATCAGAGCCCGATCTGCGTTTATATCACTGACTTCCAGGGGAAAATTAAGTATATCAACCCAAAATTTATTGAAGTCACCGGCTATTCCAAAGAGGAGGCCATTGGCCAGAATCCGAGGATATTAACATCAAACCAGCATCCAGATGAATTTTTCAAGAATCTCTGGGAGACGATCACCTCGGGCAATCCCTGGCAGGGAGAAATTTCCAATAGGCGTAAAGATGCACAGGTCTACTGGGCAAATACAAGCATTTCACCGATAACGAATGAGCAGGGGGAGATCTCTGATTTCGTGGCCATTATGGAGGACGTTACCGGAAAAAAACAGATCAACAATGACCTTAATTTACAGGTAAAGGAACTCGCTAAGGCAAAAAGTTCCATGCTGAATATTATGGAAGACCTAGCTGTGGCAAATCAGGAAGCAGAAGTGGCCACCAAGGCCAAGAGCGACTTCCTGGCAAATATGAGTCATGAAATCCGTACTCCTATGAACGCCATCATCGGCCTGAGTTATCTGACCCTGCAGACTAATCTTACGCCCAAGCAACAGGACTATGTCGGCAAGATACAGTCCTCAGCCAACGCTCTGTTGGGGGTTATTAATGACGTACTCGATTTTTCCAAGATTGAGGCTGGTAAACTCAATCTTGAATCGGTTGAGTTCCAGCTGGAGGATGTACTGAACAGTGTCTCTACCCTGGTCACGCAGAAAGCGGAAGAAAAAGATCTGGAGATTATTCTTTCCACCCCGCAGAATATTCCTATGATATTGGTTGGCGACCCACTGCGGCTTGGACAGGTGCTCACCAATCTGGCAGTTAATGCAGTCAAATTCACAGAAACTGGCGAGGTACTCATTTCAGTTGACGCAGTAAAAGAGCGCCCTAAAAAAATAACTCTCCGCTTCAGTGTCCGTGATACCGGCATCGGCATGAGTGAGAAGCAGGTCGACAAACTCTTTCAGGCCTTCAGTCAGGCCGACACCTCCACCACGCGTAAATATGGCGGCACCGGTCTGGGGCTTTCTATCTCCAAACAGCTGGTAACGTTGATGGGTGGTGAAATGACCGTACAGAGTGTCGAAGGCGAAGGCAGTCTTTTCTGCTTCACTGTCGTTTTAGGAGTGCAGCCAGAGCAAAAGCAGAAAAAGCACCTGGTTTATCCACCTATTAGCGGGTTGAAGACCCTGGTTGCTGACGACAACAAGACGGCACTAACAGTGCTTCAGGAAATATTGGTGTCATTCAAATTGAACGTCACTGCTGTCAGCTCGGGAGAGGCTTGCCTTGCCGAACTCAACCAGGCTTCCGAAGAAGGTCTCCCTTTTGATCTGATCCTTATCGACAGTAGTATGCCGGTTCTTAACGGGTTTGAGGTGTTCCGCCGAGTCATACAGGATAAAATTCCGAAGGAAAAGGCCATCTTTGTCATGATCCCCGACCATGTCAGGGGGAATATCCGGCAACAGGACAAAAAAATAGGCCTGCCGCAGTTTCTGCCAAAACCGGTCACGCCTTCGACCCTGCTGAACACCCTTACCCAACTGTTTTCAAGCGAGACTGGCGACAGAGCCACCGGTGAGACTGACACTGGTCTCGACCTTGTTTACTTGCAGCCGTTACAGGGAGCAAAAATACTCCTGGTTGAAGACAATGCGATCAACCAGCAAGTGGCACAGGCAATTTTGCAGCGGGTCGGTCTGCTAGTGGAGATTGCTGGCAACGGCAAAGAAGCCTTGGGGATGCTTGAAGAAAATCAATATGATGCTATCCTCATGGATATACAGATGCCGGTCTTGGATGGCAAGGCAACCACCAGGGAAATCAGAAAACGTGAACTATCCGCAATCAGTAATCCACCGGCAACAGACGGGTGTTCACCGAGCAAAGCGAAAACACCAATTCCCATCATTGCCATGACGGCTCATGCCATGACCGGAGCACGTGAAAAAAGTCTTGCCGCTGGCATGAACGACCATATCACCAAGCCAATTGAACCCGAAGAACTCTATACATGTCTTCTCCGGTGGATCAAACCAAAGAGTGATGGTCAGACTCCAGCAGTCAGCATTCAGGGGGGTGGAGGCATAGCAGAAAATAAAAAGCCGGCGGATGCTCCGCCACTTGATTTTCCTCAGAGTATCTCTGGTATTGACCTTGAAGCCGGATTGAAGCGCATGCTCGGTAATAAAAAGCTTTACCTGAAGCTGTTGCGGGATTTTCAGCAGGACTCTGAACATTTTTCGGAGCAAGTCTTAGCGGCGCTGGACAATAAGGATATGGAAACAGTCCGGAGGCTGGTTCATACCCTGAAGGGAGTTTCGGGTAATCTTGGGATGATCAGCTTGCAGGAAAAAGCATTGGTACTAGAATCAGCAATAATGGAACAGCCAAAAAATCTTAAGGTGCAGTTGAACAACACCAGAGACGAATTACAAGCAGTTCTGGAGGCTCTGCGCCGGGCATTACCGGCCGAGCAGGACAGAGTGCCAAAAGAGGCAGACTCTGGTGAAAGTTTTGATATCAACTTCCTCGCCCAGAAAATGAAAGAATTGGGAAAGTTGCTGGAGCAGAGTGATATGGATGCTGAAGAGGTCTTTCTTGAAATCCGGACGGCACTTTCTGCAGACTATCCGGAGCAAACGTCCCAACTTGCCCTGCTTCTCGACTCTCTGGACTTTAAGCAAGCGCTCAAGCTCCTGCAAGAGATAGAAACGGCGACGGATGTAGAGTCTCTTTTCGCAAGCACGCTTAAACCGTACGGCACAGTGACCAAAACAAAACTTGGGGAAAAATAATGGCTACAAAGAAAAAAATACTTATCGTTGATGACACGCCACTGAATATCAAAATGTTGAACGACCTTCTCAAGAATGAATATCAGATAAGTATCGCAACAAACGGAGCCGATGCCCTTAAACGGGCAAACTCAGAAAACAGACCGGATCTGATCCTGCTCGACGTCATGATGCCTGAGATGGATGGCTATGAAGTCTGTAGACAGCTCAAAGCAAAAGAAAAGCTTCGCCATATCCCGATTTTGTTTATCACTGCCAAAGGGGAGGTCAAGGACGAAACAATGGGGCTGGAACTGGGCGCAGTCGACTACATTACCAAGCCCTTCAATCCGGCGATTGTGATTGCCAGAGTTCGCACCCACATGAGCCTGTATCTACATAAGGAACATCTGGAGGAATTGGTGACTCAGCGAACCGAGCAACTGCGCAAGGGATATATCGATACAATACACCGTCTGACCCTGGCTTCTGAGTATAAGGATGAAGAAACCGGCGCCCACATTAAACGGATAAGTTACTATACCAAAGAACTGTCAGCAAAAATGGGCATGGATAACGAGTTTTGCGATGCCATTTTCTATGCCTCTCCAATGCATGATGTCGGTAAAGTCTCTATTCCTGATTCGGTTCTTTTGAAACAGGGTTCCCTGAACGAAGCAGAGTGGAAAATCATGAAAACCCACGCCGAAATTGGCGCTAAAATCTTGCAAGGCTCCGTGTCGCCTTTTTTACAGGTCGCCACTGAGATTGCAGGATGCCACCACGAACGTTGGGACGGGAAGGGCTATCCAAAAGGCTTGAAGGGTGAGGAGATACCCCTGACAGCGCGCATCATGAACATTGCAGATCAGTATGATGCCCTACGGAGCAAACGGCCGTACAAGCCTGCCTTTGATCAGCAAAAAGCCCTCTCGATTATCATTAGGGGCGATGGTCGCACAATGCCTGAGCATTTTGACCCAGCAGTGCTGGCTGCCTTTGAGAAGGCCACTGATATTTTTGCGGATATCTTTGAAACACACAGGGATGACTGCACCGTTAAAGCAGGCGGGACATTCCATAGTGCCAGTTTAAAGCTTCATCTACCTGAGAGAGGATCTTATTGACAAACTCACCATCACCCATCCCGTGACATTGACCTTTTTTTACTTCTGACCAACCACCTGCACTTCTCACCAGACCGCCACCGACCAGTTCTTCTCTGGGTCAGGAACTGGGGTCTCAGTTTGACATATAGTGTTATTTTTACTAATTTGATCACTATGAGTCGACAGAAAAGTCCCCCTCAACAAAACTATTCCACCGTGACACTTTTTGCCAGATTACGGGGCTGATCAACATCCGTCCCTTTGAGAACCGAGATGTGATAGGCAAGTAACTGCATCGGGATTGCGGTGAGAATTGGCATAAGATCTTCGGTTATCTCCGGAACTTTGATCAATGCATCCACCCGCCCCTGTAGCTCAGTTTCACCCTCACTGGCAACAGCAATCACTTTACCTCCCCGGGCACAAACCTCCTCCAGATTAGAGACAACCTTATCGTAGGTTGAATTTTGAGGAACCAGTACGACAACCGGCAGATTTTCATCAATCAGGGCAATTGGACCATGTTTCATTTCCCCGGCGGGGTAGCCTTCGGCATGAATGTATGAAATCTCCTTGAGTTTCAGTGCCCCTTCGAGGGCGATGGGATACTGATTGCCCCGTCCCATATAGAGAAAATCCCGGGCATTCATGTATTCGCGGGCAATTTTTTCAATCTGCTGATCCAGCTCCAGAGTCTCTTCCACCTTTCGGGGTAAAGCCAGGAGGGTTTCAACCTGGCCGCGGCACTCATCGGCAGTCAAAGTTCCCCGTGCTCGACCCAGTTTTAAAGCAAATAGATAGAGAGCAACCAGTTGAGTGGTAAAAGCTTTGGTCGAAGCCACTCCGATTTCAGGACCGGCATGGGTGTAAATGACTCCGTCACTTTCACGGGCAATGGAGGAATCAACCACATTACAGATACAAACTGCCTTCCCCCCTTTCCCCTTAGCTTCACGCAACCCTGCCAGAGTATCGGCAGTTTCGCCACTTTGACTGATTAATACTGTGAGACTTTTATCGGTAATAATCGGATCGCGATAACGGAATTCGCTGGCAATATCGATTTCAACCGGAATTCGTGCCAGTTTTTCGATATAAAACTTACCCACCAGCCCCGCATGCCAGGAAGTTCCACAAGCAATGATATTGATTTTATCCAGCTCAGCCAACTGTTCCTGACTGAGGCCAAGATCCTCCAGGTAAATATCCCCCTCATCCCCCTGAAGTCTTCCGGCAATGGTATCAGCCAATGCACGGGGCTGCTCATAGATTTCCTTGAGCATAAAGTGTCTATAGCCACACTTTTCCGCCATCAACGGACTCCAGGTGATGGTCTTGCTCTCCTTCACCAGCCGCTGCCCAGAAAGGTCGGTAATCCGCATCGTGTCCGGAGTAAAAACCGCAATATCACCATCATCGAGAAAAATCATCTCGCGGGTATGGGATAACATCGCCGGAATATCGGAAGCGACAAAATACTCTCCCTCCCCTTGTCCGACGACCAATGGTGCCCCAAGTTTAGCAGCAATCAGTTTATCCGGCTCATCATTACAGAGAATCGCCACCGCATATGCCCCCTGCGCCTCTTTCAATGCCAGGCGAACAGCTTTTTCAAAATCACCGCACTGCTGGTAGTGCTCTTCAATCAGGTGAGCAATAATCTCGGTATCGGTCTCTGAAAGGAAGGTGTGCCCCAACCCTTTTAAGCGTTCCT
This sequence comes from Desulfuromusa sp., assembly GCA_021647765.1. GTDB lineage: Bacteria > Desulfobacterota > Desulfuromonadia > Desulfuromonadales > Geopsychrobacteraceae > Desulfuromusa. The sequence continues at coordinate 20,590 of JAKIUD010000013.1, read as the reverse complement.
TCAATTTCAGGTAATTCTCAATGATGCCGTTATGCACCACAATAATACTACCCGCTTTGTGTGGATGAGCATTAATTTCAGATGGCCGTCCATGGGTTGCCCAGCGGGTATGGCCAATTCCTCGACTTCCTTCAGCTGGCTGGTCACGTAATATTTTTTCCAGATTGATCAGCTTCCCTTCTGCCCGACGAATCTGTGGTTCCCCCCCATTAAGAGTGCAGATTCCAGCCGAATCATAACCACGATATTCAAGCCGCCGCAAACCATCAATAATGATAGGTGAAGCTTTCTGTTGACCGATATAACCAACGATTCCACACATATTTTTCTCCCCTAAGGTATTAATTTTTCTGACTTTTTTCGGAACTGTCCCCACTGACTTATATCAGGATTTTTTCTGTTTACGTAAGCGCCAACCATCAATATTCGTTTGTTCAGTTCGTGCCAGCGCCAATGAATCAGCGGGAACATCCTTGGTGACCGTTGTCCCCGCAGCAATCAAACTGTTTCGCCCAATTGTAACCGGGGCAACAAATTGACAATCACTGCCGACAAAGACATCGTCTTCGACGGTTGTCTTGTGCTTGTTGACACCATCATAATTACAGGTAATGGTTCCACAACCAAAATTGACGTTCCGACCGACCTCAGAATCGCCAATATAGGTCAGATGACTCGCCTGAGATTTCTCACCCAGCACCGATTTTTTCATTTCCACAAAATTACCGATTTTGTTATGACCGGTCAAAACTGTGCCAGGACGAAGATGTGCCATTGGCCCGATTTGACAATCGGAACCGATCCGGGATTCTTCAATTGCTGAAGCTGCTTTCACATGGCTTCCGTCGGCAATTTGTGAATCGACGATAACAACACCAGTCTCAATAATACAGTTTTTTCCGATCGTGGTTTTACCGCGCAGATGAACGTTGGGATGCAACATTGTGTCGATTCCTATTTCAACCCCGTCATCAATGTAAACCGTGGTTGGGTCAGTCATGGAAACCCCGCTAAACATCAGATCAGCATTAATTTTCCAGCGCATCAATACTTCAGCTTCAGCCAACTGACAGCGATCATTAATCCCCATCACCTCGGTCGGATCATCAACACAAAGGGCTCGAGTCTTCAATCCAGCGGTCACCGCAGCAGCAACGATATCGGTCAGATAATACTCCCTTTGGGAATTGTTCTTGTTTAACCCTTTTAACGCCGACAGAACAAAGGCGGTATCAAACAGGTAGGTGCCGGCATTAATTTCGGTGACCCTTCGCTGTTCTTCACTGGCATCTTTCTCTTCAACAATTTGCAGAATCTGTTCACCATCACGGATAATCCGCCCATATCCCTGCGGATTAGGCATCTGCGCCGTCAACACTGTCACCGCAGCCTGTTGCTGGGAATGATAGTTCTGTAACTGCTGTAAAGTGTCGGGTTTCAGTAGCGGAACATCACCGCAATGAAGCAACAATGGTCCGGAATAGCCGCGCAAAGAATCGGCCGCGCACATCAATGCATGCCCCGTTCCCAGCTGATCAGTTTGCTTGACCCAGGTCAGGTTCTTATCTGGAAAAGCCTCCATCACCTGTTCGGCCTGATGACCAACGACCACTTTTAACTGCTTGAATCCCGCTTGCCTGGCTGCTTCAAGCGGATAATAGAGCATCGGTTGCCCGCAAATCGGATGCAAAACTTTTGCCAATGCCGATTTCATTCTGGTTCCTTTTCCAGCGGCCAGAATAACCGCTGCCAATCCTTTTTCCATGGAAGAATCCCCTTAAATTTGTGTTAAAAAAAATTTAATTATCACAAAACAACCCTCGCTAAGTCAAGTAGCATCCTAATATATGACAATAAAATTGCAATTATTTACATTATTGAATGACTCACGTATAGTTCTCCACTCGATTTGAATCTGTGGAAACCTGCCGATTCAGCTCTCTAGCAGCCCGTCTGACTATCATGATCTGGCTGCAAATTTGTCTGTATGGCTAAGATTTTAGCTCCTTTTCGACCAATAGCTATGGCTATTACTCATCAAACGAGCCAAAATCTGCTCACAAACAACCCAATTTTTGCTTCAGCCCAAATAGTCCGACAGGCTGCTAGGAGTGATGAATGGATGAACGACGCCAGTTGGCACAAGAACTTGACGAAATCCAACAAGCGGTAAAAGAGCTGGAAATACGTTATGAACAATATTTTGCTGGAATTGAAAGGCGTGAACCCTACAGTGAACGCAAGGCTATTGTCCGGCGGATTCGTCACTTCACCAATCGGCATATTGTCTGGACAGACCTGAAATTTCGCTACCAGAGTATCGCCTCACGCTTTATGTCCTATGGACAATATTGGGATCGGATTCTCCGCTTGATTGACGAAGGAAAATATCATCGCCATACCAGCAAACTGAAACCACCCACAGCAGCACCGCCACAACCCGGCAAAACAAACACCATCAATCCAAAAATTGAAGCGGCGAAACTGCAACTGGAACTCAGCCGAGCCAGAAGAACTTGTGGCCTTTCCGGAGAGGCTCCAAGTGCAGAAAAAGTTGCCAACTACCTGGCGACCCAGCGGGAAAAGATTCGGGCTCGCTATGGCGATAAACCGGTTGTGTTCAGTATTGACAGCAGTGGTAAAAAACCCCGTATTAAAGTCAGTCTAAAAAAATAAGACCCTATGTCCATTTTGATAGCAACCCTCCATGTTCGTCCTTCCATGCAAGCAGTTCCTCTAGCGGCAGGATGCCTTAAAGCCAGCCTACCAGATGAGTTACAGCAACAGACTGAACTGGTTGAACTGTTTCCTGAAACAGATACGGCGTTGCTGTGCCAACAGTTACTTGATCTGAACCCCCGGATTATCGCCTTTCCCCTCTATGTCTGGAATCGCATTCAGATTCTGCTCCTTTCGCGACTGCTACGACAAAAAAAACCTGATTTAATCCTCCTCGCAGGCGGTCCTGAAGCCAGTGCCGATAGTCGAAGAGTCCTTAAAGATGGATTACTGGATGGAATCATTCGCGGAGAAGGTGAAGTTTCATTTGCAGAACTCATCATAAAATTCAGAGCGGGAAAATCACCTGCCGGAGCGGCGGGTTTCCTATCTGCGACAGAGGATACACGCACCCTTCCTGTTGCAGCTGTCTGTCCCGACCTTTCAATTCTTCCATCACCATGGCTGACAAAACAACTTCCGCTGGAAAAAAACTGCGGGGTTCTCTGGGAAGTTGCCAGAGGGTGTCAATTTAACTGTGCTTTTTGCTACGATGCCAAAGGACACCACGGCGTTCGCCCTTTCCCGACAGAGCGTTTGCGCAAAGAGCTGCAACTGTTTGCAGACCATCAAGTTGCCCAGATCTGGATTCTGGATTCCACCTTTAATGCTCCAGCACAACGGGGCAAACAGTTGCTGGAGATGTTGCTGGAGCTCGCACCTGCAATCCATTATCACATTGAAGCAAAAGCCGAATTTTTGGATAGTGGCACCATTGAGCTGCTCGCTCAACTCTCCTGTTCTGTGCAGATTGGCTTGCAGTCTGCCATGGCACAGGTTTTAAAGCCGCTTCACCGTAACTTATTTCCAGAACAGATGAAGCAACGATTGCAACAAATGACGGAAGCTGGCATTACTTTTGGTCTGGATCTTATTTATGGACTTCCGGGAGATAATCACAACGGTTTTGTAAAAAGTCTTGATTTTACTTTACATCTGCAACCCAATCAGGTCGATATTTTCCCTCTGGCAGTGCTTCCAAGCACTGAGCTATTTGAGAAACGAGAAGAATTTGGTATTCAGAGTGCCCTTTTGCCACCTTATCTCTTACAATCGAATAAAACCTATTCCGAACAAGACTTACAGAAAAGCCAACGACTTGCGACCGCAACCGATATTTTTTACAACCGTGGGCGTGCTGTCGGTTTCTTTCTGCAGCTGTGTGACTCTCTTAAATTATCCCCAAGTAGCTTTTTACAGCAGTTCAGTGACTGGCTCGGCAAACAACCGGATATTAACCAGCAGAAAATTTTGTCTGCTGAAAATTGGCAACCACAGGAAATTCTCCCTTTGCAGCAGAGCTATGTTGCCGCTCAGCTCAGCTCTAATCAGCAAGCGAAACTGCATAATGTGGCTGAAGACTTAATCCATTACCATTTTTTCTGTGCCGAAACACTATTGGCTGATGACTGCCAGCCCAACCGAAAAAAACCCGCCAAAAATGATTGGGAACAAGGGGGCTGGAAGCTCAATCCAGCAATTAGAATTCAGCATTTCCATTTTGCTGTGGAAGATTTGGAAATGGTTGGTGGAGAATCACTGCAAAAGATATTCAGACAACTGACCCCGGAACCGGGGTACGCAATCTTCTTGCGTCAACAAGGTGAAGTGATCATTCAATCCCTTGATGACAATTTTGCGCGGATGCTGACCAAAGCGACAAAAACGACATCAACGCGACAACTGTTACAGGATATTGATCCACAAACAGCAGAAGAACTCTTGAACTTTGCGGTCACCCAAGGATTATTGCTGCCGGTTGAATCGATTTGATGGAGAGAGCCTAGACACAAAAACTATAAAAACCAAGTATAGTGCCATTTTAGAGATAGAAGACAGCGAATCCGGAACTGTCCCCGTATGGGGAATGTCCTTTTTTGCGGTGCAAACTACCGTAGTTTCATGGCTCGTAAAACTCTTGAAACAGCCCCCGATGGGTCTGGGACAATCCCGAGTTTACTGCAAAGTTGCTTAAATTAACGACAGGTGTGACAATCAAGGAATTTATTTTGACGTTATCTACTTGGTCAGAAGATCGACAAATCCCTGATAGGTCTGCCGTTTTCGTTCCGAATGACCATAGAGAGTTGAAGAGAATAGAGCTGAGGCAGCGTGTTCACCCAGCATTGAAAAAAGTTGATAGTCGATCGACTCCAACTGTTCTTTCTGAATAAAGAGCCGATAGATAGCCAGCAACCCAATTATCTCACCATGAATCATCAGGGGGATTGCGACAATCGGTGCCAGCAGATTATCGGAACCTTCACTGATTGACCCGGCATAGAAATAATTTTCCGTAGTAGCAGCAGTTTTCCCAAGCACCCCCTCACCCAGAGGAATATCAGGAAAACTTTCGTTTTCATCAAATCCTTCACCGGTTTCAAAACATAACTGCTCACTGGTTTTGTCAAAAAGAAAGACCGCAAATTTTTCAGCGCCAACAAAATTGATAACGACTTCTTTGATAATTTCCAGGGTTTCTTCGCGATCGAGGGTCGAATGGAGGCGGGAAGAGGCAATATAAAGGTTGGTCAAATTGTTATTAACATCCTCGACTTGAACCAGTTGGTTGGCAAAATCGAGGTTTTCCTGTTCCAATTCACCGATCCGACGCAAGGCATCATCCTGCTCAGTGCGTAGTTTTGAACATTCATTTTCAAGGGTTTTCAAACGGTGACTGAGCCGCTCATCAACCCCCTCTTTTTGTAAGTTTTCCACCTTTTTGCTACGGATCAAGCGATCGAGAAGTTTTTTACTCTCTGGATCTGGATAGATAAAGTAAACACCACAACCATCCTCAGTCCGCTTACCTGTCCGCTTGATTCTTCCATACAACGTGAGAGGTTTCCCATCTGCACCTTCCAGTTTCATCTCAACAGTGGTATTTTCCTCCAATGTCATGGGAGAATTGAGACATACCCCACTGGTAGAAATATCCTTGGCAGTAACAACATGCAGTCGGCCACCCTCCTGAAGTTGAATCGGTAGTTTTACCGCAACACGTTCTCCATTTCTGCGCTGTACTGTCCCTAGCAAACGTTCGACTTTTTCGCGTAACTCCTGCTTATTAACCGGTTTGGTAATAAAATCATCGCAACCAGCGTCTAAACAGTTTTGTACCTCTTCTGGCTTGCCAGCCGCCGTGACCATAAGAATTGGCAACTTTTCCCAGATTGAATTTTTACGGATTAAGCGGCAAACTTCGTCGCCATTAATCCCTGGCATATAATAATCAAGTAACAATACATCCGGTACAATCTTATCAAGCCTCTGAAGAGTTTCCTCTCCAGAGGAAGCGGTCAGTAAATCATAGTCACAACCTTCCAGATAGGAACGTTCCAGCTCGAGAAATAAATCGACATCATCAACCAGTAGAATTTTTGCCATAGCCAAGTCTCCTTAAAAAATACAGATTAAGCCTACCTGAGAATCAAACAAAAGTAAAGGGCTCCTAACGCTAACGCGCAGGAGCCCTTTACGGATTTAAATTTATCATTTTCAGGTGCCTCTTAATCCCAAAAAAACCAAGGAAGGCCTAGGCAACTTTTGCCACTTCTTGCAGATAACGTGGCCGTTCAACAATAAAATTAACAATTTCATCCACCTCGGGCACCCGACCGGCAATTCGTACCTGATCATCAATCATCAAGGCTGGAACAACGTAAATCCGGTTATCAATCATTTTACGTGCATCATTGAACTGATGAACCTCAGCCTTAACTCCGAGTTGATCGAGAGCCTCGCGAACATTTTCTACAGTCCCCCGACAGCTTTCAGGACGATCCGGCGTACAAAGAATATCGATACGCATAATATTTCTCCACTGTTTGATGTTGCAATCCTAAACATTACTACTTTAGTGATAGTTTACATGGTTTCAGAAAATTGACAAGAAAAATAATAAGATATTCTAGAAAAAGAGATCTTCATGGTAAGTAAAGGCTATGGGCTCAAGATGCCCTTTCGGTAAAACCATGAGACTCCCGAATGGCGCTAGTTTAAGCAGTATCGCAGTAAACTTGGGACTGTCCCCAGCCCCATCGGGGGCTGTCCCGAAGTTTACGAACCACGAAGAACTATGGCGTTTTGCGCCGCAAAAGCCTGGGACAGCCCCCATGCGGGGATAGTCCCGGTTTTGCTAAATATTTCCTTAAACTAGCGCCATTCATGAGACTCCCAGAAAATCTGATTCTGATAATTAATCGCAAATTATGGCAGTATGAAAAATAGAGTTTTGTCAGTTTACGCAATTAACGCACAAAAGAACAAGCAAGATGCAGCATTTCATATGTGATACGACACTAGCGTGATGGAACAATAAAAAGGGATTTTCTATTGTTCAACCTTTTTCGGGAAGAAAAATGCGTGGTTGGAGCTGAAGAAGGGTGGATTACGCTGAACAATCTCCCGGATAATTGCTGATCCAAGCAGGCGTTGGTTTAAAAATTTTCGAGCGGTGGCGCGATCCCATCCAGATATGGAGTGAAACTCATGATAGAGTCCAAGAGGGCTTTTTTCATCACGTAATCGGGAGCTGTCTATACCGTAGAGTCCCGGGTTATCCAACAATTCCGATCCGCGCGGCAGATTCATAATTGAAATGTTGAGAAAACCGATTTTCTCTGCATGCCGCTCTAGAAAATTCAAAGTCATTTCGGCATCGGCTTCAGTTTCACCTGGGGTTCCGAGCATAATATAAACATAACTGACAATCCCAGCTTCATTCAGATTATCAAGAATTCTGACCGCTGCTTCCAGCTTAAGTCCTTTCCCCAAACTATCGAGGACAGGCTGTGAACCGCTCTCCAATCCTAACTGCAACATCCGACATCCAGCCACAGCAAGCTGTCTGACAAAGTCAGGATTTTCCAGAACTGATTCAAAGCGCACGAAGCCAAACCAGGATAAATGTTGTAAGTCAGTATGGCGCTCTGCCATACATTTCAATATGTTGATTGGAATAGCGTTATCGGTGAGATGGAAATTTGTTACGGCATATTGTTCAGATAACTGCAGCAACAAATCTGGAAATTCAGTCGGCTGAAAACTTCCGTACGGATGGACTGGGGCAGTAGCTTCTGGACAGAATAGACATTTTCGCCAATAACAACCACGCGATGCACTGACAGACAACAGCGGCTGTGGGCTGAGATAACGATGGTGCTCTGCAAAAGAAAAGTCAGGGATAAAGTTTAGTATGGAAGCATCTGCGAAATAGTGATTTGTATGAACCTGTCCGGTTGTAAGAGCTACAAGAGATGCTTCCCCGGGTCCAAATACCAGGTGATCAAAAGGAGGCAAGTTTAAATTATGTTGGCGTAGTGGTTCCTGCCAGGACGTCAGCAATCCACCCCCGGCAATCAATTTTATATCTGGATAATCGCGCTGTAACAGGCCGGCCAGTTCAAAAGCAGGAAAAATCTGATGTAGATAATTAATTGAAATAGCCACATATTGCGGCTGTTCGGTTGCAATGCTGGACAAGAGCTCAGTTTCAAAATAGGGATAAAAAAGTGTTCTGGCTTGACCGGAACTGAACAGACTCAGATGGTCAGGATTAAACACAGAGTAAGTTTTATATTGGTAATCACCTAGAGTTAACCGTTCACCCGGGTTGTCTTTCGACCAGAGACTTAACAATAAGTTCAAATATCGAACCGCAGTACTGTAACGAGAAAAAGAGGTTGCCCCTTCGGCTGAGCGCAATAAATCAAGAGATTGTTGACAATGCTTTAACGCCCGATGGATAGACGTCTTCGGCTCATCTGCAGCCAATGCTGACAGTCGCTTTTCATCCAGAAGATAAAGATAGGCATCCAGATTGGCATCCAGAACTTGCGTATCAACCCCTGCTGCTTGTAATGATGAATAAAGAATAGCCAGCGAGAGTGGTGGCCCTGAAGGGATGAGAACAGGAGGCTGTACCAGCAGAATCATGGTCATGGCGGTGTCACTGGTAGACCCTCGGCCAACCAACCAAAAATCCCATCGGAAACATTATAGATACTTTCGCGGGAAGTCACTTCCAGCAGAAATTCGCAGACCACCCTGATCCGCTGACCAGTCCGTCAAATGAGGATCAGGGGACAATCAAAGGGAACCAGTAGATTGAGTTGTTGTAACCATTTCTCCGGTTGGCTCTGCCTCTGCGCATCAAAAAATGTTACCAAATTACTTCCCGCAACAATTCCGGTTAATTGCCACTCTTCTGGACGACGAACATCAATAATAGCTGCCCCTTGTTGTAGCAGGGCAGAAACTCTGGAACTTTTTATCTGTTTATATCGTCTTTGCATCGTTTTTTCCTTGAAAATTTGATAGATTAACATTGAAATCATTTTAGAGAGTCACTCTCGACAAGTAAATGTAATCGGTCAAAAATAAGCTATAATCGTTGAAGAAGAAAATTTGCTGAGAGATTTATTCCTTTATTACCCATTTTCCTGACAGAGGTATAATTTATGCTGCCATTTTATAAGAAAATCCTCGTAACCACTGATTTGACTCCCAACGCAGAATTTGCTTTCAAACATGCAGTCATGCTCGGTCGGCGCAATGATGCAAAGATTTACCTGCTGCACGTTCTCCCACAGGTTGATTCCACGATGCGCGGGTACCTTTCTTCCGTTATGGGAGAAAACCAGCTGGAGGAATTTGAGAAAAACAATATGGAGAAAGCCAGGGAAGAATTAAAAAAGGAACTGGACGATTTTGCAAAAAAGGAACTGGCGAATTTTCCTGAAGATTTAGCTCGCTTTGCTGGAGCAGAAGTCGCAATCGGTCATCCGGTCATCAAAATTCTCGAGACCGCTGATCGATTGGATGTTGATCTGATTGTTATGGGAACTCATGGAAAAGGTTTCATAGAACATGCCTTCTTAGGGAGTGTTGCCGAAAAAGTGCTGAAAAAATCGAAAAGACCCGTGTTTGTTATCCCTCTTCCCAAATAGTTTAAATTATCAGGAAAGGGGCACACTGATTAATTACCTGCCTCCTTTCCTGTTCGTCCACCAACAAAACTGGTAACTCTGGTATCTACTGAAATAGTGCCTTCGATTCAAAATTGAAATGGTAGGTTTCGTAAACTCCCCCTTTATCCAGAAGGCTGATAGTCACTGTTGCTGCGCCAGTTGAATATTGAGCCTTAACCGTATATGTAATCACTGGATCTTGCAGCATATCATTCTCTCCACCAGTAGACTTCTTTTTAAACTTCATCTCCTCGATACTTTGAAGTTCCCCGATGTCTGCCAAGGCGGCCAAAATATTAACCAAATTTTCTTCCGAAACTCTTCTTAGAGCCTCTGGAGCCAGACATTGTTTAACTATCTCCGGATCCCATGTAGAAATTTTGGGCAAAACTTCCCGAATATAAGGAACCACGGTACTATCATATTGAGATGACTGATAGTATCCGTAGTAAAAATACGCCGAAAACCCAACCACAAAAACGAAAATTACATAAATGATAAATTTTTTCATCAATAAAGTCTCCCAACTTTTTCACAAATATGTTGTGCAATAGGCATGGCTGATGTTGCTGCCGGGGATGGTGCGTTTCCAACAATCAAGGCACGTTCGCTTTCAACGAACAGGAAATCGTCCAATGTTGTTCCGTCTGGCTTGACCGCCTGTGCCCGGACTCCTGCCGGGTATGGAAGCAGGTCGCTGAGAATGATTTTAGGGCAGTAGCGATTGACCTGTTTAAGATAGCCGGGTCGATAGAGCGAATTTTTCAGCTCGATCAGCGTTGGCAGGGGATATTTCATCACCAGTCGATAAAGTCCTGAGTAGCTAAGCATTTCTGCCAGATCACGCAGACTAATTTTCCAGCGACTGTAACCTTCCCGTGACATTGCTAATGTGGCATTTGGCCCGACGGTCAGTGAGCCATCGATCATCGGAGTCAGATGGATTCCCAGAAATGGCAGCTCAGGATTGGGGATCGGGTAGATCGGATGGGTGACAATTTGCCTTTTTTCTGCAGGAAGCTGAAAGTATTCTCCACGAAAGGGGAGGATTTTAAAGGTCGGTTGCTGTCCCAACATCTGGATGATGCGATCCGAATGGAGTCCGGCACAACTGACCAGAAAGTGGCCGGAAAAATTTCCCAGACTGGTTGTTACTTCAATTCCAGTGGTCTCTTTTAATCCAGAAACCAGACAGTTGGTATATATTTCACCGCCAGCTGAAATGATCTGCTCAGCCAATTTATTTGCAACTTGCTCAAAGTCAACAATCCCGGATGAGGGAACCCAGGTAGCAGCCACTCCAACAACATTGGGTTCAAATTCTTGCAGTTGTTGCTGATCAAAAACTTCCGTCTCAATCTCGTTTAACCTGCACCGTTCGAGCAGATCCTCCATCCGTTCTGCATCTTGCTCATCAGTTGCAACCAGGAGCTTCCCAGTGACCCGAAAGGGGATATCATGCTCCAGGCAAAACTGTTTTATCGCAAGATTCCCCTTCCGACAGAAACGTGCTTTTAAACTCCCCGGGGCGTAGTAAACCCCGGCATGAATGATGCCACTGTTGTGTCGGGTCTGGTGAATTGCAAGCTCTTTTTCTTTCTCAAGAACGGCAACCGTCGCGCCGTGAAATTGTTGTTGTAACTGGCGCGCCGTTGCCAGTCCGACAATTCCACCACCGATGACGATAAAGTCATAATTTTTCATTGAATTTAAATCTGCCTATTCTTGAAAATCCTGTTTGGTTTTTTCCATTTTCTCAGCGTATTGAGCAAGCAGGGTGCGACGCGACAGCATGTAGAGAACTTTCCGTGGCATTTCCGCATCCACGACTGGAATCTCATCAAGATTGCGGGCTGTTAATTTTTTCATTGCACTGTTCAGAGGTTCTTCGGGGGTTGCATAAATAACATTCCGAGTTGCAAGGTCGCCAGCAACCACCAGTGTTGGCGGGATATCATCATTCAAAATCCGGCGGATATCAGTCATTGAAAAAATTCCAGTCATCAACCCTTCCTCGTCAACAACCGGGTAGTAAGTGGTTTTTGCCGCAGCTATTTTATTGAGAATTTCTGGCAGAGTCATTCCTTCTGGAATCAATGTTGGCTTACGCCCCTTTTTTGCCAGACTTTTGACCTGAATTCCATCCAGAATATCAATGACAAAGTCACCGAGATGAGCCGGAGAATCAAACCGACAGGCAACTTGTTTTTCGTAAATGGTGTTGTTGCGCATGACGATCATAGCGACAACACAGACGAGCATCAACGGGGCAAGCAGGCCGTAATTACCGGTCAGCTCGCTGACCATGATCAGGGTGGCAATCGGGGCATTGGCGACACCAGCAAAAAAACCGGCCATGCCGACTAAAACATAAGCACGCGGATCCTGAACCAGCATAGGAAACAAGAGCTCTGCAGTTGCTCCAAATGTTCCGCCGAGCATCGCCCCGATAACCAGACTGGGGGCAAATACCCCGCCCGACCCTCCGGATGAAATCGTCAGGCTGGTAGCAACAATTTTAGCCAGAGCCACAACCAGCATGACCCAGAGAGCCATTTTTCCATACAGGGCAGCTTGAACCCAACCATAACCAGAGCCAAGGACTTGTGGAATAAACATCGCCAGGATTCCCAGCAGCAGCCCACCTATTGCTGGTTTTATCCAGTTTGGCAGGGGTAATTTGCGAAATGCATCGCGCATTCCGTAAAAGACCTTGACATAGAGAACCCCGAACAGAGCGCAAAGGATTCCAAGCACTAAGTAGAGGAGCAGTTCTGATGGTTGGTCAAAGCGAAACAGAGGGGTATCAAGGAGTGGTTTCCAGCCGGTGACCGCTCCAAACAACGAATAAGCAATAATTGATGAGATAATACTGGGGATGAGTCCTTCATGTTCAAACTCTGGATCTCGGTAAAGAACCTCTACGGCAAACAGAGCTCCGCCGAGTGGCGAACGGAAGGTCGCACCAATACCCCCGGCCATCCCGGCTAGCAGGAGAATCCGGCGATCCTTAGCAGACAGACCCAATTTAGTGGCGACAAAAGAACCGAAACCGGCACCGATCTGGGCAATTGGACCCTCGCGCCCTGCTGATCCGCCAGTACCAATGGTAACGATAGAGGCGATGGTTTTAATGATTGGCACTCGACCGCGGATGACTCCCCCCTTGCGGTGAAAGGCTTCAATCGCTCCGTCGGTTCCATGCCCCTCGGCTTCCGGTGCGAAAGTATAAACCAGCCAGCCAGAAATTATTCCACCCAACGCCGGAAGTAAGAACAAACACCAGCGGTAGGGGGTCGAAAGGTCACCGATAAAAGTATTAAAAGAGCTTTCGGGAGTCCCTTCCAGAGGGGGATGAAAATTCCCGATTTTTCCAAGGGTCAAGTGCTCTAAACTATTGGTTGCAAAATAGAAAAATATTGCCCCGCTTCCCGCAACAATACCAACCAGGACAGCCAGGATTAAAAGCCGAAAGCCGGTCCGTTCAAGGGCTTTAAGAATTTTGGGAACCAACTGCATGATAAAATCCAGGTTGGGAACCAGCAGAAAAAATTTTTAATAAAGTTCTGAGGTAGAAATAAGTTATTTCTGTATTGAAACTGGTTGTTTAACAGTTTCAAGCCATAGGTACAAGTATTGATTCCATTCTATGATTTTGTTGCGTTTTTTTCATCGGATAATGATTTTACTTCAACGGGACTTAGATGCCAAATGTCACTATTATATTCAGCCATAGTGCGATCTGTAGAAAAATAACCACTGCGGGAGCTATTGAGAATACTCATTTTTGTCCATAGCTCCTTATTCTGGAATGTTGTTGCTGCTTTTTCCTGTGCATGTACATAACTGTGAAAATCGGCGAGAGTCATCCAAGGATCATGTTTAAATTTCATAGAAGCAAGAATATCATTGAAAATACCTGGCTCAAACTGATTAAAATGACCGGACTCCAACAGATCAATAACCTTTTTCAGGTCTGAATCCTCAGCAATCAATGCTTCTGGATCGTAATCTTTCTTCCGTTCCTCAACCTCATCAGCGTGGAGACCGAAGAGAAAGAAGTTTTCCTCTCCGACAGCATCAAGAATCTCAACATTGGCACCATCCAGCGTACCGATAGTGACGGCACCGTTCATCATAAATTTCATATTTCCGGTTCCAGACGCTTCTTTTCCTGCGGTTGAAATCTGTTCCGATAAATCTGTTCCAGGGCAGATTACTTCCATGGCTGAAACACTGAAATCGGGCAGAAAAACCAGCTTCAACCGGTCACCGATATCAGGATCCCGATTGACAACATGAGCCACGTTATGGATCAATTTAATAATCATTTTAGCCATGACATATCCCGGTGCAGCTTTACCCCCAATGATGACACAACGGTTCGTCCAGGACCTGACTTCGCGAGATTTGATTTGAGAATAGAGGTGGATAACATGGAGAACATTAAGGAGCTGACGTTTATATTCGTGAATCCGTTTTACCTGTACATCAAATAGAGCCTCTGTCGTAATGGTGATTCCGGTGCGTTTGTACACCAAATCAGCTAAGCGTTGCTTATTTTTCAGCCGAATGGCAACCCAGCGTGCAGCAAAATCTGGGTTATCAATCAGTTTTTCTATCTGGCTTAACCGGCTCAGATCGGTGAGCCAGCCCGTACCGATGGTCTCGGTTAAGAGCTGCCTTAACCCTGGATTAGCGACCCCCAGCCAACGCCGCGGTGTCACACCATTGGTTTTATTATTGAATTTTTCTGGCCAGAGTTGGTAAAAATCGCGAAACAAGCCCTCTCTCAATAAGCGAGAATGGAGTGCTGCAACGCCATTGACAGAAAAACTGCCGATAATGGCCAAATGAGCCATACGGACACGGCTATGACTATCAATTATTGACATCCGCTGATAGCGTTTCTGATCGGTAGGCCATTTCATTGCTACCAGCGCTAGAAAACGTGCATTGATTTCATAAATTATTTCCAGTAACCGCGGTAATAATTTTTTGAACAAAGATGATGACCAGCTTTCCAGTGCTTCAGGAAGAAGGGTATGGTTCGTATAGGCCATCGTTTTGGTAACAATCTTCCATGCGTCATCCCATTCAAACAGTTCCTCGTCCAGCAGTAAGCGCATCAACTCAGCTACGGCCAGACTTGGATGGGTATCGTTAAGTTGAAAAACATTATTGGCAGAAAAAGTACTGAAATCATTGCCATGGCTACGCTTCCATTGGTGGATGATATCCTGCAGACTGGCCGAAACAAGAAAGTATTGCTGCCGGAGGCGCAGTTCCTTACCATTTTCGCTGCTATCATTGGGATACAGTACCATGGTGATATTTTCAGCATCATTCTTTTCGGCGACCGCTTCGAAGTATGAACCGGCATTGAATTCGGTTAAATTGAAATCTTTCGCCGATGCCGCAGACCACAGTCGCAGCGTATTGACAGTCTGGTTGAGATATCCTGATATTGGAACATCATAAGGAACCGCTAAAACCTCCTCGTCGTGCTCCCAGTGGACAATCAGTCGACCATTGCCGTGTGTATCCTTATACATGCGGGTATAACCACCAAAACGAACCACACAGGTATAATCGGGACGGCGTATTTCCCATGGATATTCGTCGTATCCCAACCATTGATCGGGTTCTTCCACCTGATAACCGTTTTGGATACGCTGATGGAACATTCCATATCTATAGCGTAATCCATAGCCCATGACAGGGAGTTGCAGGGTTGCACAACTGTCCATGAAACAGGCGGCCAGGCGACCAAGACCACCGTTGCCAAGCCCGGCATCACGTTCCGCACTTTCAATATCTTCTAATACCTTCCCTGCCTCAGAGAGAGCCTCATGGACATTGTCATCAAGGTTCAGATTGAGCAGATTATTGTTCAATGAACGGCCAATGAGAAATTCCATCGACAGATAATACCCTCTTTTTGTCTCAGCCTGGTAATGAGCCAGCCAGGTCTGTTTCCAATGGGACATCAATCGGTCACGGACAGTATACGAAAGAGCCTTAAACAGATAATAATCGGGCGACTCCAAGTGGCGACCGAAAGTGTTGTAGAGATAGTGGAGGAAGCTTGATTCGATACTGGCGACATCATTACCCAGGCAACGCAGTGCTTTGCGTAAAATGGCTTTTTGGTTTTTGTCAAGTGGTGGTGCATGCATAAAGAACTCCTTGCGGGGATGCTTGGTGGTACAAATTCAAATAGGTCTGTGCGCTATTCTGCCATGAAAAATCTTGTAGCATAGCGGTTTTCTGCATCGCTTGCCAGCGGCGTGGACGTTGATATTGCAATAAGGCACGTTGCACGGTGTAACACAAAGTCGCCGGGGTGAGAGAGTCAAAGACAAATCCAGTCGCGGTGCCATTCTCCAGAGTTGTTTTGTTGGTATCGATAACCGTATCCTTCAGCCCTCCCGTTGCGTGGACGATTGGAAGGGTACCGTAAATCAAGCTATACATCTGATTCAGGCCACAGGGCTCAAAGCGAGATGGCATGAGGAACATGTCAGCTCCCCCCTCAATCAGATGAGCCAGTTTCTCCGAATAATCAATGCGAACAAAGATGCGCCGGGAGAATTGTCTGGCGAGTGCGGTCAACTGTCTTTCAAACAGATGGATACCTGTCCCAACGATAACAAAGGATGCATTGGTACTCTTCATCAGTTCGGGTAGCGCCTGAATAATC
Organism: Desulfuromusa sp.; assembly: GCA_021647765.1. Taxonomy (GTDB): domain Bacteria; phylum Desulfobacterota; class Desulfuromonadia; order Desulfuromonadales; family Geopsychrobacteraceae; genus Desulfuromusa. Next base: position 4,138 of record JAKIUD010000013.1, on the reverse strand, counting down.
AGGTCGATCCCCTTTTGTTCAATCAGCCGACCAATAAAACCAATCAATGGCGCACTGAGAAGAGCCGTAGCATGCTCTTTATCCAGCAATTGCAGTAGTGCCAGTTTATTCTGTTTCCTCCGTGCAACTCGGCCACGCTGTGCAGAATAGTGAAAAGGGAGGTACGGATCGTGCTGTGGGTTCCAAATCTGCGTATCGATGCCATTTAATATGCCCTGCAGACGCCCCTGTTTTTGTCGTTGTTGCAAAACGGCATGGAGACCAAAACCGTGCTCTTCTGTGCAGATCTCATCGGCATAGCTTGGGCTGACGGTGGTCACATAATCAGCAAAAACAATGCCCGCCTTGAGCATTGACATCGAACCGTAAAACTCAATCCGGGTGAAATGCCACCACTCAGGCGGCAACCCCAATTCTTCAAACAACAGGTAAGGGAAATGTCCCCCGTACGAAAGGTTATGAATCGTGAAAACAGTTCCAGGACGTTGGTTCGGATCTTCACGACTCAATAATGCAGGAACTAGACCGGTCTGCCAATCGTTACAGTGAACGATTTCCGGTTGCCAGTGCAGATTGAAACGATCCAGAGCAACGTCAGCAACCACTTGGGAAAACAAAGCAAAACGTTCACCATTATCGGGCCAATCTTCCCCGGAAAGGGTCTGATAGGGATTGCCGGGGCGATCAAATAGACCTTCAATCTCAACCAGCAGCAGTGAGCAGCCAATCCTGTCCAGGATCCCTCGCAACAAACGCACTGATCGTTGCTGGCCACAACCACTCACTTGCATGGTCGCCACCTCTTGTACCTCGCCTGCAACCGCCAGAGCATCGGTATAGGCGGGCATGATCAACATAATTTCTTGTCCCAGTGTCTGGAGTGCGGCAGGCAAACCAGCTGAAACATCAGCTAGCCCGCCCGTTTTAACGAGTGGATAAATCTCAGAACTGGCGAATAAAACTTTCATCAAGATTCCTCAGGCTGCAAAATAACCATTGCTAATGGTGGTAAAGTAACCAGTGCACTCGCCGGACGTCCCAGCCAGGCGACATCCTCCGCAATAATCCCGCCGGCATTTCCAACATCACTCCCACTATAAATCTGCGAGTCGGAATTGAGAATTTCTCGATACTTTCCGCTGTGTGGCAAGCCAACACGATAATTATAACGAACCACCGGGGTAAAATTAAATAGACAGATGAGCTGTTCTCCCCCGCCCTTGCGAATAAAGCTGAGGACTGATTGCTGATAGTCATGGCAATCGATCCATTCAAACCCTTGTTCCTCAAAGTCATATTGATGGAGTGCTGACTGCTGGCGGTAGAGTAAGTTCAGATCCCGTGCCAAAAGTTGGACACCCCGGTGAGCACTCTGATCACACAGTGACCAGTCAAGAACTTTTCCTTCATCCCACTCCATCCACTGGCCAAATTCACCCCCCATAAATAATAATTTTTTCCCGGGAGAGGTCATCTGATAACTGAGCAGCAAACGCAAATTCGCCAGTTTTTGCCAGGTATCACCCGGCATCTTGCTGGCCAACGCCCCCTTGAGGTGCACCACTTCATCATGGGACAGGGGAAGGATGAAATTTTCATGGTAGGCGTACATTTGACTGAAGGTCAGTTGATTATGGTGGTAGGAGCGGTTGATTGGATCTTCGGAAAAATAATGGAGGGTATCATTCATCCATCCCATATTCCATTTCATCGAAAAACCCAGCCCTCCCATCCACACCGGTCGCGAGACCATCGGCCATGAGGTTGATTCCTCAGCCATGAGAACCACCCCGGGATATTGGGCATGAACTTCCTCATTTAAGATGCGGATAAAATTGATCGCCTCGATATTTTCATTACCACCATACTCATTAGGGAGCCATTCTCCCTCTTTACGGTCATAGTCGAGATAGAGCATCGAAGCTACAGCATCGACACGAAGTCCATCGAGGTGAAATTCACGTGCCCAGTAGAGGGCATTGGCAATCAGAAAGTTACGCACCTCGTTGCGCCCATAATTGAAAATATAGGTGCCCCATTCTTTATGTTCCCCTTGTCGGGGATCTGCATGCTCGTACAAAGCAGTACCATCAAAACGAGCCAGGGCGAACCCATCTTTTGGAAAGTGAGCCGGCACCCAATCGAGAAAAACGCCGATGCCATGCTGATGGCAATGGTCGACAAAATAACGAAAATCATCGGGATCACCAAAACGGTGGGTCGGAGCATAATAAGCAGAGGTCTGATAGCCCCACGATTCATCGAGGGGATGTTCACTGATCGGGAGCAGATTAATGTGGGTGTAGCCCATCCACAGGACATAATCGACAAGACGGTGGGCGAGTTCACGATAGTTAAGAAACTGATGATCATCACTGCGCTGCCATGAACCCAAGTGAACCTCATACATCGAGATGGGGCGATGCTGCCAATCATAATGACGGCGTGCCGCCAGCCAATCTTCGTCTTTCCAGCTATGGTTGCTAGCATAAACAATGGAAGCTGTCCGTGGACGCATCTCCATAGCCCGGGCGTAGGGATCTGCTTTCATGACACAATAACCGTTATACATGGTGCGAATTTCAAATTTGTAACGATCGTTTTGCTTTAGCCCCGGAATAAACAGTTCCCACACCCCGGATCGCCCTCGCGAACGCATCGGATGCCTCAAGCCATTCCAGCCGTTAAAATCGCCAACCAGCGAAACTCGTTCAGCCGACGGCGCCCAAACGGCAAACTGAACCCCATCAATTCCGTCCACTTGGCGAGGGTTAGCTCCCAGGATATCGTAGAGATTCCAATGCCGCCCTTCTGCGAACAAATGCAGATCCAATTCCCCAACTTGAGGTGAAAAAGTATAGGGAGAGATCACTCGGCAGACTTGCCCCGATGCCTCAACCCATTCCACCCAATAATGATCGGGCAGGAGCTGTTTTTGCTCAGGACTGAGAGCAGCGATAAACATGCCACTATCGTTGAGCGGCTCTAAAACGATACCACCTTCAAGAGATGCCGACGTTGCCGTAGGGAGCCAGACTCGTACCACCCAGTGATCATCCCGGGAATGACAGCCCAGCACGACAAAAGGATCATGGTGGCTTCCTTGCTGTAAGGATTTAAGGTCGTAATCATCTGTGGTTAGATAATGAGTTTTCATCTAGATGCTACCTTTACTATTAGTGCGTTGATTTCGGGCCAATCTATCCCGTATTTTTTCGGTCAATTGTGCAGAAACCTGATCCCAGGAAAACTTCCAGACCCAGTTGTTCTCTGTCGTACCGGGGGTGTTGGTGCGATGTTCTCCATCCAGAGCCAACCAGTCCTGCATTGGAATGATCGCTGTTTGCGCTGGCGATTGTAGTGCTGCTTCGATCAGTGGCCAAGGCATGGAACCCGCATCCTGTGGCAGTTGTTGTAACACCTGATGTTGCAGTTCAGGGTCGAGGGCATTGAACCAGCCACAGGTGGTATTGTTATCATGGGTTCCAGTATATACCACCGAATTCTCAATTTGGTTGGAGATGCTATGGGGATTATCACTATCGCCACTAAAACCAAACTGCAACACCGACAAACCCGGCAGACCAAAATCATCGCGAAGCGCCTCAACTTCTGCATTGATAACCCCCAGGTCTTCGGCAACAAACGGCATATCTGGAAAATCGTCACGCAAGGCTTCTAACAACTGGCGCCCCGGAGTTTTCACCCAGCGCCCTTCGACAGCAGTTTCTGCGGTTGCCGGGATTTCCCAGAGGGCCTGTAATCCGCGAAAATGGTCGATCCGTACCAGATCGAACTGGCGCAGTGCCCCCGCCATCCGTGCCCGCCACCAGGCAAATCGATTACTCTCCATTCTGTCCCAGTTATAATGGGGGTTTCCCCAACGCTGTCCGGTCTCCGAAAAATAGTCGGGTGGCACCCCGGCCACGACCGTTGGTCGTAGCTGTTCATCAAGTTTAAACAGCTCGGGTTGAGCCCAGACGTCAGCACTATCGTAAGAAACTGCAATGGGGAAGTCACCAAAAAGAATAATCCCTTGCTGATGAGCGATCTCTTTTATCTCTTGCCAACGTTGAAAGAGTAGATACTGTTGCCGTTTCAGCCCATGCAACCGATCTTTATTTTCAGCTGAGAAACT
>JAKIUD010000090.1 GCA_021647765.1 Desulfuromusa sp. | reverse complement strand
CTTTCTGAAGAACTTCGGGGGCAATGCAAATTGTCCCCGATCATCAAAAGACCATTAAATATGAAAATATTGCGAACTGTACCAAATAATCACGGAATGCTTGTCAAAACAATGTGGCAATCAACACTGGTAAGTGTACTTCTCCTGCTGATGTTCCTGGCCGCATGTGCCACAGGTGCAATCAGACAGAAGATGCTGACCATGCCGCAGATTGAAGGTGCCAGCTATGTGGGACAGGACACCTGTCTCGAATGCCATGATGATATGGCTGGCGATATGTTCGCCATAGGCACCGGTACTGAAGGTTTTGCCAAAAATATTCATGGTCGCTTGGCAGACTTTGAAATGATGGGTGCAGAAAAAGGCTGCGAATCCTGCCACGGTCCCGGCAGCCTGCACGTTGATGCCGAAGGAGATACCGATTTAATTCTCCGCCCGGCAGAATTGTCCGCTGAAGAAGTCGGCGCCATCTGCTCCAAATGTCATACTGATGGCAGCCTGATGGACTGGACTCACAGTGAGCATGCCCTTGCTGATCTCAGCTGTACTGACTGCCACAGCATGCACACTGAGAATCACACTAATGCCTACCTGAAACAAGAAGATCCTGCGCTGTGCTATTCCTGTCACCAGGAAATGCAAGCAAAAGCTAACTTTCCATCTCATCACCCGATTAAAGAAGGCAAGATGAGCTGCGGTGACTGCCACAATCCGCACGGTGAACTGAACACCCACGAGCGCACGAATGATCTGTGCCTCGACTGCCACACTCGTTACCAGGGTCCGTTTGTATTCGGTCACGCCCCGGTTGAAGACGACTGCACCATCTGCCACGATCCACACGGTTCAGTCGCCAACAACATGCTGGTGCAAAATGAGCCGTTCCTGTGTCTGCAATGCCATGAAGGGCATTTCCATATCCTGCGTAATTCTGCCCAGGCACCCGGCAGCCCAACAGGAACAATCCCCACAACTCCGGGGATGACTGACACAGCCAACCCACACGGCACTGAAGGATTCCAGACATCATTTGGCACCAAGTGTACAACCTGCCACAAAGTTGTGCATGGTAGTGACTTCCCGTCTCAACCGCTTAGCGGTGGCGGCCTGACCCGTTAACTTGAGGAGGCTAAAAATGAAGCAACGCTATTTATGGCTGCTTGCATTGCTGTCAATCTTGACCTTAATGTCGACCACCACCCTGGCAATTGCTGGAGAAGCAATGACCAGCGGCTATGTGGAAATTGGCATTTCGGGCATGGATACCGATGACAGCCCTGCACGCGTCAACGAATATGTAAATACCAGATCAGAGGAAGGTTTCAGCTTTGCGCCGAAATTTTTCCTGGAATCAATCAACGAAAGCTCCAGTATTGATTTTGGGGCTGACATCATGGGGCCACGCGATCAGGAGTTTAATCTTGAATTTGATGCCAAACGGATTTTCCGATTCAATTTTGACTATCAAGTCCTGGAACACTGGAAAGACCATGAAACTCTGGATCAAATGGGCGCAACTGCCCGTGAAGATACAGGTGGTGCTCAACCGAGTGTTACCACCGATAAAATTTTTGGGGAGCTTGCAGCACTACCAACACCTGTAACTTCTGTCGGTGGAGTCACTCTTCCTTACGATGCCGCAGCAGCTTATACCCAAGAGCTGAATAATGATTACATCGTAACTCGCAGGGAAACCAATACAGAAACCAGCTTGACCCTTCCTGCCCTGCCAAATATTACGTTCCATGCTGGGATGCGCATTGAAACCCGTCAAGGGATGGAGCAAGCGATTGGTATGTCGAAATGTGATGGATGTCACGTCTCTGCTGGAAGCAAAGTTATTGACGAGCGCACTGAAGACTTTACCTTTGGCGCAACCGGCAAATTCGGTCCTTTAACCGTCGAATATGAGTACATGAATCGGACTTTCGATGAAGATGGCGCAACCCCAACACGTTTTTATGAGAACGCTACCAACCCTAGTGCCAATGACCAGCTACTTTATGAAGACGGGTACTTTGAGTACGGTCGCACGCCTGATTCAGAAAAAGACAGTCATTTACTCAAAGCGCGTTATGATTTTTCCAGCAACACAACCCTGTCTGCGTCTTATACCAAAGCAGACATTGAAAGTGACAAATCTGAACCAGCCAGCGATATTTCTTATTCATTAGCAAATGACACGTTAAAAACTGAATTTGAATCATTCGGTGGAAAACTGGCAACCAGGTTTGGCAATTTACGCATGTCTGTTCGTGCCAATACCTATTCCATCGACGCAGATAGCAATATTGTCTATCGCAGATCAGACCTCACGACACGTGATGACAATAATCTTCTCTCTTTTGACCTGGATCAAGAGTGGGATCCAGCCGAGGCACGCGATGTTGATGAGTTCGGTATCGATATCGTATACCGTTTGGCTCAAGGAACAACTGCACGTCTTGGTTACGACTATGAAAATATAGATCGTGCAGATGCTGAATTAGGAGAGACCGAGACAAATACTTTTAAAGTGTCCCTGAAAAGCCGTCTCAGCAAACAACTGTCTGGTCGGATCAGCTACAAGTATCAGGACATCAGCAACCCGCTTGATAACCCAACCGGTATTGCTCAAGGAATGGGAACTCAAGACCCTTTAAATCCAGGTCTCTGGTTTGTTGATACCGCTAATTATCTAGGTATTGACAATAACAGTGCAACCACTGTCTGGTACTGGAACAGTGTCTATCCCAACCGCACCCTTGAGGCGACAAACCTGCCAGATACTGTCCATGAAGCAAAGTTCAATACTACCTGGGCACCTCAAGCCAACCTGGCAGCAACTCTGTTTGCCCGCATCCGTTATGAAGAAAATGACGATGTCGGATACGATCAAACAACCTATGTACCAGGGATAAGCTTCTGGTACGCACCAAGTGATAAAGTCAACTTGACCATGGCCTACACATTCAGCAAGCAGGACACGGAAAACCGCATCTGTGTCGGCTGGTACCATGGCTGAGCGAACGTCGTTGCGTCGAGCCAGTTTGGCTCGCTATGTAATACCGCAGAATACGAATCCGATGTTCACACACTATCTTTGAACGTGGATGTCCAAGCTACCGAAAAACTCCAGTTGAATGCAAGCTTTGTTTACAACAAAGCTGAAGACTCTTGGGATTGGGATTTCGCAGAACGTGCTTCCCTGATCATGGGAGGCGGCGCCTACAACTATGATTCCTGGGTGCAGAACAACCTGATCGACAGCTATTCTGATCTCTCCTATGAGCAGTATCAGTTTACTGTGGGTGGCACCTATAATTTCACCGAAGCTTTCTATACAACAGCCTCAGCCACTTACGACGTCTTCAAGTCAGACAATCATATCTGGGAGTCTGGTAAAGAGTATGTCTACGGTGATGAAGATGGAACCGCTTACTACGGTTACGTAGGAGTTGGTTGGAACTTCTAGTTTCAAAGTAACATTTTGAAATGGTTTACCTTAGCCCGGCTGGAAACAGTCGGGCTTTTTTATCGATCTATTATACTCAGTAGTGTCCGGTTAAAGACTTTGTATAAGCTAAAAGAAGTTGCATGTCATCTCGAGTTTCAAAGGGGAATTGAGGGGAATTTTTACAGCAGGTGCAATATCAGCAATTTTCTAACCGGACACTGGTGTCTATACTAAAGTCTACGGTTGCTGATATAACACTCCAATCTTCCACAAAAGCAGGTGATTATGTCCTCAAACCGTTCATGCAACACAAAAAATTCCTGGGAATTGATCGATACGGCATCAATCCCGGGACAAGGAACCGAGCTGCAGCTCTACCAGCGCAATGGAGAATTTTCCATCAGTATCCTCGGTGGTGGCGTCCTGATGAGCACCTGGGCACACCAATCTGAGGAAGCACTGGCCGAATTGCCATGCCGCAAAATTGTCGATCGTAACCAGCCCCGAGTATTGATTGGTGGTCTTGGCATGGGTTTTACCCTGGCTGCGGCACTACGCTGCCTTGATGACACTGCCGAAGTGGTCGTGGCTGAGTTGGTGCCGGGGCTGGTGGAATGGAATCAGGGCACTCTTGGCAAATACGCAGGCAATCCGCTGCATGATCCCCGCACTCAGATTCGGGTTGGTGATGTCGCCAAGGTTCTACGCGAGCAACGTCAAGCCTATGATGCAATTCTGCTCGATGTTGATAATGGTCCTCATGCGATCACCCGCAAAAAAAATAACTGGCTCTACACCACCGATGGCCTAACCGAAGCCTACCGCGCACTGCGCCCGAAGGGGATACTCGCTATCTGGTCAGCTGGCCCCGATCGTGAGTTTATGCACCGCCTGCAAAAGATCGGTTACAAGGTGAAGCAAGTTCGGGTTCGAGAACATCAGAATAAAGGGGATCTGCATGCCATCTGGCTTGCTGAACGGGAGGCTTGATTTATTGTCTCCTCTGGCAACCCCACGATTGGAAGGAATAGAGATGGAATCCTTTAAACTGCATATCCAGGTACGCTGGTCAGATCTTGACCCGAACGGTCACCTGCGCAGCGATAAACTCTGCACCACCCTCAATCTGGACGGTGTCTGGCTCAATAAAAAAAACCGGTCTTCAAGCGCCAGGGGTTACGTGTTTTTTTGTGAGGACAAAACAAAGTGAGTCCCTGGCTGCTTTTTCCACCAGGAAGTCTAAGCCAACTCAAATCTCGGTGAATTCATCTCTTCTTTTAGTTCAAATATTCTACTTCTGTTTAACGTATTTTATTAAAACTTAAATTACTACTTGACATGACAGTTTAATCAAAGTATATCTCGATAAAATTACTCAAGAATGGAGATAAATTATGAAATGTTTCACGCAGATCTTGGTGGTGTTTATTCTGTTTGCTTTGCCCGGCACAGGTTATGCCGCGCTTGGCGACTATTTTGTCAGCACCAACTGGTTAGCCGACAACCGCGATCAGGTCATAGTTGTCGATGTCCGTAAGAGCCTCTTCTACCGGCTTGGACATGTCGCGGGTGCCCAGCACGTTGAGCGGGATGCATTTCTAGCGACCCGCAATCAAGTAAAGAGCCTGGTGCCGAGTAGCGCCGCGATTACTGCTCTGCTGAGTCGGCTCGGGGCAACGTCGGAGACCCCCTTGGTCATTTACGCCGAAGATGATAACCCCTATGCCGCCCGCTTCGTCTGGACCTTGCGTTACCATGGTCATAAAAATTCCTATGTCCTCGATGGTGGCTATAACAAGTGGGTCGCCGAAGATCGTGACACCAGCTTGCTGCCAAGCAGCAAACCACAGCCGAGTAAATATACGCTGGCTGCCGACGGCGATTATCTTGAAGCGCGAGCCGATGCCGATTACATCTATACCCGGCTAGGGAATCCCGGTGTACTCGTCTGGGATACACGCAGTGATGCGGAGTTTGCAGGCACCGATGTCCGAGCCAATAGAGGCGGCCATATCCCCGGGGCGGTACATTTCAACTGGAGCAACTTACAAACCGAGGTCAATGGTGTTAAAATATTGAAGAGTCGCGAAGAGATTGTCGCCCAGCTGCAGGCTTATGGGCTGACTCCTGATAAAGAAATCGTCGCCCATTGCCAGACCGGAATCCGTTCTTCCTATGCCACCCTGGTGCTGCTCGGTCTGGGCTATGAGCGGGTTAGAAACTACGATGGCTCTTGGATCGAGTGGGCAAACAATGCGACCCTGCCGATCATCAACGCAGCGGGGCGGCTGGAGAACCCGATCCGGGTCAGCATGGATTAGATCCACAACCTGTGACAGAGATTTTTCTTGAAAAGAGGTAAAAATGAGTAGCTTTGCACGACTGAAAAACCGAACTCTGGCCCGTTTGATCACCCGTTTTCCGGCATTGGCACAGCGTTTTGTCAACGCCTACAAGCCTTTGGAGACTGCTGGGGATATCCCTTGGATAAAACCGGCCAAACCGTTGCGGCAAGCCAAGCTGGCAGTGGTGACTACTTCGGGAATTCATCACCAGAGCCAGCCGCCGTTCGACATGAGTGATGGTGACGGCGACCCAAGTTACCGGATTCTCGACGGAGAAAGACTGTTTAATGACTTTCAGATCACCCATGACTATTACGATCACAGTGACGCCCGCAAGGATCCAAACATCATCGTTCCTCTGGAACGATTGCGCGAACTGGTCAGCGAAGGCGTGCTCGGCAGCCTGGCACAGACACATTATGCCTTCATGGGACATATCGATGGCCGACATATCGACACACTAGTCAAAAAGACCGCGAGAGACGTTGCCACAAGACTCAAAGCTGACCAGGTCGACTTGGTTCTTTTGACCCCGGCCTGAGGGATCTGCAATCAATCCGTGGGATTGATACAGAGAGAAATCGAACGGGCCGGGATTGCCACCATCGGGATTTCAATCGTCAGGGACTACTCTGAGAAGGTCAAGCCGCCGCGCACCGTCTTTCTGCACTGGCCCTTCGGGCATCCACTCGGTGAGCCAGGCAACCCTAAGCAACAGCGCGCAATCGTACTGGAAGCCTTGCGGGCACTCTATCAGATCAAACAACCCGGTACGATTATCGACCTGCCGTTCCGCTGGCGACGGGAAAAGTACAGCGCCTACCAGCCACCACAACCAGAAGAGTTGCAATAGCTGGGGAATATCAACATGCACCTGACGGGCGCTAGCTTAAGCAATTTTGTAGTAATCTCGGGACTGTCCCCAGCTCCATCGGGGGCTGTCCCGAAGTTTACGAACTACGAAGAACTGTGGCGGTTTGCGCCGCAAAAACCTGGGACAGCCCCCATGCGGGGACAGTCCCGTTTTTGCTGGGAATTACTGCCATTCGGGACATAATACCGATTCTCGGATTTTCAGGTTATTACCCCGAGGAAAAGGGGGGAGGGAAACTTGGGAACAGCCATTAACTAAACTGCCCCCGAAATCCTCCGAGTTCAACATCAATTATTACAACCTAAGCGACAACCTCAAAAAGAACCGACAAAGCCAATACGCACAGAATTATCAATGGTACGACTGTCATCCCGGTGCTCAATATCGAGACGAATGTTCTGATAACCGATGTAAAGCCTGGCTTTGGGCAGCACCGCGTAGGTCAATCGCACTCCGCTTTCCAGCAGACGCTCGGAATCTTGAAAGGAAAAAACCTTCGGCGCATAGTAGAGATGCCCGGCAACCCCCAAACCCTGCAGTTGAGGCAAAATATAACTGCCACGCAGACCGATGGCGAGATTGACAAAATCGGTGTCGGGATCAGTGCTGCCGGCATAAAATTTGGTTCCGACACCCAGACCGAGGCCGGGCACATTACCAGGGTTGCCGACGAAATCAAGACCGAGGCTGCCAAGTCTGGTTTCTTCGTCACCGTTATAGAGAAAACGGCCGTTAGCCACTGCCGCGCCATAATTATCAGGAGTCAGTGGATGCTCGTAGCCAAGCTGGAAACTTTCGTCGTTAAAGCCAATATCGACAGAGTCAGCAACAGCAATTGTTGCCGTCAGGCAGAAAAACATGATCAGTAGAATACGCAGAGACATAAAAAACTCCTCAAGAATAAATAAGTTACAAACACCGGAGATTATGCCACAAGGCGCATCTACCAGCAACTGTAAGAGGACATCAAAGAGGAATAGTCAGACCTTGTAAAAACTATTGATTTTGCGCACAGGTGTCAGATTCCCATAGAATCATCGATGGCATCCCAGAACCACTGAAGGGAAAGCGGATGAGAAGCTCCTTGAGGCTGCTTGATGACAGCTTTGCTCCCAGGAAAATCATCCCGTTCTGCCTGAAATAGAGCATGGTAGCGAACAGAATAATTACGACCAATCCAATTTTGAGTATCGATACGACGATGGCATAATCTCTCACCGATAAGAAGCATACCCTGATTCCAATGATGAGGTCTCAGTCCACCCGCACCTTACGCATCACCCGCCGCAGTAGAGCTGGCGAGAGCCGGTTCAAAAGCAGACCGATGCGCTCTTTACCGCCGGGGAAAACTTCATCGCGACCTTTACCTATGGCGGTGATAATCTGCTCGGCACAGCTTTCAGCGGAGATCGCCGCTGCCTGAGATGGATCCATCTTGTTGTGGAGGGTGCCATCACCGCGCAGGGCATTGCGCGAAACATCGGTGTTGACAAAGCCGGGCGAGGCAACCAGCACCCGGATGCCAGCGGCGTGTACCTCGGCGCGCAGAGAATCCATGAAACCCTGTAGAGCATGTTTGGCGGCAGCGTAGCCGGAACGTTGTGGAGAAGAAAACTTACCCATCACGCTACTGACGGCAACGATTTGACCAGCACCCCGTTTGAGCATGCCAGGCAGAACCTTTTTCGTCAGATCGACCGCCGCCATAAAATTGACCTCCAGCAGCAACCGGTAGACCTCCATGCGGGTCTCCCTCACCAGGGCTCGCTGAGTCATCCCCGCATTGTTGATCAGAATGTCCACCTCGCGCGGTATTTCCAACAAATGGTTCCAGGCGGCCTCGATTGAAGCCTGGTCGGCAAGATCCATAACCAGGCAGAGATGGTCATCGACTGTATTGCAACTCTGGCGTACAGATTCCAATTTATCGGCGGAACGCGCAGAGAGAATCAGTCGGGCTCCTCGGGTGGACAGTGCGCTTGCCAGAGCGGCACCAATGCCCGATGAGGCACCAGTGATCCAGATTGTTTTGCCGGTGAAGTCATTCATGGTCGAACTCCCTTACAGTGACTGTATCCTCTCAAAAAAAACAACTCAGGAGATATCGTCAATAAATTTACAATCTTCGGTTCGACACCCCCAACTTTTGTGCTATGAATTAAAACATCTCGAACACAAAGGAGGAAGACATTATGCCAGTCTCTGAACCCTTATACTCCTCACGAAAAAGCCTATTACAATAAAAGTTGATAATATTTGGATCGCAGCGGCAAGGTGATCCGAATTTGACTCCTTTGATGGGAGTCCACACACAAAAAAGTTAAAAACGCCCTGGAAATTTTCGGGGGCGTTTTTTTGTTAAGGCGTGATAGAGGAAAAACTGATCTCAGGGACTATCAGTAAGCCTTTCAGCCGGGAAGATAATCAGACGATCACCGGGGTGAAGCGGCCCGCTGATGTCAATCCGGTTCCAGATCAGAATTGCGGCCAGGGGGACGCGGAATTGTTCGGCAATGGTCGAAAGGTTGTCACCGGATTGAACGATATAGATACGCTCCCGTCTTTGCTGACTCCATTCCTGATGAATTTGGTTGAAACGCTCCTGAAAGTCTGGAGGCGTATTTTCGGGGACAGCCAATGTGTGGGTTCCCGCCGCCAGATAATGACCGCGCAACTCCGGGTTCAAATCCTTGATCCGCTTGAAATCAGTCTGTGCCGCCTGCGCCACCACCGTCAGGCTGGTTTCCTCGTAGCAGGTCAATTCAACGCTGGTAAATCTGATCGGAGGATAATAATCCTCGGCTTGCAGGTGAAATCCGTAATGCTCAGGGCGGGTCAGAATCAGTTTGGCTGAAAGGATTCGGAACAGGTAACGCTGGGTTTCCAGTGGTAAATAGAGGCGGTAGAAATTGTTGACTCCCTGAGCCAGAATTTCCGCTCGCAGACCCTCCTCCCCCATGTTGAACGCCGCTGCCGACAAACTCCAGGATCCAAATTTTTCGTAAAGTTTGGAAAAATAAGTCACCGCGGCCTCAGTCGAAGCGGTCAGACTTCTGCGCTGATCGATAGAAGCATTGATACTCAAACCATAACGTCGGCCGGTTGCTGGCAAAAATTGCCAGAAGCCAATAGCTCCCTTGGGTGAGCCAACATGTGGCCGCAAGGCACTTTCAGCCAAGGCAATATATTTCAAGTCATCTGGCAGCCCTGCCTTGGAAAGTATCGCTTCGATAACAGGCAGATAACGGGTGGATCTCTTCAGCCACAAAACCGCCTGATCCCGATCCCAGAGAGACAGCAGCAGTTCCTTCTCCATCCGCTCCCGTACATCTGGATCAGCCAGAGGAACCGACTCACCACAAAATGTCAGTGGCTGTTCCAGACGGAGGCTTTCTACCAACGGCGGGAGAGACACCTCTCCCTCTGCAGCAAGCGTTGAACCACTAAACAACAGACTAGCCGACAGCCACCCTAAAACCCATAAACGTAAGAACATAATTCTCCCCAAACAAAAACAGAATGAGCCTCTTGCAAAAGTATATACACTTTTCTGAATATACTTTCTGATATCGTATAAAAGTCGAGCTTCAAGAGCAACTATCTGATATTATTGAGTTACTACGCAAAACAATAATCAGGAGGTGCTGATGAAGCTCAAGGATAAAGTATCATGGTTAATGGAAGCAGTACAGCAAAGTCTGTTTCCCCATCTTGACGAG
>JAKIUD010000089.1 GCA_021647765.1 Desulfuromusa sp. | reverse complement strand
TTTATCCCAATGGGTGCCAGCCGGGTACTCCCCTTTCTGCAAAAAGTGATTACCCCCGTGGTCAGTGGCGTGACGGTTCTCCTCATTGGCCTCACTCTGATTCAGGTGGGTATGGTTGATTTCTGCGGAGGTTTTGGGGCGAAGGGGACACCAGACTTTGGCTCACTGCAAAATGTCGGACTGGGAGCTTTGGTCATGACCATCATTATTGTTTTAAACCGCTCCAATAAACCTTTTGTCCGCATGGGATCAATCGTTATCGGACTTATCGTTGGCTATATTGTTGCATCTTTCATGGGATTGGTTGATTTCAGCAAGTTATCCGGGGTCAGTGTTTTTTCCCTGCCGGTTCCCTTTAAATTTGGTTTTTTTAAAATTGATTTCGGGCAAATGATTACGGTGAGTATCATTTATTTGCTGATTGTCATGGAAGCTATTGGCGACCTGACAGCGACGTCGATGCTTTCCGGCCAACCCGTGGAGGGTGAAGTCTATGTAAAGCGTGTATCTGGAGGAATCCTGGCCGATGGTTTTAATTCTGCTTTTGCCGCAGTTTTTTCCGCTTTTCCGCTGGCAACTTTCAGTCAGAATAACGGTGTCATCCAGCTCACCGGTGTCGCATCCCGTCATGTTGGCAAATACATTGCCGGAATCCTGGTGCTGTTAAGTATCTTCCCGATCCTGGGTGGAGTTGTTTCAATTATCCCTAAACCGGTCCTGGGCGGAGCCACCTTAATCCTCTTTGCGATGGTTGCCTCTGCGGGAATTCGCATCATCACCTCTAAACCTCTGGGCCGCAAAGAGATGCTTATCCTGGCCATTGCTCTCGGCTCCGGTCTTGGTGCCCACTTTGTCCCTGAAGTGTTCTCCCATATGCCCGGATTGATCCAGGATATCGGCAAGTCCTCAATCGCTGTTGGTGGTTTAGCTGCTATTGTTGCCAATGTGGTTCTGAGTTTTGGTGAGGAAACGACTGATGAAAGCGGTGCAGTAGAGGTGGAGTAAATTTCTTAGTCCTCTAATTTGTTTTTGCGAGTGCATCAAGTCTGGCGTTATAAATTAGTAACACTGTTAACTTTTGCTACCCCGCAGCTTGCTTGCTGCGGGGTAATTTTTAAGGAAAATACAATTTATGAGTGATGTGATTAAAAAAGTTTCGAGAAACACAGAAAATGCCCCGCAAAATTTAGACCCATATACACAAACGGTTGCCTTCTCCCATTACAATAACATTTCAGCTCAATTGCCCGTTGATCCCCAAACAGGCAAACTGGTCTCAGGGGGGATAAAAGAGCAGGCAAAGCAGTGTCTGGAAAATATCAAGGCAATTGTAGAGAGTATTGATCACGTCATGGACGATACCGTTAAAATGACGATAATCGTTAAGGATATCTCAAATATCGGTGCCGTCGATGAAGTTTATAAAACCTTCTTTCCGGACTACGTTCCGACACGGACGGTTGTCGCAGTTGCAGCTCTTCCCGTCGCTGAGGCTCAGATCCAGATTGAGGCACTCATCTCGAATGGTGAAGGAACTCCTCCACAAGATCCTTGTCCCCTCGTAAAAGTGGCAAGAAATACAGAAAATGCACCGTCAGGTTCAGGTCTCTATACCCAAACGGTCGCTTTTTCTCATTACAATAATATTGCCGCGCAATTGCCGGTTGATCCGGAAACGGGTGAGCTGGTCCCCGGCGGCGTAAAAGAGCAGGCAGCACAGTGTCTTAATAACATTAAGGCAATTGTCGAAAGTATCGACCATGTGATGGACGATATCGTCAAAACAACGGTCTTTCTGAAAAATATCTCCGATGCTGAAGTGATCAACGAGGTCTTTGCAACATATTTTCCGGGTTATTCCCCTGCGCGGACGGTCGTTTCTGCCTCAGCTTTGCCGCTGGATGCTCTGGTACAGATTGATACTGTTGTGTCACACGGAGACGGAACTCCTCCTCAACTCCCTGAAGACACATGTCTTCTCGTTATAGAAGCAAGCAATACAGAAAATGCACCGGCAGTTCCTTACTCTCATACGGTCGCTTTTTCTCACTACAATCATATTTCGGGTCAATTACCTTTAGACCCCAAGACGGGCAAGATGGTTGCCGGTGGGATAAGAGAACAGACAGGACAGTGCCTAAAGAATATCAAGGCAATTATTGAGAGTGTCGACCACGTGATGGATGATACGGTTAAAATGAATATCTGCCTGAAGGATATTTCTGATCTCGATGCTGTAAACGAAGTTTACACAACGTTTTTCTCCGGCGACTATCCGGCAAGAACAACGGTTGGTGTTGCAGCAATCCCGATGGGTGCTTTAATCCAAATTGATGCAGTTGTTTCTAACGCCGAAGGGACGCCTCCAGCGGTATAGCAGAGTATTAACGTATGCCGTCCTGGTTATCCAGCCGGCATGATTGAACTCAGTCTTGATTTGATGTTTAGATAAATCAATGAAGTCTTCTCTATTCAGCCTCGGTTTTTTAAAAATCGGGGCTGAATAGTCTCTGCGATATTGGAAAAATGTCACTTAACTGGTATGGTTCTAACTTAAGGGGCAGAAGGGTTAACCGCTACAGGGCGGAAAAAAGACACTGTTCGCGCGACAATGCAGAGTGGAAATATCGACATGAAAGGTTTTATCAAAAAACTTCCGAAAGCAGAACTTCACTTGCACATTGAAGGGTCGTTTGAACCTGAATTGATGTTCACAATTGCAGACCGAAACAAAATCAAGATAAAGTATCAATCGGTTGATGAATTGAAAGCCGCATACAATTTTAACAATCTTCAGGAGTTTCTGGATGTCTATTATGCAGGAGCAAGTGTTCTGTTAAAAGAAGAGGACTTTTTTGATTTAACCATGTCCTATTTCAGAAAAATAAATGGGCAAAATGTCATTCACACCGAGATCATGTTTGATCCGCAGACGCATACGGAGCGAGGTATCGATTTTTCGGTGGTGATAAGCGGAATAACGGCGGCACAAGATCAAGCGCAAAAAGATTTTGGGATTTCATCTAAATTGATCATGAGTTTTTTAAGACATCTCGATGCACAGGCAGCCGATGACACACTGCAACAGTCGCTGGAATTTAAAAACTTGATTACCGCCGTTGGGCTTGATTCTTCCGAGTTGGGCAATCCACCCTCCAAATTTAAAGAGGTTTTTGCCGCAGCAAAAAAAGTTGGCTACCTGGCCGTTGCGCATGCCGGTGAAGAAGGCCCGGCAGACTATGTTTGGGAAGCAATCAACTTATTGAAGGTTAATAGAATTGATCACGGAAATAATGCTTTGGCTGATGCTAAGTTAGTTGAAACACTGGTAAAAAATAAAATGGCACTCACGGTATGTCCGCTGTCAAATGTAAAATTGAGAAATGTTGACAGAATTGAAAATCATCCCATTAAACTCATGTTGGAGAAGGGGCTGGTTGCTACGGTAAACTCTGATGATCCCGCCTATTTTGGCGGTTATCTCAATGAAAACTATCAGGCTGTTGCCGAAGCTCTGAATTTAAGCAAAGAAGACTTGTACCAGCTCTCTTTGAACTCATTTCATGCCGCATTTTTGGAAGCCGAGGAAAAGGCTGAGTTGGTAGGTAAACTTGATAAATTTTACGCTGAAAATCGCGATTAATCAGGGTGCGAGTCTTAAAATGGGAACAGCTCCGAATGGTAACATCAATATCGCTGTAGTAAACGGGACTGTCCCTAGCTTCACCAGGGGCTGTCCCGGAAGTTTACGATCCACGGAGAACTCTGGTGGTTTGCATCGCAAAAGCTTGGGACCCCCCCGCGGGGACAGTCCCAGTTTTGCTGGATCTGTGTCTATTTTAAATAAAAATATCTGATCACCGTTCTCATGAACTTCCCCAACCGAAGGGACAAATGGGGTATTGACAGGTTGGGCAAAAGTGACACAACCCACCATGCCCCGATTTTGCAATATCCCGGGGGTTGATCGTTTCCCCGGCCAACAGCCGGGGGAGAAAGATATCAAGAGCTGTCCGGTCATAAAAGAGCGCTGCAGCCGGAACGGCACAGACCGTTGTTTCACCAACTTGACCGATAGTCAGATTGTTGCCGGGCTGGATCGGGTTTCCCTGATGGTGAAATTGAACACCCGCCCCCTTTATCGCGGCAATTGTGACGTCATCGGGATCAACAGAGGTGCCGCCCGATATCAGAATCAATTCACTGTGTCGGGCAGCTTCTCCGATCGCCTGGCTGATGGCAGGTTTATTGTCGGGCAGAATTTGTGACCAGGTAATTTCGACCCCGAATTGCTCCAATTTGGTGGTGAGTCTTGGGGTGAAACTATCAGTAATCTTACCACTATAAACTTCGCTCCCCGTTACCAGAATGGCAGCAGATCGAACGCTATAAGGTTTGACGCTAATCAGCGGCTGTTCCAGCAGATTGGTCATCTGATCGATCACTTCACGGTGGCAGGTGAGGGGGATAATCCGGAACGCAGCGACCTGCTTATCTTTATTGACTGGAAAATTGGTGTGAATCGTCGGCAATGACGGGATCTCCAGGGCATTGATCTGCTCCAGACGCTCTTTATCCACCTTGAAAATCCCCGTTGCTGTCGCAAAGAAACTCACTTTCCCTTCACGGGGCTGCTCATCGTAGCGGATATTCTCTCCGGCAATCTTCGGTGCCATAAGGAGAGTGGCGGTATCTTCGTGAACGTCATTGCCGTCCTCTTCCCAGATATAGATGTGGTTTTTGCCGAGACGTTGCAGGGCGCTGATATCATCTTCCTGAATAACGTGGCCCCGCCTGAAAGCAACACCCTTAAAGTCGTTGCCGCGAATTTCGGTGATGTCGTAGCCCAACACTTTGCCAACTGCTTTTGATAATGGAACCTGTTTCATTCTATTGTCCTGTCTGGATAGATTTTGTTTGTTTTGTCCTCTCACCACCTACGGTCATCTTTGTCAGCCATTCGTAGGTATCTGGTGTGTCAATATCGACAAACTCGTTCGGATTTTCAAACGGAACCTGCATAATAAGCTCTGGATGTTTTTTGATAACAACTTTCCCGCCGACATCACCCTGTAATTCTTTTAACTCGGGAAGGCATGATTTTGGGAAAAATACCGGGTTGTGGGGTGTTTCATCGGTCACCGGCATCACAATCCTGCCGCGATTATGTAAAAAAACTTCTATCAGGGTCATAATCGTGGCTCTGCTCAGCAAGGGCTGGTCAGCGACAAGGAACAGGGTTCCTTCAGCATCATTGCTGGCGTTGACTCCAAGGCGTATTGTAAGCCCCTGTCCATGGTCGGGATGGTCGTTGCGGCAAAGAACCAAGGGGTATTTTTGTGCGATCGTCTCTACCCGGTCACTGGAGTAAACCAGAACAACCTGATGGAACAGATTGAAGGGGAACCGGTCGAGTAAATGTTGAATAACCGGTTTTCCCTGCAGCGGGAGTAATAATTTGTTTGCGCCAAAGCGGTTTGACTGTCCCGCTGCCATGATGACTGCATTAAGTCGGTTCATGAACAACTCCTTTATGAAGACTACCAAGAATTGCTGTCACCGGGATGTTTTTTGCCAGGGTTCGAGCCTGAGCGAGCTGTTCTTCTGTTTCAATCTTGTTGAAATACAGCAACCGTTGCCCCCGTGCATATTGGAATAATCCATTTTTATGGCGAATCATCCTGGCCAGATGATCACTGGTCAGCGTCGCACCGGGCTTGCTATCCACAAGTTGGCAGAACCGTTCGATGCGATGGACAAGATCCTCTGAAATGGTTTGATTCAGTGTTTGAATATCGACAATCCCAATCGTCTTGGTAGTCATCTCCGGGATGACTGGTTCCGTTTCCCTCCACCCTTTAAGTTTTTTCTGTGCTGCTCCGTCAGCTTCAATCAATATCAGGTCAAACAGCCCTTTACGTAACTGCAACGCTTCAATCGATACCCCTGTGACTTTGAGATCACCTCTCTTTCCGGTTGCGCAAAAATACACTCCAGGAAGTTGAGGTGGGGGCTCAAACAGAACGTTTCCACTTAAGTCGATTGCATCATACTGGGAAGCCTCTGGCATGAAGAGCTTGGTGGTGGTTGTGACAAGAACCTTGAAGCCAAGGGCTTTGGCTTCATCTGCCAGTCGGCAGAGGAGGGTTGTTTTCCCCCCGGCACCGCAAATAGAGACCAGATCACTTTTTTTGATGTTAAATGCATTTATAAAAGGGGTTTTCAACACAAAATACTGACCTGGATAAAAGTTATACAACGTTTGCTGTTGAATCCGATGACAGTAACAAGTATGGCAGCCATACCGGTTTTAGTCTATAGCGAGGAATTGATAAGTCAGCAAAATAGAGCAGAAATTCACGTATGCTGAACGACATAAAATAGTTGACATTATAAAATTAAGTTGATAGCTTCAATTTAGTTTTTAATATACCATAATTATTGACCGCCTGTCGCTGACTTGAATTGAGGTCAGCTTGGCATAATTAACCTAAAGGGAGGATATGTATGAGACGTCAACTGCTAAGAAGCGTAATTCTTACACTGGTTTTGGTTCTGGGGTTTGGTTTTGCTGCCAGTGCTGCTCAATGGAGTTCGACAAAAATTGAACTTTTGTATGGCTGGGATTATGAGCGTTTTGATAAAGATAAAGAAGAGGGAATGATTCTAACCATCGCTAATGCAACCGGTTGGAAGTATGGTGATATTTTTATGTTTGCAGATGTAGGCAGTGTCGATGAGCGTGATAAAATTGATGGCGTTCATATGGAGATATCTCCTCGCCTGAGCATACTGCGAACCCTCGGACAAAAGCCGATGGAAGGCCTGCTGAAAGACGTTTATGTCATTGTTCAGTCTGATATTGATGCAAATAGTTTCGTCAACAAAGTGACTCTGATGGGTGGTTTGAGTGCCGACTGGAATATTCCGGGTTTTATGTTTTTCAAAACAACTTTACAGTACCGTAATGACCCCGATCTGGATGGTGATTCGGTTCAGGGAACGCTGGTCTGGAATGCACCTTTCACAATTGGTGGTCAGAATTTCTCTTTTGAAGGCTTTCTCGATTATACTTCAGCTGAAGGGACTTCGCATACCAATCTGCTGACCCAACCGCAGCTCATGTGGCTTGCAACGGATAATATTGCTGTCGGTGTTGAGTATCAATACTGGCAGAATCGAATTGGGATTAAGGATCTGGATGAAAGTTTACCCCAGCTTATTGTACGCTGGACTTTTTAAACGATTTTCACTGGACTATCGGGTGATAAATACCTAAAGTCGAAAAAGAGCAAGATTTGTTGTTGGTTTTTACAATGGCTCCGTTTCGGGGCCATTGTTGTCTGTAACAGATGGGATTTTTATGAAGCCGGAATTGAAAATCATCTCCCTGCTCGAAGACGGTCAACCTGTTGTATTGATTACGGTCATCGATAAACAGGGGTCGGGCCCACGATCCCCCGGTGCCAAGATTGTTATTGTCGAAGATGGTACTTTCTGGGGAACCATCGGTGGAGGGCAGGTTGAAAATCAGGCAATCTCTTTTGCCCGCCAGTTTTTTACTGAAGATGCGCAGGCAGCTGTTGTTCACTTTCAGCTGAAACCTGGCCATGAAGGTGAAAATATCGATATGCTTTGTGGCGGCAGAGTGTCGCTGCTGGTTGAAAAAATCACCCCGGATAATGAGACGATTGCCCTGTTTAGACGGTTTCAGGCATTAAGCACCACGCCGCAAAAAGGGGTGTGGGCTATTGATCTGAACCGGATAGACTCCGAGCAGAAAGTGACCCGCTACCTTATAGAGAAAGGTACTCCTCCTTCTTCTGTCCCTACGGCTCTGTTAAAGTGGCAAAAGGGGCTTGGAACCAGCCGCCTTGTTGATCTTGAAGAGGGGAGTAGCTGGTTTGTCGACAGCTCTATACATTCAGGGCACTTATTCCTTATTGGTGGAGGGCATGTTGCACTGGCGGTTGCCAGGTTAGCGCAAGCTGCTGATTTTGCAGTGACTGTGTGTGATAACCGGGCAGAGTTTGCCAGCAGAAGCCGTTTTCCTGATATTGATGATGTCGTCATTACCCCTGAGTTTACTCGTCTATTTGCTCAAGCCCCGATCAATTCAGAAAGCTATATTGTTATTCTGACGCATGGTCACGATTATGATCAGACCGCCCTTGAGCAGGCATTGCAGACCGATGCCGGTTATGTCGGGATGATTGGCAGTTTGCGTAAAAGGGGAGCCATTTACGCGAACCTGGAGAAGGCAGGCTTTACCAAGGAGCAGCTGGCTGAGGTTCATTGCCCGGTCGGGCTTGAGATCGGTGCAGAATCCCCATTCGAAATAGCTCTGAGTATTGTTGCGGAGTTAATTCAAAAACGGGCAAGATCGGTTTCTTCAAGATAACCAGAAAAGCAATACATCGGGGGTCACATCTCAACTATAAACTATTAACAGCCTTCTCCCAGTAGGCCATACCATGTCATCAATCGCGGTAACGCCGGAAATCCAATCTTCAAATCCAACCGCGATCATGAAAAGTTCCTCGAATATCTGGCCACTGCCGTAGACTGGTTTGCCATTGTCATCCACAGTTACTGCCTGATGACAAATCATTATCATCTGTTGGTCGAAACCCCAGAGGCAAACCTCAGTGCTGCAATCCAATGGATCAATGTCAGTTACGCGACTTACTTCAACCACAAACGCAACCGGCAGGGGCATCTGTTCCAAGGGCGGTTCAAGGCAGTTTTGGTGGAAGCAGATGAATATCTGGCACAACTATCCCGCTATATCCACCAAAATCCAGTCAAAGCCAAGATGGCGGTGGCACCACAGGACTATTGTTATGCCGGTTTTTGTAACTTTATGAATTTGTACAGCTTCTTACATGAACTATTGAATGACTTCTTTTCGACTGCTGTATCAAGGTGCTTTGAGTAGGGACCACCAAATTCGTCAATGTGCATTTCAACAAGGGACGGTCCCATTTCATTTCTCAACTCTTCGTCGAAATTTACCCTTACAATGATTTCACCACCGAGAAGCCAAATATTGCTGATATGTATTTTTATAGTTTTTCTGGCTAATTCTTCAGAAATCAAATTTTCAAAAAATGGCAGAAATACTTCGTGCAAAATACTTTTGCCTGTTTTTATATCGGGCGTATCAATCTCCCAACTCTCTGGCCAATTTTCAATTTCTTTGCAGTATGTCAGTACTTCTTTCGAGATCATATAATTCCAAGGGCATAACGGTGAAGATAACCGGCGGCGACGCTACGCATAAATTTACTACCGCAATTAACCGGCTTAAAACAGACGTATTTTTCATCCGGTTGATTATCTGGTTAGCTGTCATGGTTTTATAAAAAAGCCGCCAAATAGGCGGCTTGATTTAAATTTCAACAATGACATAGGGGTAAATTGCTATGCCATTTTTGATGCTCGAAAAACATTGAGAGGAACGATTTTTTACAAGGTTCTTTTGAGGCAAGTTCTTCCATGTGTTCTTCGTAGTCTTGGATTTTCTGTCCTTTTGCGACTATGGTTCGAAGTAAAAGTTCATTTTGAACTTGCATTTGTTTTGGGTTAGTTTCGCTTTCCCACCTTGATATTTGTTCAGGTCTGACATGGAACTTTTTTGCAAAATCAGATTTAGACCAGCCGAGAGACTTTCTTAAAAATCTAATTTCTTCTGCCACTAATCTTTCTGGTTTGTTTACAAGAATCATTGCAATGCCCCTATGGAGGCCTTCTAAGCTGGGGATTGAAACAAGCTTATTCCCGCACTCTGGGCATTGTCTGACGAGAATTCCTTGTAATGCAACATTGCTGAGACCCGATTCTTCGTAACGAATAGTTTCTTTTTTTTCTATTAACTCTGCATTTCTGCAATCTGTACAGATCATTTATAACCTCCACGCGGTTACAATTAGGACTTCTTCTTCGGAAAGGAACTCAATGGCGACAAGAATTTTTTGTGTTCTTACTCTGTGTCGCCAAGCACCATCGATCCACTCTGCTTCTTCGACCACTCCTGCTCGCATTACATTTTCGCAATCAAGTGTAGAGAGCGCACGTTCTTTAAGTCTGTCAATTGCGTGCGGTTGCGCGTATGTGATGATGCCGCCTTTTAGAATTCGGCGGAGTAATTTTCTGGCTTCCGTAGCTTTGATAGGCAGAGCGCGAAGCGCGGAGTCTAGCAATGGTGTGAGGGACAACAGCTCCCTCCGATAGGACGGAGCGCGCAGCGGTCTGTCCTATCATTGTCAATAAGTGGAACTATTTCCACCTATTTTCCTCTATAGACTGAACCTTTTTCCATTTATCATCATATTAAACGATAAACAAGGAAAAATAAATCCAGCAATCGCCATTCTGATATTTTCTGCTTATTGAGATATTGAGATATTGAGAAGTCGATATGGAAAGTCCCCCCTCGCTTTCACCCGAATCCTGATCTGAAGCTGATGGATCAAGTACGGGAAGTTCTGCGGTATTGTAGCTCTGCCTTAAAAACTGAGCAAGCTTATTGTCAGTGGGTTTTACGCTATATCTGTTTTTATGGGGGCAATGTGACTTTAAGGGGACACTGGTGAATGGCGCTAGTTTAAGAGATTTTTCCAGCAAAATCGATGAGATGGTCTCCCCCGCGTCACTCATCGGCGTC
>JAKIUD010000088.1 GCA_021647765.1 Desulfuromusa sp. | reverse complement strand
CAACCTGGCAGTTCCCAAATCCCTCAAGCAACTGCCTATTTTTGCAACAACAACAGGGCTCAGCTAACCCAGAGCCATTTGCTCGACAATTTTCTTGTGGGCTGTGCCACTATATGAAATATCCAGACAACCAGAGTCAGCTTGACACTGTAGAGCAGCATCACTGCGACAAAGACAAACGAGAAGAACAGGTCGATAATGACACTGACCGCTTTGTTGGTGATGAACTCGCGAATCGTGTCCAGTTCTCTGACCCGGGCGGCAATATTACCGACCTGACGCACTTCAAAATAACGGAACGGCAATGCCAGCAAGTGTTTGAACAGTTTGGCACCAAGCTTGGCATCCAGCTTGTGGGCAGTGTGGATAAAGATGTAATTTCGGGCGATGTTCAGCAGCAGTTCAAAACCGGCAATTGCCAGAAAGGCGACCGCCAGAACATCCAGAGTGGTCAGACTGCGATGGACAATGACCTTGTCAAGAATCACCTGGGTAAACAGTGGTGTCACCAAACCGAACAGTTGCACGACGAAGGAGCCGAGCAGCACCTCACCAATAATCCGCTTGAACTTGATGATCTCCTGCAGGAACCAGCCAAAACCGAAGACCACTTGCGAATTGATTTTCTTGTGGCGCAGGATGATGAACTGTTCGAATTCTGTTTCAACCTCCTCGGTGGTTTTTTCTATAGTTTGCTTCTCCACCGGGTCGAACAGCAGGCACTTACTGTCTTCCTTGTTAATTTTCAATAAAACAGCATAATATCCGGCTGACCCAACAGCGATAGCGGGCAGAGGATAGGACTCAGCCAGTTTTTCAACTGGAATCTTTTTCAGTTTCGCCTTGAAATCGTACTTTTGTGCAATTCGTAACAACTCTTCTGGAGAAATAATTTCCTGCAAACTGAACTCGCGCTCAATCGCACGGATATCAATATCAATCCGGTTGATTCGAGCAACGACATCGAAGGCAATCAAGGCGGAGTTCATGAACCGACTCCATTCATCAATGCAAGCAGCAGAGCGGAAGTCGCATAATCGATCTGGCGTAAATCGACATCAAGTTGCCGTCGGGACAGCTCGATGATGCGATTATGGACAGTAATCTGGTCGGTCAATTGTTGTTCAACCAGACGTCGAACATCACTTTGCTGCCCGGCAATCCGGGTCAATTGTTCGCGGCGCTCTTCCTCCATGGATGCAGAGGCGGTATAAGCGTTGAGTGTCGCAGAAGCTCCTGTTGCAGTTCCGCCTCCTTTTTCTGTTTCTGGTAACGCAGACTGGCGAGTTCATGTCTGATCCGGGTCTGCTTTGCACGGTTGGCAAACCCGTCAAATATGGGACATTCGAGATACAGGGTCACCGAGGCATCACGGGAATTAAGGTTGGACAGGGAGCGGGTGAAACTGTGGTCATCGCTGCCGAACATCCGGTAAGAGCCCGACAGGGTCAGTCTGGGTAACAACGAGCGTTTGACCATCGACAGTTCGGCCTGCTTGGTTTCGATCTGCTGCCGGTAGATCAAGACAGCAGGAAAGCTCTCCGGATTGATAATCTTTTCTGGTTTTTCCATCTGCGGGAAATTAGCCAGAGCCACCTCTTCGGCGCGATAGTTCTGCCGGGTGTGGAAGCTGAGACTCTCCAGCAGATTTTCCCAGCGGGTTCGCAGATCTTCCAGTTGGCTGTGGGTTTCCGCCAGTTCCAGCGCAGCATTCCCGAGCTGTTCACGACCAATGGTTCCGGCTTGGTGCAACTTTTTGGACAGCTGGAAAATCGTTCTCTGGCGCTCGGCAACCACTGCCATCACGCGAATCCGTTGCTGCACTTTCAGGCTGTCGGCATACAAATTCAGCATTTTTTTGTGGAGTTCAAAAGAGGATTGTTGTTTCTGCAGTTCGGCTATGCGTACTTGACGGCGGGAATTCTTGACCCTGAGCTTGCGAATCCCGAAATCGTACAGATTGTACCTGGCGGTTGCGATCAGGGAATGTTTATAGCCGGAGGCATTATCGGCAATGATGGCATCACCAACGGAAACGATATCGCCATCTTCAGCAAAGACATGGACATACTCATTGCCGAAACGCAGCGATAGCTGCGGATAATAATCGGCTTGTCGTTCGGCGACAGTGGCCTGAGCGGCCCCAATCTCTTCCCGGACGATTTTGCTGTCGAAGGAATTTTGTAGCCCAGCGGCAAGGATATCTTTGAAGGTCAGGATTTCTGCGTAAACGCCTGAACCGGCCAGACAGAGAAATAGCGACAGGACAATTATAACTGTCCAGCGTAGCGATGGATAGAACAAGGAAACTCCCCTCCAAAATATTATTAATCCTGCAAATCAAAAGCATTCAACGCAGAGGTGGAGAGAAAGATAGAGTTCGCAGAGAAGATCAAAATCTTTTTGCATAAAAAACTCTGTGTTCTACTTTTGATCTTCTCTGCATCTCTCCGTCTCTGCGTTAAAAATCCGCTTCCAGATTACGCCGCATGCCAAGTATCAGCAATCATCGCCATCAATGGTTCCTGTTGTTTGACGTCATCGATGGAATTCAAACTGATCCCCTCGGTGATCGCATAGGCAGACATCTCTTGAATCAGCTGGTTGATATCGGCGTCGGTCATGTAGGAGCCGTCGGCCAGGGTGATAGTTTCAATCCGGTTACCGGTCTCTGAATCGCTGTAGCAGTTCATGGTGATCTGATCGTCAACACCGTAACCAATCTTCATGCTGGTGCCGGTTTTCAGGAAAGCGATTTCTTCCTTTATGACATCAGCTGCGAATGTGATTTTATCGGCTCCCGAAAGATCGTAAAGAATGTCACTGCCGTCACCAAAATTAAATATATAGGTATCGTCACCGGTGCCGCCGCTTAAGGTATCATTACCCTGATCACCCCATAGCCGGTCGTTGCCACTTCCGCCAAGCAATAAATCATTCCCTTCGCCGCCAACCAGGGCATCATCACCACTATTGCCATTCAGAGAATCCCAGCCACCGTCCCCAAACAGCGTGTCGGAACCATTGCCACCGACCAGTAAATCGAAACTGTTACCGCCAACCAAAGTATCATCACCATCGTTCCCGTTCAGCGAATCAATCCCGTCACCACCAAAGAGAATATCGTTCCCCCCCAGGCCGTACATAAAATCGGAGTGCCAGGTGCCGGACAGCAAATCATTGACGGCATCCTGACCGGAAAACCATTCGACCGGCCACCAGCTGTTGCCACCTTCCTGGATAGCGTCCTTGGCCAGATACACCGGGCCATCGGTGGTCTGCAGCCAATCAATACCGTTTTCGGTGGCAGTAAAGTAATCTGTTAAAGTTAAGGTTCCCTGTTCGTCGATCATAATATTCAAATCGTCACCCTGACGGGTCAGATGGAGCTGATCTTTACTGATGCCATCCAGCAATAGACCGGCAGAGCCATCCCCCTCAATCGTGAGGTCTCCGCCACTATAGACATTGACAGTGAAATCGAGGGTTGTTGTCGCTGTGCCACCGTTGCCATCAGCAACGGCAATAACTGCCGTATCTGCCCCGCAATAGCTATCTTCGGCAGTATAGATCCAGTGCCCGGTAGCATTGATAGCAAGAGAACCGTGTTCCGGTAATGTATCAACAGCATAAGTCAGCGAATCACCATCAACATCGGATGCCGATACATCCCCCTCTTGAATCAGAGTACCGAGTAATTGATAGGGCTCTTCGGTGCTTTCAATAACCGGTGCATCGTTGACGGGTGCAATGGTCAGGTTGATAGTCGAATTGGCAGTACCGCCAGTACTGTTGGTGACGTTGACAATGACAGTGTCACTACCATGATAATTTTCGGTAGGTTGATAATTCCAGCTGCCATCAGAACTGAGAGCAAAGATACCGTTAGTGCTGTTCTGCTCGATAGTGAAACTGACCCCTTCAGTTGCACCTCTCAACTCAATTGTTCCGGTCAGGGGCTGATCTTCCAATAGATTGAGATCGTAGTCTTCAACCTGTGGAACCAGCAATAAAGATTCGATTGAAAAGACGGTTCCATCGTTAAAATGGATAGACTCGATCTGGTTTTCGGGGAGAGCCCAATTTTCGATAAAAATCGTACTGGCATCTTCCAGGGTAATGATGACGTTATCACCTGCGCGAGCAACCTGGATGTCCGCCGGAGTTGCGCTGTCGTCCAGATACAGGGTATCGATACCGCCCGTATCCAGTATCCAGTCATGGCCGGATTCAATTCCAACATGAAAATGGTCATCGCCGAGCCCCCCAATCAGGGTATCAGCTCCAGCTCGGCCACTCAGCGTATTATTTTCGGCATTACCTGTGAGTCGATCATCAAACTCGGAACCCTCTAGAGCTTCAATTGCAATGAGAGTATCACCTTCAGCATCACCACCAGTTCCGACCCCGGTTTCCAGGTTAACAGTAACACCAGAAGGGGAATTAGCATAGGACGCTGTATCTGTGTGCTGGTCTGAATTATATCCCCACTGCCCATCCCACAGTCCATACCCCCATTCACTCACACCTCCATCCAGAATATCCGCACCAGCTCCGCCTTCAAGAAAATCTGTCCCTCTTCCACCGTTCAGTGTATCGTTTCCTCCCCTGCCAAACAGACTGTCACGCTCATCGTTCCCATTTAAAATATTGGCTCCATTCGACCCGACTATGTAATCGGGGTTGTGGCCGCCTTCAACATTTTCAATATTGGTAAGCGTTGTAATGGGGGTTCCAGGAAGATATTCGTGCGACCACGAGAGGGTATAAAAGGCCAAGCCAGTTTCCAGGTTAACGTTCGAACCGCTGCTATGTATCGTGTCATTTCCATCTCCGCCATCAAGAGTATCGTCCCCCGAGCTCATGACCAAGATATCATCTCCTGCCCCTCCAAGCAGCTGATCATCACCATCGCGACCGTTGAGCTGGTCATCACCGTCCGATCCAATCAAAATATCGGAATAAGCAGAACCTTCTACCTCTTCTATACTTATCAAGGTATCACCCTCGGCACTGCCACCGCTTGCCTCACCGGTTGCAAGATTGATGATCACTCCTGCATCAGAAGACCAGTAGTATGCTTTATCATGGCCGATGCCACCATCAAGGGTGTCAGCCCCCTCACCACCGGTTAAAGAATCATCCCCTCCTTCGCCGTACAATCGATCATTGCCGGAGCCGCCTTGCAAAAAGTCATTGCCCGAGGCACCGTGTAATACTCGCGTTGCCTGAGCAATAAATTCGTCATGGCTAACGGTAACATCGCCCCAGGTATAGTTGATTGAGTTATTAGTACGACCACCCTGAATTACAACTGCATCGCTACCTGCATAGCCAATTCGTATGTCCTGTCCATAAGGATCATTTATCACTGATTGGTTTTCACCAATGGCGACAAAACTCAATTGTAATTCTTCAATCCCGGTCGCATCGTTGAAGTGAACCACATTGGTTCCACTGGTATCCATAATGAAATCTGTACCGTCACCTACGCTGAATTGATATTCATCATCTCCATCTCCACCCTCCAAAACATCAGTACCCGCTCCACCGACGAGCGTATCATTTCCAGCATTGCCAAACAGCTCATCATTCCCCTCTTCACCAAAGAGTTGATCATCTTCGGTGCCACCATCCAGATAGTCATCTCCGGTGCCGCCATAAAGTAAGTCTATCCCGCTACCGCCATACAGCGCGTCATTATCATCCTCTCCATAGAGCTGATCATTTCCTTCATTGCCATACAGAATATCATTGCCACCACCTGTAGAAATTATATCATCGTCACTGGCCCCCTGAATGCGGTCTATTACGACATTCAGAATATCGACAGTACTATGAATGGTTCCATCGCTGAGCAGAAACTGAAGTGAGCTGTTCACCCTCCCATCCTCTATAATCGCTAGGTCTCCCGATCCGTATTCAATCCAGAGACTGTTTCCATTTTGATCAATTGTTGCAGCGCCATCAGTTATGGTTGCATAGGATACCGACAGTTCCTCAAGCGAAGAAACACTCGTAAATTCAATGATATTTTCTCCCGAGTCGGTAATCCAGTTGACACCATCGCCCGCCGATAGAATATATCTGTCGACTCCGGCTCCACCCTCCAGAGTATCCGTACCTCGACCACCAATAAGGATATCATTGCCGGCACCTCCGGAGAGATAATCACTGTCATCGCCACCCGTCAGGATATCGGCTCCGTCTCCGCCATACAAATCGTCATTGCCCGCGTCTCCATGAAGGACATCATTGCCACCAAGACCGTAGAGCAGGTCGTTACCGACTCCTCCTGACAAGGTGTCGTTGCCGGTTCCGGTCAGATCGCCGCTATCACCGACAAGCCAGTCATTACCTGTGCCACCACTGAGATGATCGTCCCCGGTACCGCCGAATAAGGAATCGGCATTATCGCCACCAAGCAGGATGTCATTGCCTGCACCGCCGTCAAGCCAATCACGTCCAAGCCCTCCGGAAAGAATGTCATTACCCGGCTCTGGTGCATCATTGTGGATGTTGAAATTGAGTGAGGTGTAACCGATTGCATAGCCTGCATCGGCATAGGTGTAGGTTATTCCAAAACTGTCGATATTGTCCGTAGTGACGTTAACTGAGTCGGTAAAATATCCATCACCAAACAGAGCGTCATTGCCTTCGCCACCCTCCAGAATTGCATCATCGGTGCCACCGGCCAGAACGTCGTTGCCGGTATCGCCGGAAAGATAGTCCTTTCCATCATAACTCTGGATAATATCGTTATCCTCTCCGCCAGATAGCTGATCGTCACCACCACTGCCTTGAATCCAGTCATTGCCGCTGCCACCTTCAATCAAATCTCCTTCAAGTGGGCCAGTCATGGTGAATTCGGTGCCACCCCAGGAACCCAGGTAACCCATAATGACGTCACTGCCATCCCCGCCATTGATATGATCATGGCTTTGGAAGCCAAATAGAAAATCGCCGGAATCACCTCCAGTGACCGATAGATGAGGGGCAATGGCGGGAAGTGGTGTGCTGAAAAACGGTGAGTTATTGGTTGTCCCCTCGGGGAATGAGGTATAAGCCAGTTGCCAGCTTGTTTGATCGGAACCAAGATTAATGATTCCCATCTCGTCATGATCGGCTGTCCCGGCCAGGGTGATATCGGAGACGTCCTGCGGCGCGACGTAATCCGCCAAAGTAATACCCAGACTTCCGCTGGTGAAATTCTCGATGGTGAAGTTGTGCATGGTATTACGGTCATAAATAGAGAGGGTGTTGGTGGCAGTATCAAGGCGGGTCATGTAGTCATCAGTTTTATAGATATCGCTGGTTTCACCTTGCCGGGTGAATATCAGGTTTGATAGCTGCTGGCCGTTAAACCAGATGGTGCCTTGGTTGTCGCTATCGCTGATGATGTCACCATTGCCGATATGATAGATGTCATGACCTGCTCCGCCTTTCAGAGTATCGATGGCATTATCTTCAACCAACCCCTGTGAGCCACCGTAAATAGTATCGGCTCCGGCGGAACCGGTGATGATATCCTGACCGCCACCACCTTCGATCCGGTCGATGCCGATCAGTTGGGTAGCGGACAGATCGATGGTGTCAGCCATATCGGTTCCGGCGATGACATTTTCACCACCGTTACCAATGATCCGCTCAATGGAATTATCAGCCGTGAACTCGTGTACCCGGATGGTGTCATCTCCCGAACTGCCACGGATGGTGTCCTGGTATTCCCCTGCTCCACCGTTGAAGATGTCGTAGTCGGTGTCGGTACCCTGAACGAAGAAAGTGTCTTCTCCTGTGCCGCCGTCCATGGTGTCACGTCCTTTACCACCTTCGATGATGTCATCGCCGCCTTGACCGGACAGGGTATCATCCCCACCCATACCGTAGAGGTGGTCTTCATTCTGATCCCCCATGATATCGTCGTGTTCTTTTGTGCCAAAAATATAGTTTGAGGGGATGCTGCTCTGTTCGTTGTCGTTTACAACAAAACCATCTTTTCCGCGTTGTTCGTAGCGGATGGAGTCGAGGTTATCATGATCGGGCATGGTGTAATACAGAAAGGCTGCGCGGTCTTTGATGAATTGCCCGGAATAGTTGTCTATATCCAATTCGCCGTCGATATTGAGGAGGTTGTAATCGGCTCCGGTGATGGCAAAGGGGTTGAGGTTGAGTAGGGCGTAGAGGTAGGCGGGGTTGGTGGCTTGGTTTTCCAGGCTGGTGGCGCTGATGTCGGTCAGGTCTTCGAGGGTGAGATTGGTAATGTTGGTAGCTTTGATGTTTTCCGACCAGGTAACATGGTTGTCAACAGTTACGGCAGCAACTATTTCACCAAGGCTGGTGAGGAAGCGTTCAACCTTCTGATCTTCAGGATAAATGGGGTTCAATATTTCCGTCAAAGAAGCGTAATCCTGAGCCGGAAAAAGGGTCAGGATATTATTATAAATAGCGATACTTTCATTGAGCTTTGCTTTGTCATGGTTGTCCAGCCCACCACCGCTATCCCCGGTGTGGTTGACAACAAAATGGGTGTCCCCTATCTGCCCGGAGATAATATCGGTGAGAATGCCGCCGACAAGATCAGAACGAGAATAGCCAACATGGATGATATTATTGGTTTTGTTGGTTGTTCCCTGTACCGTGACACCCAAGCTTTCCAGATGCTCACCAAGGGTCTGATAGGTATCAGTCCACCCACCGAATTCATCCGGGGTCATCTCGTTGGGGTGATCAACAGCTCCGGTATCATCCGCATCCCAGAGTATGTTATTGATTCCGAAACCGTTGTAGGTGTAGGCATCAAAACCGTAAACATAGCTGGCCATACTGGCTAGTGAGCCGCCCAGACTGTGACCGGTGAAGGTGGTGTTGGTGGCATTGATACCTGAATATTGGTTCCTCATCTCATGGACAAAAGACATGGCGTCTTTCATCTGCTGGGGAGCCGTGCCAGTTCCCATATTTCCAATATCAGTAATGGCAAGATCACGCCAGAGTTCCAACACACCGCTCTCGGTTTCAGTACCACGGAAGGCGAAGATATACTTACCATCACTTTCTAGCAACATACTCTGAAAACCCGAAGAAAAGCCAAAGTCTGCGCTGGTGGCGACGACGGTGTAGATAGTGCCATCAGCATTGATGGGAGTACCAACAAGAAAATTATCATTGTCATAAACTTCTTCAGCCAATATCCCCATGTTCTTGATCAAATCAGAATTAGTTTGCATTGTTTATCCCTCCTTGTTTTTTAAATTGTCTTTCCCAGGCAAGACGTGACAAATTATAACTACTCCGGCGCAATCCTGCCCTAACTGACTCAAAGCTACCCTTTAACCCTGTATACTCAAATAACACTCGGTCATCAAATTTGTAGGGTTGGATATCACCAAGTTTAAAATCAAACTTGGGCTGTTCCCCACTAAACTTTGACATAAACCCCGCATGCGCCATATAACGTTGCGAATAAGCGATTTCCTGATTGCTCTTTGCATCAATAATGCTGATCCGGTCGGCATGGAGCATATCGAAGTCATTGTTGATAACCAGAGATTTGGGCAGAAGGTTGAATTCAACCCTGTAATTCAGGGGTGGTAGTTTCTGACTTGAAGAATAAATTTCAGGTTGCTTGAAGATAGGTACTGTCTCTTTTTTTCGTAGATTTCGAAATTCGGTAAGTATATCTAAATAGAGTCGTCGATAAGCAGCAACCTCTTTTGTTAATCGGTTCCCAGCATCAGCAAAAGCCTGATCATGCAGTTCTTTTGCTTCTTGAACTGCTGGACGCATCTTATTGCTTTTCACAAAGTCCTTCGCCGTTGCGCGATAAAGATAAATCTTCCCATCATCACCATTGAGAGCCAGAACTTTCAGATAAACTCCATCCAGATAATTCTTGACCATCCAGTGGCGACCATACGCATCGAATCCGGGCCAGACGTTGTCTTCCCAGTAAACAGATTCAGGACTTTCAACGGTTTGGTAGATCTCCTGCAAGGGAGTGCGGTCGTAGAAGTAGAATAGAGTCTGGTAAAAGATCACCCGTCTGAAAGGATAAAGAATCAACACCAAAGCTACCAGAACGACGATTTTTTTTGATTTGACCAGCTTTTTCGTAATGAAGAAGATGATAGCTGCCAGGATAAGGTAGCCAAGACACACTATTAATAGAGCAATTCCCATATTTACCGCCTGTCGTTGTCAGGTTGTTGTGTTAATTTTTCAATATCGCATCAGCAGAGAAACGCTTCTCAGCCCCAAAACGCAAACAGCCCATCTCCGGCTCAGGATAATTCCTGACCAAAAATGGGCTGATATTTGAACTTCTTGTTTGCATATCCCCCTCCAGGACAGCATACATTTTCATGAGAATGTAACGTTGCCAGCGTAGTTTCTTTGCTGATTGTTGTCAAACGCTTTTTGAAATCTTGGGAAGGTTGTTGGTTTTCTATCCTTGACAGTATCTCCCAACATATCATCACCTGTGCCACTTTCCAGAACAGCGTCATAAGCGCCACCGGCCAGAACATCATTACCGGCATCGCCGGAGAGATAATCCTCACCGTCATAACTCTGAATAATATCGTTATCCTCCCCACCAAACAGCTGATCATCACCGCCACTGCCCTGAATCCAGTCATTGCCGCTGCCACCTTCAATCAAATCGCCTTCCAGCGGGCCGGTCATGGTGAATTCGGTGCCACCCCAGGAACCAAGGTAACCCATGATGACGTCACTGCCGTCTCCGCCATCGATATGATCATGGCTTTGAAAGCCGAACAGAAAATCATTGGAATCGCCGCCAGTGACCGATAAATGCGGGGCAACGGCGGGAAGTGGTGTGCTGAAAAACGGTGAGTTATTGGTTGTCCCCTCGGGGAATGAGGTATAAGCCAGTTGCCAGCTTGTTTGATCGGAACCAAGATTAATGATTCCCATCTCGTCATGATCGGCT
>JAKIUD010000012.1 GCA_021647765.1 Desulfuromusa sp. | reverse complement strand
CTAGATGGTAAAAATATATCTGTTCTGCAAACCTTGCATGATGCCTTCGGTTATCAGTCCTTCCGCCCTTATCAGGAAGAGATTATTAACGGTCTGCTTCAGGGGCAGGATGCGTTTGTCCTGATGCCAACCGGTGGTGGTAAGTCGCTGTGTTTTCAGCTTCCTGCCCTGCTTCGCCCCGGAATTGCGATTGTCGTGTCTCCCTTGATTTCACTGATGAAAGATCAGGTTGATGCGCTGCAGGCAAATGGGGTTCGTGCTGCATGTTACAACTCGTCACTGGGAGCGGTTGACGCTCGCCAGGTTCTGGCACAGTTACACGCGGGTCAACTGGACTTGCTCTATGTCGCGCCGGAACGTTTATTAAATGTCGATTTTCTGGAGCGTTTGCGTTCGCTGGATATTGCTCTCTTTGCCATTGATGAAGCCCACTGTGTGTCCCAATGGGGGCACGATTTTCGTCCCGAATATACTGGCTTGGGGAGACTGCGCAACATTTTCCCCGCAGTGCCAATGGTGGCTCTGACGGCGACAGCTGAAAAACAGACCCGCCTTGATATCCTTCGCCACTTAAAGCTGCAAGATGCCCGGCAAGTGATTGCCAGTTTTGATCGTCCGAATATCCATTACACGGTGATTGACAAGACTAAACCTTATCTTCAGCTTGGTGTCTTTCTTGATAGTCGCCACGATGAAGCCGGGATTGTTTATTGTTTGAGTCGTAAACGGGTTGATGAGGTTGCGCAAAAATTACGCAATGATGGTTTAAAAGCGGCTGCTTACCATGCTGGATTGCCTGCTGCTGAGCGGAAACAGACGCAGGAAGACTTTATCCGCGATGATGTGCAGATTGTGGTCGCTACGGTTGCCTTCGGCATGGGGATCGATAAGCCTAACGTCCGCTTTGTTGTCCACTACGATCTACCTAAAAATCTGGAAAGCTATTACCAGGAAACCGGTCGCGCTGGTCGGGATGGATTGCCTGCAGAAGCGCTGTTGCTGTTTGGTTACGGCGATATCGCTATCAGTCGTGGCCTGATCGAAAAAGGGGGGAACCCGGAACAGAAACGAATTGAAATTCACAAACTCAATGCGATGGTCGCGTTTGCCGAATCTGGAACCTGTCGTCGCCGGGCATTGTTGGGTTATTTTGGGGAAACCCTCGATGAAGATTGCGGTAATTGTGATATTTGTCTTAATCCTCCCGAACGTTATGATGCCAGTGAAGATGCGCGCAAAGCACTTTCATGCGTCTATCGGGTTGGCCAGCGATTTGGTATCGGTCATGTCATAGACGTCTTGCGTGGCGCCAAGACCCAGCGAATTTTTGACTTACGCCACGATCAGCTATCGACCTACGGTATCGGTCGCGAGCAGAATCAAGATCATTGGAGCCATCTGTTGCGGCAGTTGATCCATTATGGTTATCTGGAGCAGGATATTGGCAACTATTCGGTGTTGAAATTGACCGAAGCTGCCAGGCCATTATTACGTGGTGAGATAGAACTGACCATCAGCAAGCCACGGGTTAAACCGGGGCGTAAGAAACGACCAGAACGAAAAATTGTCGGTCTTGAATATGATCAGGAGCTGTTTAATCAATTGCGAATTCTGCGCAAGCAGATTGCCGATCGTGATGGAGTTCCCCCTTATGTTGTCTTTGGTGATGCCAGCCTGGCAGAAATGGCGGCGACACTGCCAACCGACAAGGAGGCTTTTTTACAGATTAACGGTGTCGGACAGGCCAAACTGCAACGTTATGGTAGTGAGTTCATGGAGGAGATTATCGGTTTTATGTGTCGGTAGCAGAGGCAGTCTGAAGGCTATAGGCTGAAAGGTAAACAAACTGCCTACAGCCTGCTCTTGCTTTAGCCCGTATTACTTAAAATAAATGCTAAAGAATCCCACCTTTCTTGTCGATAAAGATTCAAACAAGTTCTCATCGGAGGAGACTTATGCCTGGACAGATTGATCCTACCCTCAGCGCAAGACCGATTTCTGGACAACAGCAGGAAGAAATGATTCAGCACCAACAGCGTGAAAGAACCAGATCTACTGCTGAAGATCGCGTTTCTCTGGGTCAGCAGGAAAAAGTTGATGAAACCTATGGGCCAGGATTAAAAGTCGCTTCTCCTTATGAATTACTGCGTAATTTGGTGGTTAAAACTCTTCAGGATCAAGGTCTGACTTTACAATTCAGTACCGATGCTGGTGAGGTTAATTTCAAGACCATGACTCAGGAAGAGGCTCAGGCTCTGGTTGCTGAGGATGGATATTTTGGTGTTGATCGGACCTCTCAACGGATTGTCGATTTCGCAATCGGTAGTTTTGGCAATGATCCAGAAAAATTACAGCAGATGAAAGATGCCATCGATCAGGGATTTCTGCAAGCACAGGATGCCTTCGGTGGAGCATTACCAGAAATATCACAACAAACTTACGACGCTATCATGGAAAAACTGGACGCCTTTGCTGCCCAGTTTGAAGCATCGGGGGAATAGGGAGTCTGTCATGGTCAATAGTATTAATGGAAATAAAGGGCTTGGTCTACTGGGAAATATCAACCGTAGTGATAAGACTGGAGCTGCCAAAAAAACCGACTCAGCTAAAACGACAGATCGGGTTGAATTTTCCAGCGCCTTGCAGAGTGCGACCAAGGCTCAAGCAACCAGTGCAACGCAGGAAACTGCTCGTACTGAAAAGCTTCAGGCTCTTAAAAACCAGATTGAAAATGGAACCTACCAGCCTGACCTAAATAAAGTTGCTTCCAGCCTGTTGCCATTTATGCTGAAGGATAGTTGAGATGATTGATACCTCTATCAAGGTCAAGCTGGAAACCCTTCTGGATCTATTACGGCAGGAGCGGGAGGCGGCAATCTCTCTTAACATGGTCGAGTTACAGGAAATCGTTACTGCAAAGGAGACTTTGTTGGAAAATTTCAATCCTCAGCGGGAAGATATTTCTGGCCTGCAAGAGCTACTGAAACAGATAGATCACGAAAATCGACGGAATGCTTTTCTCCACTGGACCGGCCTGAATTGGGTTCGGGATATGATGGACTTTTTCGGCAAAGCTGCTGTTCCTCAAGTTTACGGTGGTGGTGGACAATCACGGAGTTTGACCGAATCCGGTCGCTTACTTTCGGGAAAGGTGTAAATAGATGGGTGGCGGACTCAACGCAGCACTGAACTCAGGGCGAACCTCTCTGCAGACCAACCAGAAGGCGATTGAAATTACCGGGTTGAATATCGCCAATGTCAATACCGAGGGTTATTCTCGTCAGACCCCATCCCTGACTCCTTACCCGGCATTGAACTTTGGGGACTTTTTTATCGGTACCGGGGTTCAGGTTGGTTCTGTACAACGCTCCCATGATGTTTTTCTTGATGGTCAAATTAAAGATAAGTCGGCCGAAGTCGGATTTGAAAATAGCATGGCTTCTCCTCTAGCAGAGTTGGAGCGGGTAACCGGTATCGGAGACGGCAGTTTGTCGGACGAGTTCGATCAGTTTTTTGATTCCTGGCGCCAGCTTTCGACGAATCCTGGTGGTGAAGTCGAGCGCCAGTCGGTATTGCAGCGGGGTGAACTGATCGGCAACGCATTTGTCAATGTTTATAATGAAACCCAGCAGGTCGTGAAAAATGTCAACAACACGATCGTTTCGAAGGTTGATGGAGTCAATCTGCGGCTGGATGAAATTGCCCAGTTGAATAATCGGATTTCAGCTATCGAGATGTCAGGTCAGGAGGCCAATTCTGATCGCGATCGCCGTGATCTGTTGCTGAAAGATCTTTCCGAGTCGATCGGTGCTCGTAGTTTCGAAACCTCAACGGGGACAGTTTCTGTACAATTGGCAAATGGAATGCCGTTGGTTGAAGGAGATAAAGCAACGCATATCGTCAGTGTTTATTCCGGTACGGATGTGAATCTTGAGCTTGACTTCGGTACCACAAACATTCCTTTGGATCGCACTGCCCTTGGTGGTGAATTTCGTGGTCTTTATGAAGTCCGCGATGTCACTATTCCCGGTGTTGTTG
This sequence comes from Desulfuromusa sp., assembly GCA_021647765.1. GTDB lineage: Bacteria > Desulfobacterota > Desulfuromonadia > Desulfuromonadales > Geopsychrobacteraceae > Desulfuromusa. The sequence continues at coordinate 57,110 of JAKIUD010000012.1, read as the reverse complement.
ATCGACTTGACCAGTTGGCTTACACCTTTGCGACAGAGGTCAACTCTCAGCACCAAGCTGGTAATGATTTAAATGGCAATCCGGGGCAGGATTTCTTTGTCCAGCCTGCTGCGGTTGCCGGAGCCAGTGCTTCTCTGGCAATGAATATTACCCAGACTAGTGAAATTGCTACAGGAACAACCCCGCCTCCGGGAGCGCCTGGTGATAATACCAATGCATTGGCAATCCTTGATCTTGAACAGCAGCAACTTACTGGTCTGGGTGGCAATGATACTCTGGTGTCCTACTATGGGAAAATTGCAGCAACGGTCGGCGTTGAGGCTGCCAGAAATCGTCAGGCTCAACAAGGATACGAGGATAGTCTAATCCAGTTGCAGAATATGCGCGACGGAATAGATGGTGTTTCTCTTGATGATGAAATGATCAACCTGATGCAGTATCAAAAAGGTTTTGAAGCGTCGGCCAAGTTTCTGTCCACCATTGATGAAATGATGGGAACCTTGCTGTCCTTAAAAAGGTAGTTAACTATATGAGAGCAACTCAAACCACAACATATCGCAGCCTCCAGTCGTTTCTTGACCGAACCAGTGATAAACTGGCATCGTTACAGTTACAAGCTGCAACCGGTAAACGGATGAATCGCCCTTCGGATGATCCAACGGCAATCAGTCCTGTTTTAAGTGCTCGTACTCAGATCAAAGCATCTGATCGTTATATCGAAACTATCGAAACAGGTCTTGATCGGATTGATGGCATGGACGGCTATCTCGACAGCATTGAAAATACTCTGGTGCGGATTAAGGAAATCAGTATTGCATCGGTAAACGGATCCCTCAGCGACAAAGATATGCAGACCTATGCCGATGAAGTGCATCAGTTACGGGAGAGTTTGTTGGCTGATGCTAACGCCAAGATTGACGGTAAATATATGTTTGCCGGGTTTTCAGAAAAAACCCAACCATTCACCTTAAACACAGCTTCTCCTGCCATTCCTCCGGTTCTTTACAACGGTGATAACGGTTCTTTGGAATTTGAAATTTCTCCCAACGAACTCATTGAGGTGAACATTACGGGTAATGGTTTGATGATGGGAGATTTTGATAATGATGGAACCACGGATGCAGGGTCGGTCGATATTTTTGCTCTGGTAACGGATCTTGAACAGGAGTTGCGGGCAAACAACCCTGCAGGGGTTGAGTCTTTGATGGATCCCCTTGAAACAGCTGCAGACCAGATCCGGAGCCAGCGAAGTCTCAAGGGGAATATCGGCCATCGTTTGGAAATAGCCCGTGATCATATGGAGCAGATCAAAATTGATATGGAAGAATTCCGTTCTAGGTTTGAAGATGCGGACATCCTAGAGACAATTACTGAACTTGAAAAACAGCAGCAAAGTTATCAAGCCGCTCTGAGTGTCACCGGGAAGGTCTCAGAATTATCCATTCTGGATTACATTTAAAATACACGTCTCCCCTAGGAAAAGGGGGATTGAGAGGGATTTGTCTGGGACTGTCGATACCCCCCCATCCCCCCCATCCCCCCCTTTGTTACGGGGAATATTGTCACAACCATCATCGTACCCGGAGGCGGTACGGATAACCAGCCAGGAGGCGCAATATGTTGGTTTTAACTCGAAAAATAGGTGAAGGTATTATCATTGGTGATGATATCAAAATCACTGTTGTTGAATTGAAAGGTGGCGGGGTGCGAATTGGCATTGATGCTCCGCGTGAAATGAAAGTCCATCGCCAGGAAGTTTTTGATAAAATTAAGCAGGAGAACAAGGAGGCTACACAGTGGGACATTGCCGATCTCAACGAATTGAGCACGATTTTGGATGCGGGGAGGAAAAAATAATGAAGACGATTCAGTCCCGTTTTGGTGAAATTGAGTACGATCCTGAGAACACTCTCCTGTTTCCCGAAGGGTTGATCGGTTTTGAAGATCTGCGTGATTTTGTTGTGATGCCAAATGAAAAAGAAGGTCCGCTGTTCTGGATTCAGAGCATCGATGATCCGCAAGTGGCTTTTATCTTGACCGATCCGACTGGTTTTTATTTTGATTACAAGGTTGTTCCCGATGGTCGAGAACGGCAAAAGCTGGGGATTGATGGAAATGCTGAGTGTCTGATTGTCTGTGTGGTCTCGGTTCCAGCAGATCACAAGATTACCCTCAATCTGGCTGCACCGATTTTGTTTGCACCGGAAACTAACCGGGCTTTGCAGGTGATTTTGGAAGGGACGAAATTCAGTCCGCAGACGCCATTACCGACTGTTGAGGAAGCCAAGGAGTAAAACCGAGGGTCTTTAACGGAGAGTCACTGAGATCGCTGAGTACGGAGAGAAAATCCTTGTGACCAGAATCTAGCCACCAAGCCACCAAGAAAAGCTATTCTCTTGGTTTAAAATAAAAAAGAGTCGGTTTTTGATTTTCTCCCTCACTGCATTAATTATTTATGCTAGAAGTCCCAAGGTACGGTAACATCGTCTAGACAGACGTATCGTGCCTTGGAGGTGGACTATGCTGGCTGAGGAGATAGAGTAAAAAGCCCTGAAGTTGGACGTTGTTAAGATGGGTTTAAACAAAAAACAGATTTATCTTTTGCCCTTCTCTGCCCTTCTCTGCCCCTCACCGCCTTAGCGTTAAAGTTTTTGACTCTGATCCTTTTGCTGTCTCCGTGCCTTGTTGGTAGATAGAGTCTGTCCCAATTAGGCATATTTTTCAAAATATAAGAACAAAAAAATTCCAGCAGGTTCAGTCGGTAATCAGGAGTTGCCGAATTCAACCTCAGAACCCGCTTTTCCACGAACCAGAATCCGGACTCATAGAGACTGAGAATTTTGTCTTTGTTCGCCACCATCGATCTCAGTGGTATGGGTAAACCATTGAAAAAGAGCACTATCGGCCACACGCTGGGAGAAAGCTCGGTGTGACAATCCCGTCAATGCCAGAAGAATGGAGTAACGGAGGGCTTGGCGTAAGGTTTTGTAAGACTTGGGACGGTGGTTTTTCGGGCAAGAATCAGCTGCAAGTTTTAAATGGGCAACAAGCATGCGATGTTCGAGTCCGGTTGCGGTAAGAAAATGATCGGCCTCTACAATGGTCTCCCGGAATTCCCGATAATCTTTTGCACCAAAAACCACAGGAAGTACTGGACGAAATTCAGTTTGAAATGCGATAGTTTCCATGGGATGCCTTTCTTTTCGTGTCGTGACAAGATTATAAGGCATCTATTTCCATTAAAGGAGGTAAAAAATCCTCCTTTAATGGATTATTTTATACTGTTATCCCGCTTAGACAGGACGTTCGCTTTGTTTGGGACAGGCTCTAAATTATTCATCTGATTGTACCAAAAAAATCGCACCTACAGGCTGTTCTGGAAAAAACCAACAAGTTCAGTTGCCTGAAGTTTGGGGCGGAATTTTGACAATAAAACATGTAGCTTTGTAAGTGGTTGTTTTGCAAGGTGTTTATTCGGCGACTCTTTTTTTGTATGTTTGTTTTGGGATGCATCGTTTATATATTTGCAGGTGTTTATTTAGTAAAGGCTTATTATGAATAATATGAATCGTGTTGGTTCCTTTCTGGTTAATTCCTTTGGTGATAGATACCTCTATGAGGTGAATGGCTCTGCTTTTGATAAGATTGGGTCAGAAGCTGCATATAATAACCATTTTCGCGAAGATTTATTTGCAGAGAACAGTCTGTATATCATTGTTGGAAGTGATAGTGGATTACTGCCTCAATATCTTGTCAAGCAAGGTCTGCCTGAAGGAAGCTACTATATTTTTATAGAAGTACCTGCTGTCCTTGCCCGGTTGAAAGAAATTATTCCTGAACAAGGATTTCATCAAAAAATCATTGTGACCACTGCCGAAGAATGGCTGCAACGTGCGGAGGAGATTGAGTATAAGAATTTTGTTTATCTTGGGAACCTCAAGTATTCTCTTTCCTTTGCCGCAACTGATGGACGTTATAGCGAATATTTGGAACTATCCACCCGGATCCAGGAGGAGTTAGAAAAAGTCAGATGGCACTCAAATGCAGAACTTGGTGCTGAGATTTTCAACTTGCGACAGCTGGAGAATTTGTCCGAAAATCGAGTATCTGCAGCTCATCTAGAAGGTATTTTTGCAGGAAAAGTTGCCGTTATTCTTGGTGGTGGACCATCTTTAGATGAAGTTATTCCTTGGGTTATCGAACATCGAAGCCGTCTGGTCGTTATCGCTGTTTCGCGCATTGCCAGGCGACTGCTTGAGGTCGATCTTTCCCCTGATATTATCATTTCGGTCGATCCAAATCAGATCAGTTTTGATGTCAGCAAAGAGATGTTGATGCTTGGAGAGAAGACGATCTTTATAAATCAATTTCATGTTGTCAGCACATTATTAGGTCAATGGTGTGGACGAAGTATTTTCTTGGGGGCGCGGGTTCCCTGGGAATCGTCTTTAAATGAAAATACCCTAAGTGCACCCGGTCCAACGGTAACCAATAGCGCTATTGATATTTGCATAAAGATGGGTTTTGAGAAGATATTATTAGCCGGCGTCGACCTTTGTCATAGCCGTGATGGTTATACCCATGCACAGGGGAGTAATGAACGTCAGTCTGGTTCTCAGTTAGGCAAAGGGCAGCTATGGGTTGAGACTAACGGCGGCTGGATAGCCGAGACAACCCCCGACTTTCATTTTGCGGCGACCCAGATTGGGTCGCAGGCAACCTTGGCAAAACAGCAGAATTGCCAAATCATCAATTTGAGTGAAAACTCAACCAAGATAGATGACGTCGACTATTTGTCTCCCGTTGACGTTCATCTCCAGACATTACCGTACTCCGCTTATCACATAATTCTTGCAGCAATCCCTGACGATACGGTTGAGAAACGGATTACTTACTATCAAGAAGTATTAACCGAGTTGATAAGAAGTCAGAATGCGTTCCGTGAAATTAAAAAACTCTCAAATGAGGCATTAAAGGCCAATGCGGCCTTTTTTGGCAGACGAGGCAAGGACAAGGGGAACCGCAAATATAGAATTAAAATGGATCGTATTGAGAAAAAATTGAAAAACAACTTTTCTGATTTTTCTTTGCTGATTAAGAGGGTTGGTATCAGAGACTTTCTTAAAATGACTCAAGGAGATCAGGGTCGTACTTGGGATGAAGATGATGCAGAACGATTGGGACGGATTTATTATGAGGCTTATCGCGACACTGCCGAAAGGTTGTTTACGATGGTTGATCGTGCTGCCGAGCGGTTGCGAAACCGGCTGGAAGAGGAGCAGGATTATCCCAACTTTAAAAAACTGATCGAGCAATGGAAACAAGATGGTCAACCTGGTCGGGCTATTGTCTGGAAAAATGCACATCCACAGTACTCAATTCCGGAAGAATTTTCTCAGCAGATTATTGAGTTGGAACAAGAGTTTGCCAGGATATTAACAAACCAGGAGACAGCACATTTACAGCGCGCCCGTGATTGGTCAAAGTTGGGACAGGTTCGCGGAAAAATGCAAGTTATGTACAAGCAGAGGCAAATCGAGACCCTGCGGCATCTGGTTAACAGTCTTGGTCAGCGGGAGGGATTTGAGGCATTATCTCTGGTTTGTCTGGGCAGTGGTTATTTGGCAGAGTTAGACAATAATGTTGATGTTGCTTTGTCTGAATATCAAAAAATAATTGATATCCCGGAAGAAGAACGGGATATATCAATTCTTGAAGAGGCACTGAAAAGGCTTTTTCGCTTGTCTCTACAAAAGAACGATTATGAAAACGCACTCGTTATCGCTGAATGTTTGGCAGGGATATCCGTAGCTTATTTGCCATACTATGCCGATCTATTGTGGTTGCTCGGTGAAAAAAAGACATCACTTGATTTATATGCGGACTATTTGGAGCTGGTTCCTGATGATCAGGCGGTGATGATCAAGCTCGGAAGACATTATCTGGAGATCGACCTTGAAGATGGAGCAAGGCTGATGTTTGAAACAGTTTTACAGCAGGATAGCTCCAACTCATCTGCCATCTCTTTACTGGATGAATTGAACAAAAGAGAAGATCTTAAAAAAACGAGATCTTGATCAGACTGTTTTTCTGGAAGAATCGAGAAGTACCTCGGCCAGTTGAAAATCGATAATATCATCAATATCAATGGAATGTTCTTTGGCCATTTTCAAAGCAAATGTTTTTGCTCCGAAGAATGATCCGTTGCTGCGGAGAAAATCGATATCGGCCAGATAGATTGCTCCGTTTAAACGATAGTGTGGTGGTAGTCCCTGACGGTTGGTTTTCAGAACCTCCGGTCGCAAAAAATCTCGCATATTACTGTCGTCTGGAAGGCTGTTTGCCCACCAGGGATGGTGATCACAGAGGCATACGGAGACAATTGCCTGTGTCTCTTGTTGAAAAAAAAGTTCAATTGCCTGGTCAATGTCTCGACTTGTTCTCAATGGTGAAGTTGGTTGCAGTAGTAGTATCAGGTCATAGCGTTCTCTATGGCGCTCATACCAGTCAATCGTGTGGATGATCACGTCATGGCTGCTGGCTGTATCTGTCGCCAACATTTCAGGGCGTAAAAATGGTATTCGTGCTCCGACCTTTTGTGAAATGTCTGCAATCTCAGGAGAGTCTGTATTAACCGTCACCGAATCGATATATTGACTTTGATTCGCTGCCTCAATACTCCAGCAAATTAACGGTTTTCCATCCAGCAGGCGAATGTTTTTTCCCACTAGCCCCTTGCTCCCTCCGCGGGCTGGGATGATAGCTAGAATGCGTTTCCCATCAAACATCAAATATCTCGTCGTATTCTGAGTTCGCCCGTTTGAAATCGTTTGGTTGACCGATGTCCATCCAGTAATCAGTAATCGGGAAAGAACATGCCTTGCGTTTTTCATCGATAAGATTCTGAAATAGCTGTGGCATGTCGAAAAAACTGTTTTCCGGGATCAGTTTCAGAGCACTTGGACTCAGCACATAAATGCCGGCGTTGACAAAAAAGTTCTGCGTCGGCTTTTCAATGATCTCTTGAATTGTTGCCCCTTCTGTCTTAACAACCCCATAAGGAATCTGCAGCTTATATTCCCTGATACACATTGTCGCTTCGGCCTTTGCCAGCAAATGGTAGTTCAATAATCTCTCGAAGTTGACGTTGGTCAACAGATCACCATTCATAATGATGATCGGATCTTTAATGTTGTTCGGCAGCAGACTGAGAGCTCCAGCTGTTCCCAGCTTGGTGGTTTCGGTAAGGTAGTTAATGTTGACGCCGTACTGGCCACCATCTTTGAAATAGTTACGGATTTTGTCTGCTTTGTAGTTGACGCTGAGGTAGAAATTACGAAAGCCATAGTGGGAAAAGCTCTCAAGAATAGTCTCCAGAATTGGTTTAGTCCCTACAGTTAACATCGGTTTTGGCATATCTGCTGTCAGTGGTCGCAGGCGGGTTCCCAGACCCCCAGCCATCAAAATGATGGCGTTCGGTTTCTCCGGTCCACGCAGGTAATCATCGATATATTCGATGCCGACCAGCTTTCCATCATCATCGAGAATTGGAAGTTGCTTGATCCCGCGAGCAAGAGCCAACTGAACCAGATCTTCGCTCGTTTGTCCAAGAGCCCCGGTGAGCGGTGCTGTATTGTAGAGACCTTCGATTTTATCGGTCAGACTACGCCCATTCAGAAACCCACGCCTGATATCGCCGTCAGTGATGGTTCCAATCAAGCGGTCGTTTTCAACCACCAAAGCGATTTGCATCACCCCTTTATCGATGGTTTCGATTGCTTCTTTAATCGTTGCCTGTGGAGAAATACTGATTTTTTTACTGTTTCTCATTATTGTCTCTCAAAGCTGTTGGTGGGCAGGTCGTAAAAGATTTTCTTCAGATTGATATTCTCTGCATTTTTGATGATCTCTTTGATCCGCCGAGCTGTTCCTTCTTGTCTGTAGGGATTATCGACCTTCTGAGCCACAGTCTTAAACTGATGAGACAAGGCCTTGTGGCAGGCAGAAACAATGGCGGACTGTTCCGGTTCGCAGTCAATAACACTCGCAGTTTTTATTCTTCCTTTTTGGCGATCACCAATATTGACAGTCGGAACTCCAAAGCTTGGTGCCTCCAGAATGCCGCTGCTGCTGTTCCCTATGACCAGATCGACAATGCGCATGGAGCTTAAATAACGCAGGTGCCCCATGGAGGTAAAAGCAATTGTCTTTTGCGGATGGGTGGCGACATATTGATCAACCATTTGGTTGATGGTTCGCCCTTCAGGGTCGGCATTGGCTTTGGTGAAGATGATCTGTAATTCGTCAAAATGGCCGAGTGCAGCCAAGAGCTGAGCCAACTGTTCTGCTGCCAAACCCTGTTCCAGGGTGACCGGATGAAAGGTGACCAAGGCACTTTGTTTGCCGAAACTAAAGCTGAGTGAGGCTTCAAGTTCATCACGTTCAATAAATGTCTCCCTTTCAAGATAGTCAAGACCGATGGCACCAACGTTGTAAACATTGTCTGGCCGCTCTCCCAATTGGATGACCCGTTGTCGATAATTTTTTGTAGAAACAAAATGAAGATGACTCATTTTGCTGATGGAGTGGCGAAGGGCTTCATCGTATGCCCCTTGAGTTGTTTCCCCTCCATGCAAATGGGCAATCGGTATCTGACAAATCAGAGCGGCAGTGGCTGCCGCAAAAGCTTCAGACCTATCCCCTAATAAAACCAGAAGCTCAGGCTGTAAGCGGGTCAATGCTTCGGCATATCCGGTGATACCACGACTGATCGATTGGCAGGTGCCGACCGAACTATCGGCAGCAGAAAGAGTTTCAATTTTTTCATCGATGACAAAGCCATCTGATTCAATAAGGCGATAAGTATTGCCGAAATCAGCCGCGAGATGCATTCCAGAAACCAGTAGCTGGAGTTTCATTTCCAGATCTTGCGCGATCTCCTCCATCAAGGGCTTAAGCAATCCGTAGTCGGCGCGAGTGCCGGTAAAAACACAGATTTTTTTCATCTGCAGATCACCTCATCCGCCTGGAAATCCTTACTTGCAGGGGTGCCGATCAAGCGATCCCACTTCATTGGACTGATTCCCGTTGCCGGACGTTTGACGGTCAGGTTATCATCGGTCAGCAGTTCACCCTGTTTGATCTGCCGACAGGCAACAATGCTTTTCCGTGCTATTGGCCGATTTTTTTCTTCTGAAGGAGTCGGCTGTTTGATTCCGTCACCCAAGGCCTGCTCCAGATTGCGGATTGCTTTCACCATGGCAACCAATTCCTGCGGTTCCAGCGAGGCCAAGTGATCAGGGCCGGGCAGGTTGTTGTCCAGAGTGATATGTTTTTCGATCACTGTGGCGCCCAAAGCAACTGCGGCAATCGGTATCTCGATCCCCAAGGTATGGTCGGAGTAGCCCACTTTAATATCGAAGCTATCAGCCAGGGTTTGCATGGCATGCAGGTTAACGTCAACCATCGGAGTTGGATACTCGGTATTGCAGTGCAAGAGTGTCAGCTGCTCTTTCTTTAATCCTGCGGCATACAAAATCTGAATCGCTGCTTCGACCTCTGCCAAGGTCGACATCCCTGTGGAGAGGATAACCTTCTTGTTGAGACCGCCAATCTTGCGGAGGTAGGGAAGGTTTGTAATTTCACCTGAAGGGATTTTGAAAGTTTCCATTCCTAATCCAAATAGCAGGTCAACACTCTCCAGGTCGAACGGGGAAGAGAGAAACTGGATGCCTCGGTCATGACAATGTGCAAGCAGCACGTGATGGATGTCGAGATCGAGTTCCAGTTTCTTGATCATGGTGAATTGGGATTCGTCTGCTGCTGTAGTCTGCATTTGGTAGGCGGCTTTGGGTGCGTCCAGGCTGACCAGGCTTTTGGCCTTGAAAGTCTGAAATTTGACAGCATCTGCCCCCGCCTTAGCAGCAACATCGATCAGTTGTTTGGCCAGTTCCAGGTCTCCATTGTGATTGACACCGGCCTCGGCAATGATAAAAACAGGTTGCAACAGGACTCTCCTTTTGCAGGGTTATTTTTTTCCAGTATAGAGGCTATTGTCAGGAACTGCTACCATGACACTAACCCCTCCACCGATGAGGGCATTGCTGCCGATTCGAATGTTGTCTCTGACAACCGAACCGCTACCGATAAAGGTACACTCTGCAATCTGTGTGCCGCCATTAATGATTGAGCCAGTCGAAATATGACAGTGATCACCAACTTTGGCATCATGTTCGATCAGGGCACAGCTGTTGATGATACAGTTACATCCAACAATGGCACCGGCATTAATCAAAGAATTGTGCATAACGACAGTGCCGGCTCCAACGGTAGCGTGGCGAGAAATATAGGCACGTGGTGAAATGATAGTCGGGAGTTGGGCGCCGAGTTGCAACAACTCCTCGAACAGAGCGATGCGCCGTTGCGGGGACTTTATCTGTCCCAGGGTAATCAGAAAATATCGATAGTTTTCAGTAAGTTTCGGCAGATCCTCATCCTTGCCAATAATTGGGTATCCGAGTAAAGTTGTGCTATGTTTATCCGGCATGTCGACGATTCCGGCGACTTGAAACTTTGCTTCCTGTTCGATGACATCAATGCAGGATGCACAGTGCCCACCACCGCCAACCAAAATAATTTCATCCATATTACAGTCTCACACTGCTGGGGATATTGACCGCGTGCCGATAAATTTGCTCGGCGGTGATCTGTGCATCCCGTTGGTAATGGCGATAAATATTGAGCAGGTGCATCGGTCGCCAGAGAGAGCGGGCACCGATCCCCTGTTGGTTCGCTTGATCCAGGAAAGCCTCTTTCTGTTCTTCGGTCGGCAACAGGATTGTGTTTAGCCAAAAATTTGACTGGCTTCCCGCTGGTTCTTCCAGGTAGCGGATCTCACTTCCGGCAAAAAACTCCCGATAGCTTTTTGCCAGCTCCTGCTTATTTTTTAAAAACAGTGGCAATTGCTCCATCTGCGCCAGACCGAGAGCCGCATTGATATTTGGTAGCCGAAAATTATAGCCGATCTCATCGTGGATAAATTCCCAAGGGTGTGGCACTTTAGCAGTTGTGGTCAGGTGGCGCAGTTTTTGTGCAAGTTCCTCATCATCGGTGACCATCATACCGCCACCACCGGTTGTAATTACCTTGTTGCCATTGAAACTGAAGACCCCAACTTTGCCCAGAGTCCCGGTGTGGCCTGTCGTGACACGGCTACCCAAGCTTTCGGCAGCATCTTCGATCAACTGGATATTGTTCTCTGCACAGAGAACCTGTAGCTCTTCAACCTGGCAGGGATGGCCGCAGGTATGCATCGGCAAACAGGCGGCGATTGTACGGCCACTTATTTTATTGACACACTGACCATTGCGTAACTCTGTCTGTTGTTGCAGAAACTCTTTGACGGCAACGGGGGATAATCCAAGAGTGTGCGGATCTATATCAAGGAAAACTGGTGCTGCCCCCGTGTAGTGAATAGCGTTGGCGGTGGCGATAAAGGTCAGGGATTGGGTCAAGACTTCACAACTGGCGTCTGCTCCGAGAGATTTAAGCGCTACAAACAGCGCCTGAGTTCCATTAACAACTGCAATAGCGTGATTGCTGCCAACAAAATCAGCCACCGCCTGTTCAAATTTATCGACAAAAACACCGACGCTGGAGACAAAGGTTGAATCAATACACTCTGCCAGATATTTCTTTTCATTGCCGGAGAAGGTTGGTTCATGCAACGGGATTGAATTTTGGTTACCGAACTGTTGGCGGATGAAGTCGAAGGGTTTCTCAAACATTATAGATACCAGTTTTGTATCTGGATAGATTTTCCGGCTGGATAAACCAGTCGATGGTCTTCTGCAGGCCGCTACGGATATCGTATTCCGGTGCGAAGCCCGTCAGTTTCTGAAGCAGTGAATTATCACACCACAGGCGGAAAACTTCAGACTTTTCTGCCCGCAGGCGGATGTCGTCAGTGATAAAGCAGACCTCACTTTTCATCAACTCCTTGATTAGATCAAGGGTGTCCCCCACAGAGATTTCGTAGTTAGAGCCGATATTCACTGTTTGTCCAATTGCCTGTTCACACTCAGCCAAAGCAATGAAGCCCCGGCAGGTATCTTTGACATAGTTGAAATCGCGGGTTGGACTGACATCGCCCAGTTTGATTTCATCCATTCCTGCAGCAATTTGGGTAATGATTGTCGGGATAACCGCGCGTGTCGATTGGCGGGGGCCATAGGTGTTGAATGGTCGAACAATTGTGAGCGGCAAGTCAAAAGCATTATAAAAACTCATTGCGATGGCATCTGCACCTATCTTGCTGGCACTGTAGGGTGATTGTGGTTGCAGGGGGTGTTTTTCATCAATCGGGACATACTGTGCGGTGCCGTACACTTCACTTGTCGAAGTGTGAATCACCCGTTCACAGCTATTTTCCAGGGCTGCCTGGCAGATATTTAATGTCCCCTTGACGTTCGTATCAATATAGCTGTCTGGTGCCTCGTAAGAGTAGGGAATAGCGATCAACGCTGCAAGATGAAAGACGATGTCTATTCCCCCGGTGATTTTTTTACAGAAATGGGGATCACGGACGTCACCACTGACAACTTCTATTTGCTTCAGAGACCGGATTGTTTCAAGCCACCCCCAGGAATTAAATGAATTATAGCAACTCAATGCTCTGACATCTGCTCCTAGTTCGACCAGACTTTCGACTAGGTGTGAACCAATAAAACCGTCAGCGCCAGTGACAAGAATCTTTTTTTGGGCTAATTTCAAGAGACATCTCCTTGGTTGAAAGATGTTTACTGCCTGCATATTCCACAAAGTTTAATCCATTGTAGATAAATTATTGGAAATTATCAATTTTTTTTATTCAGTATGTTTCTTTCCGTTATATCCACTTCTTACAACAAAGCATTCTGGCAATATTTACTTTAAAGGATCCCGAAAAAATAAATCTGTAAAAAAATCATAAATTCTAAAAAAGTAATATTTTCAAGTTCTTAATTGAGTTACATGAGGATAAAAAAACTAAAGTTTTTGGTAAGTTGTGTCGAGAAGATGCAGGACGGGGAATTTATCGCCTAAGGAGGTATTAAGTCTAACATCGCGAACCCCAGAACAGATAATGTAAGAAAAGAAACACAACTAACTCAGGGCAAGGATGCCCGCACTAACAGATTCATGGAGGAAAAATTATGGCATTAACAATTAACACAAACGTCGCTTCTCTAAACGCCCAACGTAACTTGGGTAAATCACAAGGTGCTCTGAACAAATCAATGCAGCGCCTCTCTTCCGGTCTGCGGATCAACAGTGCCAAGGATGATGCTGCTGGTCTGGCTATTTCCGACCGCATGACCTCGCAAATCCGCGGTCTCAATCAAGCCGCCCGGAATGCCAATGATGGTATTTCTTTAGCACAAACGGCTGAAGGCGCATTACAGGAGACCACCAATATTCTGCAACGGATGCGTGAACTGGCTGTTCAGTCGGCAAACGATACCAATACCGATGATGATCGTAATTCACTGAATGCTGAATTTTCTCAGTTAATCAGCGAAATTGACCGGATTGCAGATACCACATCGTTCAATGGTAAGGTTCTGCTGTCTGGTGGCTTCGCTACTACTTCGGCGGTTTTTCAGGTCGGTGCTAATGCTGGGCAGACAATAGGCGTGACAATTGCGGCCGCAACAACATCAGCTCTTGGTAATATGTCTACTAATAGTGTTCCAGTTGATACTGTTACTGCTGCTGGGGTTACTACCCGTGCATCAGCTTCTAATGCTATTAGTACCATTGATGCTGCTATCGGTCAGGTCGACACCATTCGTGGTGACTTAGGTGCAATACAGAATCGCTTTGAGTCAACGATTGCCAACCTGTCGAATGTCTCTGAGAATCTTTCGGCTGCCCGTTCCCGGATTCTGGATGCGGATATTGCTCAGGAAACATCGGATATGACCAAGTATAATATTCTGCAGCAGGCGGGTGTTTCGATTCTGGCTCAGGCGAATCAGGCACCACAGCTGGCGTTGTCACTGTTGGGTTAATTTGTTGGTTTTCCTGGGGGCAGGTATTAATCTGCCCCCAATTTTCCCTGAGTGCGATTGAAGACATCGGGGGAGGAGATATATTATGAATGTCGAAGCAATCAGTTTACAGAGTGTGCCTCAATTTCAGCTGAGTAAGGGGTCGGATCAAGTCAGTGAAGCAAGAAAAAAGGCTAATGATTTGTCTCAAAGCGAGGAGGTTGAAAAAAAACAAATTCAACCGGAAGAACTATTGAAACAGATTAAGTCACTGACTGAGGATGGCCTTTACAGTGTCCGTTTTGAGAATGATGAGCGAACCAGTGGCTTGGTGGTTAAAATTGTCAATCGGGAAAATGATGAAGTTATTCGCCAGGTTCCTGCAGAGGAACTGCTGGCACTTAAAGAAACACTTGCCGATTTGCGTGGCAATATTGTTGATACACAAAGCTGATATATTTAAGAAGCGGGTTTAAGGAGTTTAATCATGTCGATTACTTTTGGCGGCTTAGCTACCGGAATTGATACCGAAGCAATTATTTCAGAGTTGATGAAGATAGAGCGGTCTCCTATCGATCGTCTTGAAAAAGATCAGGCCTATTACAACAACCGTCTGAAGGCTTTTTCGGAATTAGATGGGAAAATGAAAGGTTTTCTGGAAAAAGCTGAGGCGATTGATACTCGGCTTGAACTGAATTCTCCTGCACTTAAAAGTAGTTCCGAAGAGTTTGTCGCTGCAACTGCGGACAGTACCTCTCAGCTGGGATCGTACCAGTTGACGGTTATTGACCTGGCACAGCAGCAGAAGGATGTCAGCCAGGGCTATGCCGATAAAACAGCGTCGACTTTTGGCACTGGAACCCTTAATTTAACGGTTGCTGGGGAGTCGACACAAATTACTATTGATGCGTCAAGTAACTCTTTAGAGGGGATAAGCAAAGCTATTAATGATGCTGATTTGGGGGTCAGTGCTGCCATCATTAACGATGGCACTGCTGGTTCTCCCTACCGTCTGGTTCTAACTGGAGAGAATGTTTCCGATACCTTTTCGCTGGATGCTTCCGGTTTGAGCGGTGGTACAGATGTTAACCCGACAATGAGTAACACCCAAACTGCTCATCAGGCACATATTCTCCTTGACGGGATTGATATCTACAGCGACAGCAACACAGTTAATAGTGCTGTTCCTGGATTGTCCTTTGAGTTGTTAAAGGCAGATAGTCAGTCAACAACGACATTGAATGTTTCTGTTGATAACGAAGCAACAACCGGAAAAATCAAGGATTTTGTTTCTGCTTACAATGAAATTGTCACTTTTATTACTGATCAAAAAGATGCGGGGTGGGGAAACGATTCGGCCTTTCGTTCGGTTAAAAGACAATTGCAAAATCTTTTGACAACTCAACAGGAGAGTGGAGGGGTTTTGACCAGCCTTTCTCAGATTGGGTTTGAAACCCAGCGCGATGGAACAATTAACTTGAATAGTTCAAAACTTTCCGCTGCGTTAACCGACAATTATGATTCGGTTCTGGGTCTTTTTTCCGGAGTTAATGGTGGTGAGGGAATCAGCACGAAATTTGCCAATTACTTGGACACGATGACTGATTCGGTCGATGGTTTGTATGTCGGGAGACAGGAAACAACAGAAAGGAATTCCCGGCGGATTGATCAACAAATTTTAAATATGGAAGCTCGCTTGGAGCAGAAGGAAAAAACCTTGAGGGCACAATTTTCGGCCATGGAAGGGTTAGTCAGTGGGTTGAATGCGCAGGGAGATTATTTGTTGCAGCAATTAGCCTCAATGCCGTCACTGGGTGGTTCTTCAAAATAATAATATGAATGTGCGTGATGCGCCAAGTCATGTAGATATTTAGGAGCATATAAGGATGAATGGATATTCAAACCACTACCAAAACAATCAGGTTATGACTGCTTCCCCTGAGCAACTTCTTATTATGCTTTATGATGGGGTAATCCGTTTTGTTCGTCAGGCTAAATTTGCCATTGAAGACAATCGCCCTGGAGATAAAGCCATTGCTGTAAGTAAAGCGATTGCAATTATTACAGAATTTTCCAATACCCTTGATTATGAGGTTGGTGGTGAAATTGCCCTTGATTTAAGTCGACTCTATGATTTTATGATTCGAGAACTTTCTACAGTTAATGCACGAGGTGAGATTGAGCGCTTAGAGCCGATTGAGCGGATTCTTCTCGATTTGCGAGAGGGTTTTTCCGGGGCAATTGAAATTAATCGGGAAGTTTCCACTGGTGTAAAGCCTCACCATCCAGAGGCCGGACAGGTAGCCGTTTCTTTTTGATTTCATTTTTAACAAATAGGGTCTCCTATGGAAACATGTCTACGAAAATCGATTGAACAATACCGACGGATTATTGCTCATGCTGGTCAGCTTGATCACTTACTGCAAAAGTCTGATCCTGATGAGCTGCGAAGTTATACACTAAAGCTTCAGGAATTACAGGATGAAGCTGGCTTGAATGATCGGGTTTTTTTAGAAGTCTTTCCCCGCAATTCTACCTATTGGCAGGATCACCCCCTGTTTATTGAACGAACCAACTTGCTGGAAAAAATTGCTGAGCTGAATCATTTGCTATTGCCAAGAATCCGTGGCATGATGGCTGTTACCGCTCATGAGTTATCTCAGATCAAAAGCGGTCGAGTGGCGGTTGCCGGATATCATCAGGCTCCTGCCCGGCAGAAACAATTTGCCCGGGGTGTTGGTTAGTTATTTACTTACCCTTTAATTCCCTCCCATCAGGGGATCTGTCATGTCTGTACTTAATCAATTAAAAGATTACCGGGTTGTCAAGGTTTCTCTCCCTCTTCGGGATGGAAAGCAGCTGTCGCTTGATGGTGTTGCCAAGACAACCACTCCTCCGCAATTTGAGATCACTTTTTTACCCGATCAACTGGATGCGGAACAGTTAGATTTTGCTGAATTCTGTTTGGTGAAATTCGATGTTGCCGGAGAGAATAAATCGATTAAAGCTAAGATTGATTCGGCACCAGAAGAGACCA
Source organism: Desulfuromusa sp. (assembly GCA_021647765.1). GTDB lineage: Bacteria > Desulfobacterota > Desulfuromonadia > Desulfuromonadales > Geopsychrobacteraceae > Desulfuromusa. The sequence goes on along the minus strand of JAKIUD010000012.1, from coordinate 40,043 downwards.
AGTTACTGCTGGAGATGGTCGATTCGTTTACCTATACGCAGAAGCGGGAATATTTTCGTGTTGATGCCGATCTATCGGTCAGCTATTGGGATGTCGACGATGAAACCGCGACCGCTAAATCGGTTCAGACCCCGGTTAACATCAGTGGTGGTGGTTTGCGGATTCCGGTTTCGGAAGCAGTTAAGGAAGGAGCCCGGCTCGGATTGGAGATAGTGATTGATTCACCACAGCCCACAGTGATTGAATGTATTGGTGAGGTTGTGATGACTTATGTTGTGAATGATGTGCAACAGGTTGCTTTGAGTTTTGCCGATATTGAGGATGAAGATCAGGATGCCATTATCGCTTATTGTCTGGCTGAACAGCGTAAACAGTTGCGTTTGAAGGTGAAAGTTTTGGGAACTTCAACTTCCTGATCCAAATTTGTAGTTAACTCGGGACTGTCCCAAGAGTTTATGAGTCATAAAACTGTGGCAGTTCGCACCACAAAAGCCTGGAACAGCCCCATGCGGGGGACAGTCCCAGATTTGCTGACACTTGTACGGATTTGTTACGAGATATTAAAAGGGGACAGAATTGGATTCAGTCCCCTTTTGTAATAGGTTCTGATGACAATGTAGCGAGGTCAAGCCCCAAATGCCAGTTGCGAAGTTGAACTATAGGCAAATTCCATTTCTCCGGAACGATAGTTCGGCTGCCAGGTTTCAGTTCGGTTGCGACCATTCTTTTTTGCCAGGTAAAGTGCTTGATCGGCTTCTTCAATCAACTTAGTTGGATGAATACTGTCCTGCAAATTAGTACAACTGATCCCGATACTGACGGTAATTGGTAGCCGTCCTGAGGGTTGCTTGCCAGAAACTTTGGCGACCCGTTTGTGGATTCGTTCCGCCAGAACTTCACCATTATTAGCCTTGGTGTCTGGAAGAATAACTGCAAATTCCTCACCACCATAGCGGCAACAGATATCGGCATCACGAGCCGATTCTCTGATCGCGTCAGCAACTGATCGCAGCACGGCATCTCCGGTTTGATGACCATAGTTATCATTGAAATTTTTAAAGTGATCCAGGTCGATCATTAGGAGGGAATAAGGGCTTCCTGAGCGTTGGGTACAAGCAGCAGCCTGTTTGATGCTCATATCAAAGGCTGCCCGGTTGCCGAGTTTTGTCAGTGGATCAGTCAATGCCATTTTTTGTAGCTGTTCTTTGCTCTGACGCAGTTCCAGTAACCGCTGCCAGCGTTCCAGGTGACGGTTCATCCGGGCGCTCAGTTCGGTTGGGTCGATCTTCACATTGACTGAATCGCTTGCCCCGAGCTGAAAACCATTGATCAGGCTCTGCTGATCTTCAGCGAATGCAATCAGGGGGAGATCGTGCCACTGCTCATCAGAGTGAAGCTTGTGGATCCATGCCACTTTCCGGTTTCTTTTCTCAACAGCCCAGCAAACCATATCGGCAGGCTTTGATTTCAGGTGCTGGAAAAGTGCCGCTGAGGAACCCAGAGGTGTGATTTGGGTAAAAAGTCCGGTTGCAGAAAGATGATCGACCAGCTGGGATTTCTTATTTTTATTGTTGGCAATAACCAGGGCTGTCGTCTTTATCATTTGCTTATCCTTTTGTCTTTCCTCAAAAGCATTAATTGATTGCTTATTCTGTCTATCGACATATCATTAAATAATCTTTAGAACTTTTCTGCGCTTATTTACACTCAAGCGAATTTTATGCCAAGACAGAAAATCCTTTAGTTTCATTATGTTGAAATTGTTTTGCCGGGTTTTTGACGGGACATGGATAAAAAACTGATAAAACAATCTAATGTTGTCGGGTTTTTGACGGTGCTTTGTGGATATTCATATCGACTTTTCAACGTTCAGGCAATGACGCTAGTTTAAGGAAATTTCCAGCAAAAACGGGACTGTCCTCGCATGGGGTCTGTCCCAGGCTTTTGCGGCGCAAACCGCCACAGTTCTTCGTGGCTCGTAAACTTCGGGACAGCCCCAAGTTTACTGCAATACTAGCTTAAGCTAGCGCCATTCGTGACTTGTGCTATCATTGAGGCATTATAAATAATATTCTCGAACCCTTCTCCATGAGGGGGGGAGCCTTTATGACGACAGTCAATTCAAATCGACCGGCAAATTTGTTTGTTCCTGCCGCAACTCCTCCAGCGGATCTCCCGGAAGAGTTGCAGACTAATCTGCGTCCTGAACAGCTGATCCAAGCGACAGTGGTCAAAGGGGGATCAAGGGGTGCAATTTTGGAGATCAATCGGCAGCGCTATCTGGCACAAGGGGAACGGGAGTTGCAGGTCGGGCAAAAAATAAATTTGCAAGTTCTGCAAACTCAGCCACGTCTGGAATTCAAGGTTCTCAACAGCTCGTTGAATGGTCGGCTTACGCAAGCGTTTCCTTTGCTCACCCGTTCATTTGACTGGAGTCAATTGGTGGCTCAGTTGCAGCAGCAAACAGATCAGCCTTTATTGCTGCAGACAAACGAAAAAATATATAATCAATTACAACAGATATTGAGTCCAACTGCTGGAACGTTGGCTGACCTGAAAGGAAATATTGCGCCTATTGTGGCACAGTTACAGCAATTAATGGCTCCTGGCAAGACACATATTTTGTCGCCAACACACGTTTCGTTGCAACCGATACTACAGAATAACCCCCAGCTTGCTTCTGTTGAGTTATCGCAAACGATAATGCAGCTGATTAAAAATCTTCAGACCCAATTATCCCTGCTGCCAAAACAAGCTGGAGAGCCGGTTCCAGAACGCTGGTATGCGGAAAGTCGAAATGTGCTGGCTCCATTGCAACAAGGGCGTCAATTGCCGCAGCTGTTGGCATCCCAACAGCAACTTCTGACAGCTGTTCTTACGCAGATTCAGAACCATTCCAGCGTCTCTCCGCAACTGGCTGGTGAAGTCGAACGGATTCTTGTGCGGATGGAGAGGCAAGTTTTTCGAGATATTTCTCAGCCAGATATAAAGGCAGCGGGCGTAGTTACAAAGAATTCTGCTGCTCTACAACAAGCCTTTGTCCATCATTCACTCCCAACAGGACAACCTGCAGAGACAGCCGGGGCAGATTCCTTAGTGAAAACATTTGCTGATATACAGCAGCTACTTGTTCAGGTAACACAAGGTCAGGAGCAAAAGCAGGGTCTGGCTCCGGAACTTTTGGGGAGATTGGAGGGTTTGCTGGCAAGATTGCAGCAACTGCCTCTGTCTGCCAAGGGTACTTCTATAATACTCCCTGGATTTGAGGCCATAGTTCATCAATTGGAACAGTTGGTAGCGCAGCGACCCAGTGTTCCGCAAGGTCGATACCTTGGGCTGTTATCACAACTGTTTGGATTCCATCTCGAAGCTGAACTGCGACAAGGAAAGCAGAAAGCAGCTTTGGCGAGCTTAAAAGCAGCGTTGCTGGGGTTGCAGAAAGAGCGTGGAGCTGAAGTGGAAGAGCCATTGCATCGCCTTGAGCTGTTTCAGCTTTGTAAAGTAAAGTTGGGAGAAGATCAGGTGCAGTTTTTGCCTTTACCGTTCAATGAATTGGAAGAAGGTTATCTTCTGGCAGAGCGGCAATCTGGTGAGAATTCTGACAATGGAGAAGATCAATCGCCACCACTGCAAATATCGTTGTCACTCCGTTTGTCAGCTCTTGGCAATATTCGTATCGATATCCTCTATAAAAAGGAGGGATTACATCTACAGCTGGCTGGTGAAGATCGAGAGAAAATGAGCTACATACAAAACTGTACCGATGAGCTTAAAGAATCACTCCAGGCGATAAAACTTCAGGGAGTCAGCTTTAGTGCCGATGCAAAGCTGCCTGCTCGACAGTTGCAGGAACGGTTGTTGCCCAATTCAATCAATCTGTTGGATGCGAGGGTTTAAATGAAAGATAGATCGAAAAAACCACTCCAGGCGGTTGCATTACATTATGACCGTCAATCTGAATCTTCCCCTAAAGTTGTTGCTACGGGGCGTGGGGATCTGGCGCAACAGATTATTGCCGCTGCAAAAGTTGCCGGGATTGATATTGTGCAGGATCCTGATCTGTTGGAGGTTTTAGGGCGGGTTCCGGTGGGTGAAGAGGTTCCCGCTGAATTGTTTCAGGCGGTGGCAGAAATCCTGGCATTTATCTACCGGATTAATGGTCGTTATGCGATCGGTGGAGGGGTGGTTTAGGCTGTAGCCTGATAGGCTGGTAGGTTTAAAACCTTCAGCATAAAAGCCTTCAGCCTTGTTTTGCTGTTCCCAGAATTTTCACTTTACAGTTTCTGATCTGTTAGTGTAAAGTTCGCAGTTCGCGGAGAGGTGACCGAGAGGCCGATGGTGCTCGCCTGGAAAGCGGGTGTAGTTAACGCTACCCGGGGTTCGAATCCCCGCCTCTCCGCCATTCATCAGCAGGGCTGATGAAAAACGCTCATCTGTGTTGTTGTCCGAAATATACTTTAACGACATACCTAGCGGTATGCCTTATTCAGTATATTTCGTCCGCCTAGCATATGAACATTTTTGATCAGCCTTGTGGCAGTAAACTTGGGACTGTCCCCAGACCCATCGGGGGCTGTCCCGAAGTTTACGAGCCACGAAGAACTGTGACGGTTCGCACTGCAAAAACCTGGGACAGCCCCATGCGGGGACAGTCCGTTTTTACTGAGTGGTGCATCGGGTTGAATTTTTTTAGGATTGAATCTAACTTCCTTCTGCCTATAGCTAGACAGTCTTGATTTTAATTGATTCCGGTCATCGTTGCCGGTAGAAGTGACAGCCGGGTCCCGCGCAACGGCCATCCGTGAACTCCGTCAGGCCCGGAAGGGAGCAGCGGTAACGGTTTTGAGCGTGTGCCGCGGGGGTGCCTGGCTGTCACTTGTGCCGGCAATTTTGCTGGCGTCGCAAAATGTCCGCCCTACTGCGTTGTCGTAGTTTTACAGGACTCCGACATACAGCATGTATGCCTTCACCCCTAAAACTGCTATGCCTTGTAGGGCAAAAATTTTGCATAGACAACCAATATTTACTGACAAGCTGATATTTGTAACTGTGGAGAAAAGTGATGTCCTATCAGGTTCTGGCTCTTAAATGGCGACCGCAATTATTTGAGGATCTGGTTGGTCAGGAGCATGTCAGTCAGACGTTGAAAAATGCCATTACGGCTGACCGGGTTCATCATGCCTTCCTTTTTACCGGAGCTCGGGGGGTGGGTAAAACTTCAGCGGCGAGAATTTTTGCTAAAGCTCTCAATTGCCTGGAAGGGCCAACGACACAACCTTGTGGTGTTTGTCCGTCTTGTGTTGAGATCACCAAGAGTCAAGGTATTGATGTTCTGGAGATTGATGGAGCTTCCAATACCGGGGTTGATGATATTCGTGAACTGCGTGAAAATATCCGCTACCTGCCATCACAGTCCCGCTATAAAATATTTATCATTGATGAAGTCCATATGCTTTCGATCAATGCTTTTAACGCCCTGCTGAAGACTCTTGAAGAGCCTCCTGCCCACGCCAAGTTTATTTTTGCCACAACTGAACCACATAAAATTCCCATTACTATTCTATCTCGTTGTCAGCGCTTCGATTTTAAAAAAATCGGTCTGGTTCCTATGCAAACCCGCTTACGCTATATTGCCGGGCAGGAAAATATTCAGGTCACCGATTCTGGCTTGGCAATTATTGCCCGTAGTGGTGGCGGCAGTATGCGAGATGCTCTGTCAACATTGGATCAGGTGATTGCCTTTTGTGGTGATCAGATTAACGATGATCAGTTGCAAAGCTTACTGGGGCTGGTCAGCCGGGCTCTCTTGCTGGCAACAATTAATGCGGTTCTGGAACGAAATGCTGGTCAGTTGCTGTCTCTGGTTGAGAGAGTTGATCAGCATGGTCATTCCTTTCGTCAGTTCTGCCAGCAACTGGTTGAAATCGTGCGTGCTCTGGTGATTCTCAAGGTTGTAGATCAGCCGGAAGACCTGATTGATGTTGGCGAAACTGAGCTGCAGGAACTACGCCGTTTAGCTGAACCTGCTTCGCTCGAAGATTTACAGCGATTATTGGTTATTTTGATCCGCACCGAGGCTGATCTGGCAGTTTCAAATTATCCTCGCTTGACCATGGAAATGGTTCTGGTGAAACTGGCTGGATTGCCGGCAGGAATTGATGTATCCACCCTGATTAAGCGTTTGGAAACGCTGGAAAAACAACTTGCTTCTGGTCTTCCTCCTCCTGATAAAAAATCGCCGGAACACTCCCCCATTCCACAACCTGTTGCGGTTCCACCCCCAGAAACACCCGTTGAAACCACCTCCGACACTTTACCGACAGGAGATATTGGTGATAAAAGTTGGGCAGGGTTCGTTGAGTTTGTGAAGAATCACCATAAGCCGAGGATTTCGTCACTGCTTGAACAATCCAGTTTGCTGCTTCTGGAATTGCCTCGCTTGCGGATTGGCATGCCGGGGAGATATTTCTGTTTGGCAGATAGTGATATGCGTCTGGCTATTCAAGATTTGGCGACAGAATATTTTTCTACTCATGTTAAGATTGAAGTTGAAAAAATTGGCAACGGGGATAAGGCTCCACTGTCATTGCATGCAGAACGAACCCGGCAAGAGAGTGACCGGCAAAAGAAATTGCGGGAAAATGCCGTGGAGCACCCATTGGTGAAATCAGCATTAGATATATTCGGTGGAAAAATTGAGGATGTTAAGCCAATTGATAAGGGCTTTGTGTGAAATGAACTTCACCACCGAATGCAGTTGCTACCGTAGGGGCGAACCTGTGTGTTCGCCCGGTTTTGAATTTACGTAATTCAGGGTAGACACGCAGACCTACCCCCTACATTATTAATTATATTCACACGATGGAGGACTAAAACAAATGGCAAAAGGTCTTGGAAATATCATGAAGCAGGCTCAGCAAATGCAGGCAAAGATTGCTCGGGTGCAGCAGGAGCTGGAAGATAAAGAGGTCGAAGCTACGGCGGGGGGTGGTATGGTGACCGCACGTGCCAACGGGAAGCAACAGTTGCTCGATCTTAAAATTGAGAAAGATGTTGTTGACCCCGAGGATATAGAGATGCTCCAGGATCTGGTGCTGGCTGCGGTGAATGAGGCGATCAAAAAGAGCCAGGAGATGATTCAAGAGGAGATGAGTAAAGTGACTGGTGGGATGAATATTCCGGGAATGTTTTAATGGTGGCGTTGCAAAAAATCCGACCTACTGTTTGCTTGTCCATATTTTAGTTCCTGATTAGCATCAATCTTCCACCAGTGGATGACCTCCTTTGCAAAGGGGGATCTGATCTTACGGAAGGTCAGATCTGAACAGATTTTAGTTTAACTAAAGCAATGCTGTAGATTGGAGTTTTTGGGTTGAAGTTTTCTTCCAGAACGTGATAGAGTTTTCTTTGGTCTGACCACTAGACCATGGTATTTTTAATCAAATCATATGTTATTCAGTATCCCTCAGAATTCGGGTATGTAGACTTAACCTATTGAATTCAGGAGAAATTTAGTGCTAACCTCGCTCCCATCATTTGCTCGATTAGAAGCGGAGCTGGGTAAACTTCCTGGCATTGGGAGCAAGACGGCTGCTCGTTTAGCTTTTCATCTTTTACGGACTTCAGAGCAGGATGTTGCGGCTTTAGCTGAGGCTTTATTGGAAATGCGTCGCAAGGTGCATTTCTGCCAACGTTGTTTTCATATTGCTGAAGAGGAATTGTGTCAGATCTGTCGTAACCCGGTTCGTGAAAAACAACGTCTCTGCGTTGTTCAGGAACCACAGGATCTCCTGGCCATTGAGCGCAGCCACTCTTATTCAGGTCTTTATCATGTTCTCCACGGTGCTCTTTCACCACTGGATGGTATCGGTCCCGATGATCTGAAAATTTCGCAGTTGTTGCAACGTCTGAAGCAGGAGTCAATCGAAGAAATCATTCTGGCGACCAATTTTACGGTTGAAGGTGAGGCTACAGCTCTCTACCTGGCCAGACTTTGTAAAGAAAAAGGAATTCAGGTGACTCGATTGGCACATGGCATCCCTTCGGGAAGTGATTTGGAATACGTTGATGCGGGAACGGTACAACAAGCAGTTGCCGGTCGACGAGAATTCTGATTTAAGCAGTTTCGGTTTATTTGCAAGTTGCTAAACATAGTAGTATTGTTCGTTACGTTAAGACTAACACTTTTATCACGGTTCAAGGAGGTATGTATGTCTCGGAAGATGGTTAATATCGACGGTAATTCCGCTGCGGCGCATGTAGCACATGCGACCAATGAGGTTATTGCCATTTACCCTATCACCCCCTCATCGGTTATGGGTGAAGTTTCTGATGCCAAGAGTGCTGTCGGAGAAAAGAATATCTGGGGAACGGTTCCTAAAGTTGTTGAGTTACAATCTGAAGGTGGCGCTGCCGGTGCGGTTCATGGTGCTCTCCAGGCGGGGGCATTGACCACAACCTTTACCGCATCTCAGGGTCTGTTGCTGATGATTCCCAACATGTTTAAAATTGCCGGTGAATTAACCTCAACAGTTTTCCATGTTTCGGCTCGTGCCATTGCTGCTCAAGCACTGTCAATTTTCGGTGATCATTCTGATGTTATGGCGTGTCGTTCAACTGGTTGGGCACAGCTTTGCTCCAACAACCCACAGGAAGTTATGGACTTTGCCCTGATTGCACAAGCAGCCACTTTGGAATCACGGGTTCCTTTTCTCCATTTCTTTGACGGTTTTCGAACCTCGGGTGAAATTCAGAAAGTAGAAGAACTGACGAAGGACGATATGCGCCACATGATAGATAATGATCTGGTCACGGCTCATCGTCAGCGCGCACTCTCCCCAGATGCTCCAGTATTACGTGGTACCGCTCAGAATCCTGATGTCTATTTTCACGGTCGTGAAACCGTTAATCCTTATTACCCTAAAGTTGCCGGGATTGTTCAGGCACAGATGGATAAATTTGCCAAACTGGTTGGCCGCCAGTACAACCTGGTTGATTATGTTGGCGCTCCAGATGCTGAGCGGGTTGTGGTGATGATGGGTTCTGGCTGTGAGGCGATGGAAGAAACGGTCAACTATCTGGTTGCCCAGGGTGAGAAGGTCGGTCTGATTAAGATCCGTCTGTTCCTCCCTTTCCCGATTGAGGATTTTTGTAAAGCTGTTCCGGCCTCAGTTAAAAAGATCTCTGTCCTTGATCGAACTAAAGAACCAGGTTCCATCGGTGAGCCGCTCTATCAGGTGGTTCGTACGGCAATTGGTGAGGGGATGGTCGACGGCCTTACCAGTTTCTCTGGTTATCCAACGATTGTTGGTGGTCGTTATGGTCTCGGTTCCTTTGAATTCAATGCCGGAATGTGTAAAGCAGTGCTGGATAACTTGCTGCAAGATAAGCCGAAAAACCATTTCATTATCGGTTTTAAAGATGATGTTATGGATGAGAGTCTTGATTTTGACAAAAACTTCCTGGTGCCTTTTGATGGTTACGCAGCGATGTTCTTTGGTCTTGGCTCTGACGGAACCGTCGGTGCTAACAAGAACTCAATCAAGATTATTGGTGACTGTACTGACAACAAAATCCAGGCGTACTTTGTCTATGACTCGAAAAAAGCTGGCAGCATGACCATTTCACATCTGCGCTTTGGACAGCAGGATATCAAGAGTACCTATTTGATTTCTCAAGCCGATTTTGTTGCTTGTCACAACTTCTCTTTTCTTGAGAAGTACGACATGTTGAAAAGTGCCAAGCAGGGAGCAACCTTCCTGCTGAATTCTCCTTTTAGTAAAGATAAGGTTTGGGCGCACCTACCGAAGATGGTTCAGCAACAGATTATCGATAAAGGTCTGAAGTTCTATGTTATCGATGGCGTGTCGTTGGGTGAGAAGATTGGTCTTGGACCCCGTATCAACGTGATTATGCAGACTGCGTTCTTCAAAATATCAGGAATTATTCCCGAAGCCCAGGCGATAAGCCAGATCAAAGCTGCGGTGGTTAAATCCTACGGCAAGGCAGGTGAAAAAGTCGTCAATATGAACAAGCAGGCAGTTGATGTAGGCCTTGAGAATATTTCTGAAGTTACCGTTCCAGCAACTGCTGACAGCACCATTGAGATGCTGACCGGTCAATGGGATGGTTACTCTGATATGGTTAAAACGACCCTCGGCCCGATTATCGATGGCTTTGGTCATGAACTACCCCTTTCCGCCATGCCCGACGATGGAACTTTCCCGACTGGAACCGCCTGCGTTGAAAAACGGAATATTGCGGTGAATATCCCGGTTTGGGACGAGGATGTCTGTATCCAGTGTGGGATCTGTTCTTTCGTTTGTCCGCACGCTGTCATTCGGATGAAAATCTACGACGAAAAAGAGTTGGATGGTGCCCCGAAAACGTTCAAGTCCTGTGCCGCAAAAGGGAAGGATATGGAGGGGAAAATTTATACTCTGCAGGTTGCACCTGAAGATTGTACTGGTTGTGGTGCTTGTGTCTACAACTGCCCGGCTAAGAGCAAAACAGAAGAGGGTCGGAAGGCAATCAATATGACCTTCCAGGCACCTTTACGTGAAGCAGAAGCGGAAAATTTCAAATTCTTCCTTAATTTGCCCGATACCGATCCAGCATTGGTTAACCGTGCAACCCTTAAGGGAAGCCAGCTGTTGCCACCAATGTTTGAATTCTCCGGTGCTTGTGCCGGTTGTGGAGAGACTCCATTTGTTAAACTCTGTTCTCAACTGTTTGGTGACCGGATGCTGGTTGCCAATGCGACTGGTTGTTCTTCAATCTATGGCGGCAATCTGCCAACAACCCCTTGGACCACTCGGAAGGATGGTTTAGGCCCGGCATGGAGCAATTCGCTGTTTGAGGATAATGCCGAATTTGGTTATGGTATGCGCCTGGCTGTTGACAAAACATCTGCTTATGCCAAAGAACTGCTGAAAGAAAACATCAGTTGTGGCTGTACTGCCTGTGTGGGGAGCGCCAACTTGAAGCAGCAGATTCTTGATTCACTCCAGGATTCTCAGGAGGAGATTGAGGAGCAACGTGCTCGGGTTGCTAAGTTGCAGAAGATTCTGGAAAAATGTACCCATGAAACCGCTAAACCACTTCTGGTGAATATTGATTACTTAGTCATCAAGTCGGTTTGGATTCACGGTGGTGATGGCTGGGCCTACGATATCGGTTACGGTGGTCTTGATCATGTTCTCGCATCAGGTGAAAACGTTAACGTCCTGGTTCTGGATACTGAGGTTTACTCTAATACTGGTGGTCAGGCATCCAAGGCGACCCCTCTCGCTGCTGTTGCCCAGTTTGCTGCCGGTGGTAAAACTCAGCCGAAGAAAGACCTGGGGATGATTGCTATGTCCTACGGCAATATCTATGTTGCCAAGGTTGCTCTCTCTAATCCAGCTCAAGTTGTTAAGGCATTCCTCGAGGCTGATTCATTTGATGGGCCGTCTCTGATTATTGCTTACAGCCACTGTATTGCCCATGGTATTGCTATGGATACTGCAATTGATGGTTGTAAAGAGGCGGTTGCTTCTGGCCATTGGCCGCTTTATCGCTTCGATCCGCGTGTGGGGGCAGAAGGTAAAAATCCATTACAACTTGACAGCAAGGATCCTTCGATCTCATTTGCGGATTACGCTCTCAAACAGAACCGTTATAAGGTTCTGAAGAAGATCAATCCTGAAGTGGCTGAAACTCTGATGGTGGAAGCCAATAAGGTGACAGCTGATCGCTTTGATATGTATAAGAAGTTGGCAGATATGCCGTTTGATGGTGATAAATAAGCTGGTTTAATCTGGCTGATCTGAAAAAACTCCCGACATTCATTTGTCGGGAGTTTTTTTTATCATGGTTATCCACTTCGCTCTAGTCACTTGTACTTGGGACAGATTCTCTCCTTCCCCCTTGATGTGGAAGGTTGGGATGGGGGTGGATTGTTACTATTCTCCCCTCTCCCACGCCAGGGAGAGGGAGTTTTATACAGCGGAAGATTAGTGCTAATCAGGTAAGAATAAGAGACTAGCTAATTTGCCCCTTTATCCATAAACTACCTTTTTGTCTGAATTAGCAACAGGCACCCTATGACAGAACTATTTTTCGTTTTTTTTAATGTTATCCTGCCGGTTTTTGGCATTATTTTGCTTGGGGCTTTCCTTGGCCAGCGTTTGGAACTGCAAGCCCGAACTCTGACCCGGGCTGCCTATTATATTTTTGTTCCAGCGTTTATCTTTCAAGCTATCAGTACGGCAGAGGTTCCTTTGACCAGTACGGTAAGGATGCTCACTTTTATTATTGTGACGCATTTGTTAGCGGTGTTTATTGCTGGTGGAATCGGTCGAATTTTAGGTCGATCCAGAGAGATGATTGCTGCTTTTGTTATGATTGCTGCCTTTGGCAATGTGGGTAATTATGGGTTAGCGTTGATTCAATTTCGTTTGGGTAATGTTGCTTTACCTTCCGCCACAATCTATTTTGTCGCGATCTCAATCAGTGCTTTTGTTATTTGTGTCGGGGCGGCAGGGTGGGCTCACGGTGGTAGCCGTGGGGCGGTTTGGAAAGTATTGAAAACCCCGGCGCTCTGGGCAACTGTACCAGCAGTCATGGTGTCAGCGGGAGGCTTAGAGGTGCCGCTGATGCTGGATCGAATGATTGGTTTGCTAGCCGCTGCAATGATTCCAGTGATGTTGTTTGCCCTTGGATTACAGTTACGTGAACAGGGGAAGGTGCATCTGACCACCGATGTTTTGTTGGGTTCCGGGATTAGATTGATTCTGACACCCGCACTGGCATTATTGATTGCCGTCCCGTTCGGGTTGAGTCAAATTGAAAGTACTGCGGGGGTGTTGCAGGCGGCAATGCCAGTCGCGATTCTCGTTTCAATTATCGCGAAAGAAAACGACATTGTTCCCGATTATGTGACTTCAGTTGTCGTTGTTTCAACCTTGGCCAGTATTGTGACATTGAGTTTGTTGATGGTGTGGTTGTAGTTATGTTGATGTAAATTACAAATAGTTTGACACGATTATCAACTTTGTGATAATTCAGGCGACAATTCTTTACGGATACAGGGATTTAAATGTTAAAAACTGCAGCGGCGGCAACCAGAGCGTTTCAGGCGGCGTACAACGGCCTGATAATTGTCCATCACCTAGACGGGTGAACTGCACAGGAATATAATCGAATCAACCTGAGGCCGTGGACAATGAAGTCCATGGCCTTTTTTTACTGGCATCGCAAAAGTTTTGCCCCACGGCGTTACGGTAATTTTTCAGGATCTTGGCATATGTGTGTATGTCTTTGCCCCTGTAAAAGTCTCAAGCCTTGTTGGACAAAACTTCTACTTAGTCATCTGGTTTTTTTGGGAGTAAAAAATGCGTAATAATATTGTTCATATTGGTGCTGGTGAGTTGACCTATGAAATCCGCGCTATTGTCAAGGTTGCAGAAGAACTGAACCGGCTTGGGCTCAAAACTGATATGGAAAATATTGGTGACCCAGTCGCCAAAGGAGAAGTAATCCCCATCTGGATTAAAGAAATTGTCTCCGGTCTGGCGATGCAGGATTGCTCTTACGGCTACTGCGCAACTAAAGGACTTTTGGAAACACGCCAGTTTCTTGCTGATCTAAACAATCAGCGCGGCAAGACCCAGATTACCGCTGAGGATATTATCTTTTTTAATGGTCTCGGGGATGCAATTCAAAAGGTTTACGGGCTTCTGAAACGGGAAGCACGGGTTATTGGTCCCTCTCCAACCTATTCGACCCATTCTTCTGCAGAAGGGGCTCACGCTGGACAAAAACCGGTGACTTATCGTTTGGATCCAGATAATCACTGGTACCCTGATATGGATGATTTACGCCAGTCGGTTAAATATAATCCAGCTATCTCGGGTATTCTGATTATCAACCCCGACAACCCAACTGGCGCGGTCTATCCCGAGCGGATTCTGCAAGAGATTGTTTCTATCTGCAAACAATATGACCTGTTCCTGATTTGCGACGAGATCTATCACAACCTTTGTTACAATGGTACGATGACCAAACCGATTTCTGATTTGATCGGCGATCTGCCGGCTATTGCTATGAAGGGGATCAGTAAAGAAGTACCTTGGCCTGGGGCGCGCTGTGGCTGGATTGAGGTTTATAATGCTGATAAAGATGAAATGTTCAGTCATTATATCCAAAGTATTTTGAATTCAAAAATGGTTGAGGTCTGTTCCACAACATTACCACAAAAAGCCATTCCCCTGATTCTCGGCCATCCAGAATATTCAAATTATCTCGCACAGCGGCGGAGTCGCTATGAGAACTACTCAAATATCGCTTATAATTTACTCACGGAAGTTTCTGGTCTTAAAGTGAACCGAACCAATGGTGCTTTTTACATGAGTGTTGTTTTTGAACCGGGTAAATTAAATAACATGCAGACGTTGCCGATTGAAAATCCTCAGATTCGCCAACTGGTTGAGGAACTTGTTGCCCAGCCGGACACCTTAAATGATAAACGTTTTGTCTATTATTTGCTGGCTTCAACCGGAATCTGTGTGGTGCCTATTTCCTCTTTCTGTACCGAAGAACGGGGTTTCAGGATTACCTTGCTGGAACAGGATGAAAAAGAATTTACCCAGATTTTCATCACCATTGCCAATGCGATTACGAGCTATCTAAGGTCAGAATAAAGTTCATTTATTTTAGAAAGGTCGCTGCTGATGTCCCCCCTCCCAAGCGCAACCGCATCATTCCATAGCCAGGTTGTTGATAACCAGCAGCAACTCATTGATTTTCTGCTCCGTGGCGCACGTCCCAAAGAGGAATGGGGTGTTGGTCTGGAAACAGAAAAGCTGGTGGTTGATCGTTATACCGGAGAAGCGGTCGGCTATGAGCGGATTCGTGAATTGCTGGCTAAACTTGATGGAATCGGTGGTTGGCAAGGGGTTTATGAACAGGAAAATCTGATCGGCTTACAGGGGAAGCGCTCCTCAGTGACTTTGGAACCGGGTGGTCAGCTGGAACTTTCTGGAAAGTTTTGCTGCGATATCATGTGCAGCTGGCGTGATCTGAATCGTTATCGACAACATATTGTCACCATGGGACATGAACTTGACTTGGTATTTCTTGGCTTGGGAGTCCATCCCTTTACTCCACTGGAGAAGATTACCTGGTTGCCTAAACCCCGCTATGAAATTATGGCTCCCTATATGTTACAGACTGGCGATATGGGGCAGCGGATGATGAAGCAGACCGCTGGAACCCAGGTTAATCTTGATTTTTCTGATGAGGCAGACTGCGTTCGAAAACTCCGGGTTGCGCAATGGTTGAGCCCGATCTGTTATGCTTTGTTTGCAAATTCAGCGATTCTTGAAGA
Source organism: Desulfuromusa sp. (assembly GCA_021647765.1). Taxonomy (GTDB): domain Bacteria; phylum Desulfobacterota; class Desulfuromonadia; order Desulfuromonadales; family Geopsychrobacteraceae; genus Desulfuromusa. The sequence continues at coordinate 24,676 of JAKIUD010000012.1, read as the reverse complement.
TCAGCCGAGTGGCTGTCTTTCCTTGCGTGGGGAAATCTGGTTCCGGACTGATCCCGATCGTTGTGGTCTGATTGAGCAGTTATTCAAATCGAGTGCTGGGCTGAGTGATTTTGTTGGATATGCTCTGGATGTTCCCCTCTACTTTATCCAACGACATAAACAATATATCGATTTAACGAAAAAGCGCTTTACCTTTCGCCAGTTTTTGGAAAATGGCTGGAATAATGAGCAGGCAACTTTGGCTGATTGGGATCTGCATCTTTCGACTTTGTTTCCAGAGGTTCGATTGCGGCCGCAGATTGAAGTACGCAGTGCCGATAGCCTTCCGCCACGTTATACGGCAGCTGTGGCAGCACTCTATAAGGGATTGCTTTATACTGAACAGGGACTTGTCGCAGTTGAGAATTTCTTTGCCAATATCTCGGTGGCAGATTTCCGCATTTTATATCAGACCTCCTGGAAAGATGGCTTGAAAACCAGAATGAAGGATGGAACCCTTCAGGAGGTTGTGGCGGAATTGCTCAAGATTGCAGCTCTCAGCTTGCAGGAACAGTTTCGCAATGGTGATAGTGGTGCCGATGAAAGTTGTTTCTTGCGGGAGCTGGATGAAATCATCACAACCGGAGAAACTTTGGCCGAACGTGTAATAGTACGTTGGCAGGGAAGTCGGCAAGAAAAGCTGGCGCTATTGTTTGAACATTGTGGTTATGCAGAAGGTTGAATATTGATAACCTACTGCGTAAAAGCACAGTTGATTGTTGCGGAGTTGGCAGCAATTAAATACGTGATGCCACGTGTATTTTCTTTGATTTTCAGCGTAATCTCCCAACCATCAACAGTTTCGGTGTGGCAGTCGAAATGTTGAAACAAAGAAAGAACATGTTACCTCCTTTCTTAGTTTAAGGCCAACAGTGGGAATACCTCCCCCCGCTGTTGGCCATTTTTTTTGCAATAGGATTTAATCTGTTTTTGCCTCACTTTCCCTTGATTTATCAACCTGATTCCTGTTTCAATGTGCAGCTTATCACCTGACTTCGTAAGTAAACGGTGGATGAAGGGTGCAAGTACCTGGATTGCTTAAGCTGTTCATTACTTGTGTTATTCGCCGCCAGGGACTTCATGGATTCAGATATCAACAAACCAAGGAGCTGTACATGCCATCACAAAATCTTTCTGATCCAGTTGTTCGTCAATCTATTGACACTATTCGCCTTTTAGCTGCCGATGCAGTTGAAAAAGCAAACTCCGGCCATCCGGGGACACCGATGGAAGCGGCACCGATTGCATATCTGTTATATATGCGTCATCTGCAACATAATCCTGCTAATCCTGATTGGGCTGGACGGGATCGATTTGTCCTCTCCTGCGGACATGCGTCGTCTTTGATTTACAGCATGTTGCATCTAACCGGTTACGACTTATCGCTTGATGAGATAAAAAATTTTCGTCAGTTTGGCAGTAAAACCGCCGGTCACCCTGAATTTGGCCATGTTCCTGGGGTAGAAACGACGACTGGTCCATTGGGTCAGGGGGTTGCCGTTGCTGTGGGGATGGCGATGGGCGGTCAGTATTTGTCGCAACATGTGGATGGCGAATTGTTTGATTATCGAACCTGGGTGATCTGTTCCGATGGCGATTTGATGGAAGGGGTTTCAGCTGAGGCAGGTTCTTTAGCCGGGCATTTGCAGCTTGGACATCTGAATTATATTTACCTGGATAATAAAATTACCATTGAAGGAGATACCGGGTTGGCTTTTACTGAAGATGTCGGCACCCGCTATCTGGCTTATGGTTGGCATGTTGAGCGGGTTGAGGGGGAGAATCTTCTCGAAATAGATGCCGCAATGGAGCGGGCTAAGAATGATCCTCGACCATCACTGATTATTGCCCGGACTCATATCGGGTTTGGGGCACCGAATAAGCAGGATACCGCTGCTGCTCATGGATCTCCTCTGGGGGCGGATGAACTTGCGCTGACCAAGCAAACCTATCATCGTGATCCACGCGAAACATTTGTCATTCCTGCAGAGGTGACTGAACATATGAATTCCTGTCTGGCTCGCGGTGCTGAATTGGAACAGCGGTGGCTGCAAGTATTCGAAAAGAAAAAAACACTGCCACAAATTATTTCCTGGTTGTCGGCAAGCAGGGATGAGTTGCCTGCAGGGTGGGAAGCTGCATTACCGGTGTTTACGGCAGAAGATGGTGCTAAAGCGACTCGCCAGGCCAGTGGTGCGGCAATTAATGGATTGGCTGAAAAAATCCCGTTTTTGATTGGTGGATCTGCCGATCTTGCCCCATCCAACAATACTGAAATCAAGGGCGCCGGTTCCTGGCTGCCAGGACAGAGTGAACGCAACATCCATTATGGCATTCGTGAACATGCCATGGGCTCGATTATGAATGGTCTGTGTCATACGCCAGGATTGATCCCTTTTGGAGGAACGTTCTTTGTTTTTGCTGACTATATGCGTCCAGCAATCCGCATGGCGGCCTTAATGGGTTTAGCGCCGATTTATGTGATGACCCACGATTCTATCGGCCTGGGTGAAGATGGTCCGACCCACCAACCAGTGGAACATCTTGCTTCCTTGCGTGCTATGCCAAACCTGACAGTTATCCGCCCGGGCGACGCAAATGAAACGTCCGAAGCATGGAAGGTTGCAATGACTAACCGCAAGGGGCCGACAATGCTGGTGTTATCCCGTCAGGGACTACCAACTTTGGATCGAGATCAATTTGCTGCCGCGACAGGGGTGCAGAAGGGTGGCTATGTCCTTGCTCCTGAAACAGGTGAATTACAATTGATTCTCCTTGCCAGTGGCTCAGAGATACAACACGCAATCGCTGCACAGGAGACTCTCCAGACTGATGGTATTGGTACGCGGGTTGTTTCATTGCCGTGTTGGGAGCTGTTTGAAGCCCAGGACGCTGCTTATCGTGAGCAGGTTCTTCCGTCCGCTTGCGTCAATCGCGTATCGATGGAGGCTGGAAGCCGCTTTGGTTGGGAGCGCTATGTTGGTCTGCAGGGTCGAGCTATCGGCATGGATGAATTCGGTGCCAGTGCCCCAGCGGGTGAACTGATGAAGCATTTTGGCTTTACCGCGGAGAATATGGTTGCTGTGGCCAGAGAGTTACTTGGCTGAGAATGACTTTGCCTGTTTGAATAATGACAAAGGGTGACTTATCTGGTCACCCTTTGCTGTTTTAATTCACCAATCTTACCGTTTAAATTTACCTGTCTGAGCCCTCAAATAGCAAAACCTCCATCGTAAAACAAATATATATTGACTTCTGAATTTCTATCCGTATAGTGTGCAAATGCACATAACTGGCGGACGATTTCATGGAGGAAATAAAAGTGAAAAAATATGACGTACTTATTATTGGTGGTGGTCCTGCGGCAATCACAATGGTAAAAATTTTGGGCAAAGTAAAAAAAGTTGGCGTTATTCGGCCAGAAGATTATTCGATGATCTACTGTGCTATGCCCTATGCGATTGAAAAAGTTGTGGCGTTGGAAAAAACTTTTAAACAGGATGGTTTGGTCACAGAATCAGGGGCGGATTTGATTCGTGATAAGGTTGCCAGTGTCGATTTTGACAAAAAAACGGTCTTGACAGAGCAAGAGCAGAGCTTTGCATACGATAAGCTGGTTATCGCTACCGGCTCTGTCCCTTTTTTACCACCGATTGAAGGGATCGATTTTGAGGGAGTTTTTGTTTTTAAGTCAGAAGATGATTTGAGATGTCTGAATGAAGCAGTGAGAACGCACAAACTTAAGAAAGCAGTTGTTGTTGGTGCTGGTGCCATTGGTGTTGAACTAGCGCTGGCGTTGAATAACTCCGGGTTGGAATGTCATTTGGTCGATATGGTAGAGACTATCCTGCCTAACCTTGTTGATCCAGAAATGGCTGTCGAAGCAGAGGCAGAGCTAAGAAATGCAGGGTTAAAATTGCATTTAGGGAGTAAAACAGAAAAAATTCTTGGTAATAAACGCGCTGAAAGGGTGATTCTTGATTCTGGAGAGGTGATTGATCTTGCTGATGATGAGAACCCCTCTGGAATCGTTGTGTTTGCTGTTGGAATGCGCCCCCGGGTAAAAATATTTAAAGATACCCAATTAGAAATTGGCAAATTGGGAATTGTTGTTGATAAACAAATGAGGACGAACATTCCAGATGTTTATTCGGTCGGTGACTGTGCTCAATATTATAGTGGGATTACCGGTGAATTGACCGAGGGTAAGCTGGCAACCAATGCGGTACCAATGGCAAGGCTTCTGGCCAAAAATATGCTGGGTGAAAATCGCGAATATGGTGGTTTCTTCAACGGCGCAGCAACTCGGGTTGGTAATCTCTATGTTGGCGGAACCGGACTGAGTGAAGCTGCCGCAAAGAAAAAGTTTGATGTTGTCACCTGTCATTCTGAGTTGACAACGACTTTCCCAATTATGCCTGAAGCAAAAATGGTGAAAATGAAGCTTGTTGCAGACAGGAAAACCTTAAGGGTTCTAGGGGCACAGGTTGTCAGTGGGAACCCGGTGACCGATAAGGTTGATATTCTTACCCTTGCAATTCAGAGCAAGTTGACAGTAGCTGATCTGGTTAATTTCAGTTATTCAGCTCAACCATACCAATCATTTTTCCCGGCTAATAATCTCATTGTTGCTTGCGCCGAAGGTATTCTGAATCAAGTCAGATTGGAAAATATAGCTAGCTGATGTATTCAGCGTTGGGTTTACTTCCCGCAGTAAGCTGCGGGGAGTAAATTATACATTAATAAAACCTATTTAAAACATCCCTTACTCGCCAGCTACCAGATGAGCCCAACTGCGCTTATCCCCATAAATAATAGCACCAGTGGATATCCGTATCGCCACGAAAGTTCCGGCATATAGCATATAGTGGAAGTTCATACCGTAGATACCGGTTATCAACATCGGCGGTAAAAAAATTGCCGCACTCTCTCACAAAGACTGGATTTAAATCTCCTGAAAAGATACAGATCCTTTTTCTGCCCCGCATTCAAAGAAGTGGTGCCATCAAGCGAGCTACTCCTTCACTTAAATCCCGAAATCCCCCGACCTTATTCAATCCAGGGTGACAACTCTTTGCTATGCTTTCGATCCAGCTGCGAACCTTATGAATCTCAGCTTGACTGTAGAGCAGTAGGCCTGTTTCGTAGTTAAGAAAAAGACTACGCATATCGAAGTTGGCCGAACCGATTACCGCCAAAGTGTCATCGATCAGAAGAGCTTTAGCGTGCAACATCCCTTTCTGATAGAGCAGAACATGTCCCCCTGCTTCCTGCAAATCTCGCAGATAAGGTCCTCGCGCCATATCCGCTAAACGATGATTTGAAGTTTTTGGTACTAATACCTGGACATCGATTCCACGATGAGCGGCCAGAATCAATGCTTCAGCTAAAGTTTCGTCCGGAACGAAATAGGGAGTTACGATCCACAAGTGTTTTTTCGCTTGAAAGGTGGCAGAAATCAGAGCCGCATAAAGCGGATCATCATTGACATCCGGACCTGATGGGACAACCTGGATCGTTGCACTCCCAACCGCAGCTGAGATTGTGTGTGGGCAGCCTGGCAGAGCAGGAAGTTGTTCCCCGGTGGCAAATTGCCAATCGGAGCGGAAGATGTTTTGGTAATGCTGTGTCGCAGGGCCTTCCAGCACAAAAGACAGGTCGCACCAGCGTCCGGGTGTAGGTGTCGGTCCGATGTACTCGCTGGCAATATTGGCTCCTCCGGCCCAGACCCGGCAGCTGTCAGCGATTACGGCCTTGCGGTGGTTGCGCAGGTTGGTGCGGCCGCGAAAGGGGCGGTGCAGAACTGGCATGAAAAAAGCGACCTTTCCTCCAGCACGAGTCAGTGGTGCCAGTGCGTGTTTTCCGGTGTGCAGAGAGCCGACGCCGTCTAGCAATACCCGTACCTTAATCCCTGCGGCAGCACGGCGGGAGAGTCGCTCGATAATGTCGCTGCCGACCACATCAGGGTGCAGAATGAAGGTAGTGACCCAGAGACTATCGCGAGCCTGCTCAATTATTTCAGTCAAGGTCGCATACCCTTCTTCTCCGGTTCGGCACAATTCTATTCTGTTGCCAGAACATGCGTCGGGTATCCCGTAGGAACGCAGCAGGCGACCCATATCATGAGTCTCTTCCGAGAGTACCGAAGTGTTGAGTAGCTGCAGCTCTGTTTTGCTTTTGGCTAACCTGCGCATTTTTCGCCCGCCCAGGATCAGATACAGAGGTACGCCCAAGTAGGGCATAAGCAGCATGATCAACAACCAGGCCAAAGATCCTGCAGGGGAGCGCCGTTGACGAACCATCTGAGCAGTCAACGGAACAGCCAGCAGGAATCCGACGAGTAGTAGCAGGTGGGATAAAACCCAAGGTATCAGCATAGCAGACCCTTCAAGTGGCGAGAAAAAGTCAGGGAAAGGGGGGGGTAAATTGAATATCAGCCAGATCTCTTTTTGGTAAACAACAGGCGTCGTTCACAAAAAAGGCCCTCGAGTATGACTATCCCCAGATAGAATATCATTATCCACAGCAGGCTGTGGCGATTGTGTTGCCAAAGATAGCCACATAGCGCCAACCAGGACAACAGGCAGAGTAGCATCCCAGCCAGAGGTACGAGGAGCATGATTTCAATTTTCTGACGCAAACGCAATGCGGACAAATTGATACTTGCAAAGATGAGGAGAAAGGTAGAACTGGCAAAGGACGAAATTACGTCTAGATCCCCCATGTTTACGAACAGCAGCGTTATCCCGCTGATAACGCAAAGACTGACCCAGGGGATATCGCGGGTTCGTTCTCGATGCGAAAAAACCTTGGGAAGTGCCTGCTCCTGTGCCATCACCTTGCCCAGACGCGCCGTGCCAAACAGCGTAGCGTTTATGGCTGAGGCAGTGGATAACAAGGCTCCAAGCCCGATGAGTACAAAACCGGAATGTCCCAAGAATGGTCGCGCAGCGATAGCCAGGGCATATTCTTTGTATTTGACGATTTCGGCAGGTAGCAGGTTGCCTACAGCAACCAGAGAAACCAGAATGTAAATCCCGATGGTAATAACAATGGAGTAGATGATCGCGCGTGGGAGATCCCGTTGAGGATCTTTCATTTCCTTGACCGCATTGGGGATCAGTTCAAAACCTTCGTAGGCGACAAAGATCAGTGCTGCACCCATAATGACCCCCCCTCCACCCTGGTTAAAGACCGGCAGGAGATGATCAGGTTTTACATAAAACAGTCCTACTGTGGCAAACAGTGAAAGTATGATGACTTTGACGATAACAATAATATCCTCAATCTGTCCCGCTGCTTTTACTCCGTACAGGTTGACACCGAGGAATGTCAGCAAGATTCCGGATTCCAGAAAATGCTGCATTGCTGAACCCTGATCTGGATCACCCAATATCACAGCACCATACACGCCGAAAGTATAGGCGTAGAGAGCCAGGGTGCCAATGTATCCGACCAGCAATAACCAGCCACCAAGGCCTGCGATATTGGGGTGTCGAAACGCATGTTCCAGATAGGTAAAACTGCCGCCATCAGAATGGAAGTTCAAGCCCAGGCGAGCATAGGACCAGCCTGTCAACAGGGCGATAACTCCACCGAGAGCAAAGGCAATGGGTGCCGCATGCCCGGCCAGACCGACAGATAAACCCAGGACTGAGAAGATCCCTCCGCCGACCATCCCACCGACACCCATGGCAACGAGTTCCTTGAGGCCAAGCTGATCCTTCTGCTGTTGAGACATAGATACCCCTTCACTCAAGCAAGGCCGGGCAGAAGGGTGGACAGTCCTGAAGTCACCATTTGGACACCGATGGCGACAAGCAGCAGCCCCATTACCCGAGTTGCGATATTCAGTCCGGTAATTCCCATCTTTTCACCAATGGGCGTTGCCAATCTTAATGCCTGCCAGACTACGCAAGCAACAATGACAATACCGATACTCAATATCAACCGGCCGCTCCAGCTGGCGGCTTGATGCGCATCGACAATCACAAGACTGATAGCACCCGGCCCGGCCATGAGTGGTATTGCCAATGGTACAACACTGATATTTTCTTTGTTACCCGCTTCTTCGGCCTCTTCCGGGGTATGCCGCATATGACTTTGCTTGGCATGTAACATATTGATCCCCATCAACAGAATCAGCAGTCCGCCTCCGCACCTGAAGGCGGAGAGACTGATACCGAAAAAGTTCAGAATAGTCTCTCCGGCCCATAGTGAGATCATGAGAACCACGGCTACAGAGAATGCACTGACTCGGGCAATTTTTTGGCATTCTGCGGGGTTGCGGTTGCCGCACAGCGCCAGAAATATCGGGATTGCCCCTAAAGGATTGACGATGGCCAGAACTCCGACCAGCGATTTGACATATAATGTGTACTCATGGGGGAATATCATGGTGTTATAATTTACTCCAGTTAAAAATCTGTTTGGAACAGGGTCAAGCAGGCATCAAAAACTCGAGGAGCATAATTATTTTTATCAGGGGGACCCGGTTGTTCGGACGAACTGGCAACGGCAGTCCATCTCAAAACCTGCAAAAGCGGCCTGAAAAATTTGTTCAATAGACGCCCTCTTTGTCCGAATGAGCCAAGCAGCTGGGTTTTCAGCCGGACATTCATTCCTAGCGTACGGTTGTTTTGGAGGATCAGCAGTACCAAGTCCTCGGCCAGTCTGTCAAGCATCTCGACAGCATCCTATGATCCAGCCAAAACAATACAGATTAAAGCACAATGAGGTTGACATAGATCCGCATAAGCGGATAAGATTGAGCCATGAAAAAGTTTGCGATGACATTCAAGGCGCTCTCCGATGAGACCCGTTTGCGTATCCTGTCTCTGCTGAATCAGGGAGAGTTATGTGTATGTGACCTGATGGCGGTTCTTCAGTTGCCACAATCCACCGTTTCACGCCATCTCGCTTATTTGCGCAACGCAAACCTCATTTCCGATCGACGTGAAGGCGTCTGGATGTATTATCGCTTAGAAGAAAAACTTCCGACCCTTGAAGAACAATCTTGGGAGAGCCTATTCTCTCAATTGTTAAAGCAGGAACAAGCTGAAAAAGATTTTGTAGAACTGAAACATTACCTTGCAGAAAAAAAAGGAACACGTTGCGTTTGATTTCTGATTTTTTTTGTTAAAAGACTATCTGCTTATGCGGATATACGATTGAGTGCATAATAATAAAAGTAGCGTCTGAATTCCATATCAAAACATTGTGAACGCTCGCAAATGAAAGGGTAAGGCGGATGAGTCTTCGTGTTGGAATAAATGGTTTCGGTCGAATGGGTCGATTAGCACTGCGGACAGCCTGGAACTGGCCGGAGTTTGAAGTTGTCCACATCAACGAAATAAAAGGAGGGGCGTGTTGTGCTGCGCATCTTCTCGAATTTGATTCTGTGCATGGGCACTGGAATGTGCAGATCGAAAACGATAAGAATTCACTCTCGCTGGAGGGGAATAACATCAGCTTCAGCGAACACGAAAATCCCGGCGATGTGCCTTGGAACAAGTTGGGTGTTGATATCGTTATTGAATCTACTGGTAAGTTTTGCACCAGCGAACTGTTGCAGCCCTACTATGATTGTGGGGTGAAGAAAGTGATCGTTGCCGCTCCGGTCAAAGAGGGCGCACTGAATATCGTGATGGGGGTCAATGACCATCTCTATGACCCGGCCGAACACAAATTGCTGACCGCCGCCAGTTGCACCACCAACTGCCTGGCTCCAGTGGTCAAGGTTCTGCACGAAAAAATCGGTATTGAGCATGGAGTGATCACCACCGTTCACGATGCCACAAACTCCCAGGTGGTGATCGATGCCCCGCACAAGGATTTGCGTCGGGCGCGGGCGGCGAGCATGTCGCTGATTCCGACCACCACCGGCAGTGCGACCGCCATCACCCTGATCTATCCGGAACTTAAAGGCAAGCTGAACGGCCATGCGATCCGCGTACCGCTGCTGACCGGTTCGCTAACCGATGCGGTCTTCGAGATGCAGCGCGATGTCAGTTCCGAAGAGGTCAACCAACTGTTTCATGAAGCTGCCGCAACCTACCTCAAAGGAATTCTCGGCATTGAGGAGCGACCACTGGTCTCAATCGATTTCAAGGGCGATCCGCGTTCCGCCATCGTTGACGCACCCTCCACCATGGTTGTCGACGGCAAGCAACTCAAGCTCTTCATCTGGTATGACAACGAGATGGGCTATGCCCACCGGATGATGGAAATCTGTAAAAAGGTGGCTCTGAGTCTGCCATGACCGATCTGCGCAACTATACACTCGTCACCGCCGCCTACTGGGGCTTTACCCTGACCGACGGTGCCCTGCGGATGCTGGTACTGCTGCATTTTTACGACCTTGGTTACAGCGCTGTGCAGATCGCGTTTCTATTTCTGCTCTATGAGTTTTTCGGTATCGTTACCAACCTGGTTGGTGGCTGGGTTGGTTCACGCCTGGGACTGAAAGTCACCTTGTTTAGCGGGTTGTCACTACAAGTTGTTGCCCTCGGTTCTCTGGCAATGCTCAACCCAACCTGGTCACCGTTACTTTCTGTCTGTTATGTGATGGGATTTCAGGCTCTATCTGGAATCGCCAAAGATCTGACCAAAATGAGCAGCAAGAGTGCCATCAAGGTGTTGATCCCGGCGGGTGCTGACAGCACACTGTTCAAATGGGTCGCAATTTTGACCGGTTCAAAAAATGCCCTTAAGGGGATTGGTTTCTTCCTCGGTGGGCTGTTGCTGGCGACGGTCGGTTTCCGTACCGCACTGTTGTTAATGGCCGGAGGTTTAGCGCTGGTGCTACTGGCAACGCTCATCTCCTTGCCGCGCGAGATCGGTATGGCAAAGAAGAAAACCAAATTCAGTGCCATTTTCTCCAAGAGTCGGGACATCAACCTGCTCTCAGCGGCACGGCTGTTCTTGTTTGGTTCACGCGATATCTGGTTCGTGGTCGGGCTTCCGGTGTTCCTCTCAACGAGTCTGAACTGGAGCCATACTCAAGTCGGTGGATTTCTCGCTCTCTGGGTGATCGGTTACGGCGGAGTACAGGCGTTGGCTCCCGGGGTATTGAAAAGTATTCTGGGTATCGGGTCGCCGCGCGGAGGTACCGCTAGCGGTGGAGCCTTTGCTTTGGCGGGGCAGACCTCACTCATCGCTATCGGTGTGTCGCTTGAGTTTCCCCCTTGGGTAACTGTCGTTGCTGGTCTCGCGTTGTTCGGACTAATATTTGCCATTAACTCCTCGGTGCATTCCTACCTGATCCTTGCTTATACTGGGCACGATAACGTCGCCCTCAACGTCGGGTTTTACTACATGGCTAATGCTGCGGGCAGATTAGTCGGCACCCTCCTGTCTGGAGTCGTCTTCGAGTTAGCCGGGCTGGTCGGCTGCCTTTGGGTTTCAGCCGGATTCGTGTTTATCGCAGGAGGAATTTCATTGTTTCTGCCACGGGGCAAACAGGTTTCAATTTAAAGTTCATACGAACCAAGGAGGTGGATGATGCCCAAAGGACTGACCCAAAAACTATCGTTCCTTGACCGTTACCTGACCCTGTGGATTTTTCTCGCCATGTTTGTCGGGATCGGGACTGGCTGGCTTTTCCCCGGAGTCAAGAATCTGGTCAATGCTTTCTCGGTCGGCACCACCAATATCCCGATCGCCATCGGACTGATCCTGATGATGTACCCGCCGCTGGCCAAGGTGCGTTATGAGGAACTGAGTGAGGTCTTTTCCAATAAGAAAATTCTCGGTATTTCACTCTTACAGAACTGGGTGATCGGCCCCATCTTGATGTTCCTCCTTGCCATCGTCTTTCTGCACAACTACCCAGGATACATGGTCGGGTTGATCATGATAGGTCTTGCGCGCTGTATCGCGATGGTTATCGTCTGGAACGAGTTGGCGGAAGGGAATACAGAATACTGTGCCGGTCTGGTTGCGTTTAACTCAGTTTTTCAAGTCCTCTTCTACTCGGTCTACGCCTGGTTTTTCATCACTGTGTTGCCACCGCTCTTTGGCTTGGAGGGTGCGGTTGTGCAGGTCTCGATTGGCCAGATTGCCAAGAGTGTGGCGATCTACCTCGGGATCCCCTTTGTCGCAGGTATTCTGACCCGCTTCACCCTGATCAAATCAAAGGGGCGCAACTGGTACGAGCAGAAGTTTATTCCAAAAATCAGCCCGATAACTCTCATTGCGCTGCTCTTCACTATTCTAGTGATGTTCAGCCTCAAGGGTGAGTTGATCGTCTCGATCCCCTTTGATGTGGTGCGGATTGCGATTCCGCTCTTGATCTACTTTGTGATCATGTTTCTGGTCAGTTTCTGGATGGGGATCAAAATCGGAGCCGATTATTCCAAAACTACCGCTGTAGCTTTCACCGCATCCGGCAATAACTTTGAACTGGCGATCGCAGTGGCGGTTGCAGTATTTGGTCTGGATTCGGCAGTGGCATTTACTGCGGTCATCGGCCCGCTGGTTGAGGTGCCGGTGCTGATCGGCTTGGTAAAAGTGTCGTTCTGGCTACAGAAGAAATATTTCGGCAAGAGTGCGTTTGTTTGAATACTGGTTACGGATGAAAGGTGCCAGGAGACTGTTGTGCCAGATTGTGGAAAGTCCGACAGGCTGATATGTATTGACCTGTCAAGGTTTACCACAAAATCAGTTTATTCCTTTTGTTTTGCAAGCATTTTGGGCTGGTTCTTCGTCAGATTGATGATTTAAATTAACACAATCACAATCAATCTCAAATGTGACACTAACAAACCCCCTGTCTAATGGCACGTCATCAGGACATACCCCTCACCATACGAAGAAATCAGAAAAGGAACTATAAATGAAAACAATCCTTATGGTTATCGATGGTTGCAGACCAGATGCCCTGTCCCAGGCGAAAACTCCAGTTATTGATAACATGATAAAAAAAGGTTCTTGCAGTTTAAACGCTGAAACAGTCAGTCCTCCAATTACGCTACCAGTTCATTTCAGCATTTTTACCTCTATGACCCCCATAGCCCATAATGTTCTCACCAACACAGGCTCCCCGATGCCTTCTTCCGAGGCAAGATCAATTATTGATGTGGCAAAAGATTTTGGGAAGAAGACAGCTGCTTTTTACTCCTGGGAACACTTCAGAAATCTTTCGACTCCCGGTGCGCTGGATCACGCCCATCTCACAAAAAGTAATTCAGTTAAAAACTGCGACATTGAAATTGCAGAGTCTGTCTCATCGTACCTGGTGTCAGACCTCCCTGATTTCACTTTTGTCTATTTAGAAGGCACAGACATCGCCGGTCACGAAAATGGCTGGATGTCGAAAGAGTACTTTGAAGCAATTGAAAATGCGGACAAAGCAGTTGGAGTTATCCTAGAGACGCTGGCAAGTAACAATCTATCCAATTCTTTCAATATCATCCTGCAAAGTGACCATGGGGGAGTTGGCAGGAAGCACATGCACGACGTAAAGGAAGTGATGACTGTCCTATGGATAGCCTATGGCCACGGAATTAAAGAGCAGCACAGAATAAAACAGGATATCAATGTCATAGACACTGCTCCCACACTTGCAATGCTCATGAATATACCAGCCCACCACAGTTGGCAGGGTTGTGCAGTCAGGGAAGTCAAAACCAATATATAAAAGAGAAGAGAATGAAACAAAAATTGACAAAGAAAGTAAAAGAGAAAGTGGAAACTCAACCACAAAAAGATCTCACTAGATCAGCATCACGATTTCCCCAAAAGTGATTGCTGCGACAGCTAATTGACCATCAGCAAGAGCTTGATTGTTTGCATAACAGTCCTCCTGTCGTTGAATTAATATTGCCATGGTCATGACTATGGAGTCAATATAGAGCCACTGCCAGTATCGGCAAGAAAAGTGGTATTGTCATTTTTCTACTATTCTCAAAACTTCGTTCACAACACGGTGAATGTCTCCCAAACATCAGCGATTTTCGGGATGGTGAACCGCACATTCGCAGGCACTCTGCTGTTTTGCCGCAATAATCTCTGCAAGAATCAACGATTTCCCGTTATTATTGAGGACATCTTCGCGAATATCGTCCTCGGTGTAATTAAAGCAGTAACATGTTTTCTGGCTCATTTTGTTGTTCCTCTGCTACCAAGTTCCTGACGAAAAAAATCTCCCAGTTGCCCGGCGATTTCATCACGCACCCGGCGATAAACATCGATAATATCTTCATCGCTCCCCTTGGCCTTTGGCGGATCATCAAATCCGATATGGAGCCGCTTCACCCCACCGAAGAATAACGGACATTTTTCGTTGGCATCACCACAGAGGGTCATAACATAATCGAAACTCTGGTTCTCATACAGGCTGATATGATCCGAACTGTGAGCAGAGATATCAATACCTATCTCAGCCATAACCTCCACAGCTTTTGCATCCAACCCATGCGGATCGGTTCCTGCGGAATATGCTTTGATCTCTCCAGAAAAATGTTGATTGATCAAACCATCGGCCATCTGGCTGCGACAAGAGTTACCGGTACAAAGAAACAGAACCTGTTTCATTGCCATAAAATCTCTACCTCTGTTCATCGGGCTAGCTAAATAGCTGTAAACCCATTTTCAACGCCATAATTAACAGCAAGCCTCCCAGAAACTTTTTAACCGCCCCTGGTTTCAATCGGGCATGCATCACTTTGGTTCCAAGGGTTCCTCCCAGATAGGCGGCGATTGCGGCAGGGATCAACAGGAGATAGTTCGTCTGACCCATCGCCAGATAAGTCATTAAACCACTCAATGAAGAAAAAGGAACCACAAAAGCGGTAATCACCGCGACCTTCTTTGGGTTGAAACCGAGTAATATCATCAGCGGAGCAATCAATCCACCACCGCCGACCCCCAGCAAGCCGGAAATGTATCCGGCAACAGCACCGATAACTGCTGGGGTCAGAACGGGACGGTCTTCTCGAAACTGCTCGTCAAACTTGCTGGCACGAAAGAAAACCAGCATGAGCCCTGAAAATAACAAGAACAGGGTAAAAATCGCCAGAATCACGGTTTTCGGGATGAAGTGACTTGACCAGGCGCCCACCGGGGCCAGCAAAAAAGAGCTGATAATAATCGGAATACCCAGACGATAATCAAGCCGCTTCGCCCGGATATTATCAATGCTTGCCCCGGTCATACTCAGAGTGTTGGTCAGCAATCCGGTCGTTTTAGCAACCGACAGCGGCAACCCATACCAGTGGAGCACCGGCACCAGTGCAACGGCAGCCCCGACGCCACCGAGAGCAAAAATAAAACTCAGCCCAAAGGCGAGCAAACTCACAATTAAGAACGTTTCCATGGTTAAAACCAATCAGAAGATTGTCCGTTCGTTACCCACCTGTCAACCGGCACAAGGGATGCAAACTTTACCTGCCGGGGTCTCCTGTAGTTTGTTCACAAAAGTCATATCCCCACATTTAGCACACGGTTCAGCTTCAAATACCCCTTTTCCTTTTGGCACATCAATCACCTTGATCTCACCAATATTAAGCAACATTTCTTCGGGAATATTCAGAACTTTTTCAATCACCGGGTCGGCAATTTTCGCCGGGACATCCTGTGGTGGTACTCCGGCTTTGCGTTGTTCGATAAACGGAGATTTCAGCGATTGCGCCAGCACCTCATTCTTAATGGAAACCCGGACAGAGCGACCCGTTTTTACATCAATCAAGGTAAATGCCATTTTGTTGTAGTAAAGTTTTTTGATATTAGATTTCCCATAGGTACAACCGGTTACGACCATAACCCCGTCCAGAAAACATCCAGCAGCATGTCCTTCCCCGGTTTCGGAAAGAACCTGCAGTTCTTTATCCTGCGAATGCTCAACACCCAAGGTTTTCATCGCGGCCAGCGCTGCACGCAAACCCATTGGCATCGCAGGACAACGATGGCCGTGAAATTTTAAACCTGTCTCAAAATACTCTTCAAAAGTGTTCATCTGTCTCTCCTTAGTTCAGATTAATATTTTTTCAATATCAGCAGGGTTGGGAACTTTGCCAGAGAATAGGACTTTTCCATCAACCACCAGCCCCGGAGTGGTCATAACACCAAACCCCATAATCTGGTTGATGTCAGTGACTTTTTCCATTTCATACTCAACACCAAGGTTATCAGCCGCCTGTGCGGTGTTATCAGCAAGTTTTTGACATTTGGCACAACCGGTGCCGAGAATTTGGATCTTTTTCATATTGATCTCCTTGTTTAGGTTGGCTTGCAAAAAATCTTGCGCCTTTCTTGGCGCTCTTGGTGCCTTGGTGGCAATCAATGTTTAAAATATCGCTCCGTAAATCAGCCCGCTGATGGTTGCCATCACCATCACCAGTAATACAAACACCACAGTTTTCTTGGTTCCCATGACACTGCGAATCACCAGCATATTTGGTAATGACAAAGCCGGGCCAGCCAGTAACAGCGCTAATGCCGGCCCCTTACCCATTCCGGCACCCATCAGCCCCTGCAAAATCGGCACTTCCGTGAGTGTCGCAAAATACATAAACGCACCGAAAACTGACGCAAATAGATTAGCAAACAGCGAGTTTCCACCAACCAGGGAGGCAACCCACTCAGAGGGAATCAACCCTTCTTGCCCGGGGCGACCGAGAAGAAAACCGGCAATCAAAACCCCGATCAGCAGCAGCGGCAGAATCTTTTTGGCAAAATCCCAACTTTCATTGAACCATTCGCCCATCTCGCCATCACGAGTACTTTTAAGATTGCTTAAAACGGAAAGGCCAATCACCCCGAAGGTAAAAGCCAGAACCGGGTGCTGTGGTTGCACAATCGCCAACACAATTGCCGGGAGGGCGGCAATCATGATCCGGGTCAACCCAAGCTTGAACCAAGTTGCCAGCATCACCCCCAAAGCAACAGAAAAACCACTGGTGATCCACCATTTTGCCACATAGATAGCGTGCCAGAGCCCGGAGGGATCATCAGTCTTCCCCCAGTTGGCAAATACCAGAATACCGACCATGCTGACAAAATAGAGTGCCGTTTGCCAGAGCGGACGACCATCCACATCTTTCCCCATCATTGGAGCAATCGCAGCTTTTTCAGCCTCTTCATGGCGAAAAAAGAAATGCATTGCCAAACCGATGACAATGGCAAAAACAATTGCTCCGATCGCCCGGGCAACCCCCATTTCCGGACCGAGAATCCGGGCGGTCAAAACGATCGCCAGAATATTGATCGCCGGGCCGGAATAGAGAAACGCACAGGCCGGACCAAGCCCGGCTCCCATCCGATAGATTCCAGCGAACAGTGGCAAAATAGTGCAGGAACAGACCGCCAATATTGTCCCTGAGACCGAAGCAACACCGTAAGCAAGGAGTTTGTTCGCCTTGGGACCAAGATATTTCATCACTGCGGCCTGGCTGACAAAAACCGCGACAGCTCCGGCAATAAAGAATGCCGGAATCAGGCATAGCAAGACATGTTCCTGGGCATACCATTTGACCAGATAGAGTGATTCAATTATGGCATTCTGAACCCGTGGAGCATCCACCGGGAGAAAAAAGCACGCCAGAAAAATTGCCACAATCCAAAACAGCGGCTTCCATTCAATTTTCCAATTCATAGTTCTTACCTTGTTGGCAAAATAGCCAAATACATGTTCAAAAAAATATTTAGTGTCAGGTTCCGACAATCTTAAGTAGTGACGAATGGTCTTGAAGTTGAGCTTCGAGAACCGATTCTACACAGCCAAAAAAGTTGAGGATGCAGGGAACACGCAACTGGTAAAATACTTGGTTGCCCCGCTTGTCATCAATAACCAGACCGGCCTGTTTCAGCACTGAGAGATGTTTGGAAATGGTTGATACGTCGGCACCAATCATTTCCGTTAACTCGCAGACGCAGCGCTCGCCCTTGTACAGCTCTTCAATGATAAACAGGCGACTTGGGTGAGCCATTGCTTTGAGTACTTTCGCTCTGGCTTCCAAATGTTTTTTCCGATCTTTATTCATTTAATTCTCCATGGCTATTTGGCAATGTAGCCAAGGGGATGTTTGCTGTCAACATATTTTTCGAGTTTATTTTGGGAAATTTAAAGCATGAGACAGTTTGGGAGAGCAATTTTTTCCCGATGGTGGTACCTACAAACAAAAAAGGGCTACGGAATCAACCGTAACCCTTTGAATTTTCTGGTGCCCAGAGACAGAATCGAACTGCCGACACGAGGATTTTCAGTCCTCTGCTCTACCGACTGAGCTATCTGGGCGAAGCGAAGTCCGTTTATAACTAAAGGGGCAGATACTGTCAAGGGAAAATAGTTCTGTTGCTGTTGGTGTTTTTTGCTTGCGGGTTTTTTCTCCCTTGTGTAGTCTGCGTGACCAGAAAGAGGGAATGAATATGATTTTTAACGCTTCTTACTTTGGCTTTTTCTTTTGGTTTTCTGGCTTTTTTTGGCCGTCTGCCTTGGGGAAGGGTGTTTAAGAAGATTTTAGAATTTCGGATAACACAAACCATGGCAGAACGGCTAAACAGTTCTTCCGTGGTTTTCTTTTTTAGAATTAAGAATTTGAGGCCGCCGGAAGTTCGGGTGGCCTTTTGCCTTTCTGTCGCACTGGCGACGTAGGAGAGCAAGATGATTATTGTGATGAAAAAAGGAGCTGAAAAGTCAGACCTGGTAGCGGTTGAAAAGAAAATTATCGAATTGGGCTATCAACCCCATATTATTTATGGTGAAACACGGAATGTTGTTGGTGCGGTTGGGGAGGAACTTGGAAAAGAGAAATTGCAGACATTACAGTTAATGTCCGGGGTGGACAGTGTCGTGCCAATTCTCAAGCCATATAAACTGGCTAGCCGTGAGGTTCACCCGCACCCGAGTGAAGTTGAAATTGTTCCTGGTTTGACCTTTGGGGGGAAAGAATTTGTGGTGATTGCCGGTCCATGTGCAGTTGAAAACCGGGAGCAGATCTGTGAAACTGCCATTGCCGTGAAAAAGTCTGGGGCACGGTTGTTGCGTGGCGGTGCTTACAAACCGCGAACCAGCCCTTATTCCTTTCAGGGGATGGAGGAGGATGGTCTTAAGTTGCTGGCTGAGGCGCGTGAGTTAACTGGTTTGCCGATTGTCACTGAGGTTGTTAATCCTCGTGATGTTGAACTGGTGGCTCGTTATGCTGATGTGATGCAGGTGGGTGCGCGTAATACGCAAAACTTCGCCTTGCTAAAGATGCTTGGTCAGCTTGATAAACCAATTCTCCTCAAGCGCGGTATGGCGACGACGATTCAGGAGTTTTTGATGAGTGCCGAGTATGTCCTTTCTGAAGGGAACCGTCGGGTGATTCTGTGCGAGCGGGGGATTCGAACCTTTGAGACCGCAACGCGAAATACTCTCGATATTTCGGCCGTCCCAGTGTTGAAGGAGCAGACCCATCTCCCGGTCATCATTGATCCCTCACATGCTACTGGGCATGCTTCACTGATCGCTCCGATGTCCTATGCGGCAGCGGCTGCCGGCGCCGATGGGTTGATTGTCGAAGTTCATCCTTGCCCCGAAAAAGCTGCCAGCGACGGACCACAATCGCTGCGACCAGATGATTTTCAGGTTATGATGGATAAATTGCGTCAGTTTGTTGCCGTTGCCGATCGGGAGATGGCTTGAGTCGCCATTAAAAAGGACAGATATGTATTTTGTACCGCTGACACAACTGGAAAGTGTTGAGCTTCTGGTTCACAGTTTGAAAGCCGCCGCCGGAGAGGCCGATTGCACTATGTGTCCCGCTTATCGGGTCTGTATGAAACAATGTCTGACAATTGCCGGTTCGATTGAGCAGATGTTGGAGAATGGGGCATTACCAGAATTTAACGGCAGTGCCAGTCCAGAGGAAAATCCCCCCGATGATGATAAACCGCAACCGCCAACCGGTGGATCGTCCGGTCAGGGGGGACTGCGGGTGGTGAAATAACTTTTTTCAACGGAGAGACGCAAAGGGAGAGAACGGAGAGAAAAACAAAACCTTTAATCTAGCCACCAAGACACGGAGACACCAAGAAAAGCAAAGAGCTTTTTAGGGTTATAAAACCAAAAGAATAAACGATTTTGACTGTGTTCTTCTTGGTGCTCTTGGTGGCTATTGTCAGGTTTTGACGTTCTCTCCCTCTCTCCGTTAAGGGTTTTAACTTTAGAAAGGTCAAAAATGGCTGATAAAATTTATAATTTTGGTGCTGGTCCGGCGATGCTGCCTGAGCCAGTGATGCAACAAATCCAACAGGAGTGGCTTGATTTTCAGGGGATGGGGATTTCAATTATTGAGCTCAGCCATCGCAGCAAAGAATTTGTGGCGGTTCTTGATGAGGCACAGTCGTTGTTTCGGGAGTTAACCGAATTACCGGATAATTATCGAATTCTATTTGTCCATGGCGGCGCACGAATGCAGTTCTCTGCCCTTCCGTTGAATTTTTCCGGACGAATGCCATCGCGAAAATGTCTTTACGTCGAAAGTGGCAATTTTGCCAGCTTGGCAGCAAAAGAGGCACAAGCTTTCTGTCATATGGAGACAATTGCCAGCAGTGCTGCGACCGATTATGACTGCATTCCTGAATTGACTTCTGACCAGATCGATCAGGGTGCCGCCTATTTACATATCACCAGCAATAATACGCTATATGGCACCCGTTGGAATCAATTCCCCGAAACTGGAGATGTTCCATTGATTGCTGATATGACTTCCGAGCTGTTATCTCGGCAGATTAATTATAGTCAGTTTGGAGTCATCTACGCCGGATTACAGAAAAACCTCGGCCCTTCGGGGATGGCGATGGTGATTGTTCGTGATGATCTGCTTGGTTATGCGGACAAACAGACACCGACATTGTTGAATTATACCCAGTGCGATAAAGATAACTCACTGACCAATACTACAAGTACATTTGCTGTCTATGTGATTAAGCTGGTGCTTGGGTGGTTGAAAGAGCAGGGGGGCGTTGCTGCGGTTGAAAAGTTGAATGAACAGAAAGCGGCACGACTGTATCAGGTGATTGATAACAGTAGCTTCTATCGTGGAGTTGCTCAACCTGAGTATCGCTCGATCATGAATATTTCGTTCAAGTTGGCTAACGACGAACTGGATGCCAGGTTTCTGCAAGAAGCTGACGACGTTGGGCTCTATGCTCTTAAGGGACACCGTAATGTCGGCGGTATTCGTGCATCGATATACAATCCTATGCCACTGGTCGGGGTGGAAAAACTGGCGAGGTTTATGGAGGAGTTTGAGCAGAAGAATGGATAAAATTGTCGGAAAACTTTACACAAAAGAGGCTGAGTACTATTTTGTCCGGCCTCTTTGTGTAAGAAAAGCCGACAAAGGAAGGTTGAGTTCTAATATATCCATATTTGCAGTAAAGTTAATTATTAAAAAAGACTATTTTATCTTCATGTAGGGCTCATAGCCATTTGTTTCTACTTAGGTCTTATAGAGCACCCCTCTAATTATTACTAAGTCAGTCTATATTTTTATTTTTTTGGTCTATTCCTTGCTTTATTAGATGAGAAAATAACTAACTCGGAGGAAAAAAGATGAAAAGACCAACTCGAATTATTACAATTTTTCTGGCGTTGACCTTTACTTTTGCTGGTTATGTTTATGCCTCTCCTATGTATCCTGTTAGTGTAGGGGATATTATTGAGATTGCTGATTCTGGAGTAGGGACTGGTACCGGCGGTGGCGAGTTTTTGGTAAAAGATGTTGATGACAACCTGCTATTTTCAACATTCTGTTTGGAATACAATGAGCATATTAGTTACAATACCAAATACACAGTGACAGGTGTCAGTGATCAAACAACTACTGGCGATTCTCTTTCTGCTGAAACTAAGTGGCTCTACTGGAACTTTGTTACTGGCGATCTGGATCAAGAGGCAGGTGATCTCTATGCGTACGATGACGCTGGGATTGATGCCCTACAGTATGCTATCTGGTTTCTAGAGGAAGAACAAACTGTAGTGGGTGGCTCAGCAGGAGAAGCTCTTATGCAGCTTGCAACATTAAAGGTAAGTGCTGATGGGTATGTTTTTGATGGCTATGTTAGAGTTATGAACTTGGGCGACCATCAAGACCAATTGGTGGCTGCTGCTCCTGTCCCCGAACCAGCGACCATGCTTCTCTTAGGTTCCGGTCTTATCGGACTGGCTTTCTACAGAAGAAAAATGAAGAAATAATATTTCAGAAATATTATTCAGCCCAAAGGCAGAGCCATACAATCGGTTCTGTCTTTTTTGTTGGATTTGTTTTTGCGGAAGGCACAAAAAAGCCACTCATAAATTATTTCTTTATGGGTGGCTTTAACGTTTGGATTTTATCGTTGTAAGAAATCAGGCAACTGGCAACGGTGCTTCGGTAAAACTCTGAATAAAGGCTTCCAGCTTACTCAATTGCTCATCTGTCAATTCTTGAAAGATGATACTTCCACGGCGAACCGGTACCAGATTGTTTTGTAGGCGGTAATCGGAAATTGCGTTGATCGGGAGATCATCAACGATCAGTTTATAATCATGATAGAGACTGACTTTCTTGATTTCTGAGTGTTTCAGCTTTTTCCCGAGGTAGCGGAAGGATAGTCCACCTTCGCTGATATCCACAATATGATAGGGAAGTGATTCGGGGCCTTGATTGATCAAAACCAAGGCACGATCCATTGCTTTAAAACGCTGATAAGATCGAACCGGGCTGTATTGAACTCGACTTTCCATTTAGACACTCCTATGGAATAAACCAGAGTTCCCCTCACCAAGAATAAAAATAACATCAGAATAAAATCGCAACCAAGCTTCGTGTATTATCTCATGTTTGATAAGCATTTGCAAATTTTATACCTGCCGGAATAGTTTTACCTCCGTTGAGCTCTTCCGCTTGTCAGTTTTGTAGCTAACTACCTGTGATATATCTACTTTATGTGCAATAATGATGAGGGAGTCCTCTTTCATATTTTGAGTAATTTATTCTCAATTGATACATAATCTAAGTGGTTATCGCATGAGTGTCGGATTTCTTTACAGTTATGTTTCGTCTCTTGTTTAAATGATTCTGTTCTTTGATTCCGACTCTTCTTCTTGTTCTCACTGTGATATATTTCTGTGCTAGTGCGGGTCAGGGTCGTATCAGCATACTATTGACAGTAGATGAAATAGCCCCGAATCATCCGTTACAATTAACTCAACGAGATACGTGATGGAAAGTTTACGCGGCATAAAAATGTATATTCTATGGTTCCTGGTTCTGGTTGCTTCCGCTCTCTTATTTGTCGGCGGCCCCGACTATGAATCGCTGCGCAGTTTTCGCTATATTTGGGGTGTCGGGCACCTGTTCTGTTTTGCCCTTTGGGCTTATCTTTATGTCAATTGGCGCTCAGATGAGCTTTTTATCCGGCAGGTAATTGAAGTTATGATTCTTGTTTTTGTGTTTGGTGGGCTCACTGAATTAATTCAATCCCAAATCGGACGGGAAGCTGCTTGGCAGGATTTGGGCAATGATCTTATCGGTGGATTGCTGGGAGTGGCATTTTTTTCTAAATCAAGACAAACTCTTGCTTTCTGGCAATTAAAATTACTCCAATTTTTTATTCTATTTATGGTTTTTTGGAGCCTTCTTCCTGTTGCCAAGGTGCTTATTGATGATGTCATAGCGGTGCAACAATTTCCACTTCTCTCAGGTTTTGAAACTCCGTTAGAAAAGAGTCGCTGGAGTGGTAGCGCAAAGCGCAAAATCAGCCATGAAATATATTTTAAAGGGGATACTTCACTGCAGATCAAATTAACAACGCAGCGCTATTCAGGTGTCGGACTCAAGGATTTTCCCCATGATTGGAGTGGCTACAGCGCTGTAGGGTTACAGGTGTTAAATCCTGATCAGGAGCCTTTGCGGCTTTATTTCAGAATTCATGACCGGTATCATTCTGCCCATAAAAATGCCTATCGGGATCGTTTTAATGCCAGCTTTGAAATCAAACCGGGCTGGAATCAGCTACAGGTATCCTTGGATAAAGTGGCTCATGCACCAAAAGACCGTTTGCTTGATTTGACTCACATTGCCGGAATGGGAGTGTTTGTTGGAAAGCTCAATTATCCCAGAACAATTTACCTTGATGATGTGAAGCTCTTCCCTTAAAAATCGGTTCCTCTGGATATTTCATATAGTGGCTCAGGTTCTGACAGTTTTTTCAGTTTATTTCATTATTTCTGCTGGTAAATGTAATTTTTTTGCGGATCGCAATTTTCTCAAATTCTCTCAGCAATGCCCCTTGTTCGCCCGTAAGCACCCCGTCCTGCCATCCTGAGAAGCGGCGAGAGCCCCCTCGTGCATAAGTTATTAACCTCCTCCTGACGGCAATTCTGCAGCTCCACTTTATTCAATAAAGTCAAGTAGTTACGCTATCTCAAGTTTGCATTGAGTCGCTTCCTGTGGTATATCATGAGCTATGAATCTCATCACTGATGCAGCTCGTAATATCGCTAGCCGTCTGACCTGGCATACAGCCGGACGCGATCAGGCGGGGATCGCCTCTGACTTGGCTGAAGGCAAAGACATTCCAGAAGTCTATGGACTGGGTGAGGCGGGTTTGTTTGATGAGTTCTTCTATTTTCTGGAAAGTTTTGGGTTTCATGCTTTGCTGGCGGGGC
>JAKIUD010000087.1 GCA_021647765.1 Desulfuromusa sp. | reverse complement strand
AGCACCTCCTGATTATTGTTTTGCGTAGTAACTCAATAATATCAGATAGTTGCTCTTGAAGCTCGACTTTTATACGATATCAGAAAGTATATTCAGAAAAGTGTATATACTTTTGCAAGAGGCTCATACTCTACTGCATTTTTGTTTTCTGCTGATGACTTTTTTGCTTAGCTAGCGTATTTTTTGTGAAATTTATTATGACTTAAGCGTTTAGAGCAGAAAACGAAAGGGATAAAACATGACAAATACTCAAAAGATAGGATTTATTGGTGGCGGTAATATGGCGGAGGCGATGATTAAAGGGTTGCTAGCGGGATCATTTTCTGCTGACAAGATTATGGCATCAGAGCCAAGTGAGCTGCGCCGTGAACATCTGGTCGAAGCTTTTGGCATTCAACTGGCCGAGAATAATCTGGCGCTGATGGAACACTGCGATATTGTCGTTTTATCGATTAAGCCCCAGATCGTTGTCGAGGTTCTTGAAGAAGTTGCAGGTGTTTATAGTAGCGATAAATTGATTATTTCGATCTTAGCTGGAGTCACGACTGACGCCATTGAAAAGTTTTTCCAGGGAGCTCCCAGGGTTGTACGGGTTATGCCAAATACTCCGGCGCTGGTTGGGGAAGCTGCCAGCGCAATATGCCGGGGGCAATATTCCAGCCAAGAAGATCTTGTTGTTGTCAAGCAGTTGTTTGAGCTGGTCGGTAAAGTCCAAATGATCGACGAGCGACAGATGGATGCTGCAACGGGATTATCCGGTTCTGGCCCGGCCTATATCTATACTGTGATAGAAGCACTTGCTGATGGCGGAGTACGGGAAGGCTTACGGCGTGATATTGCTCATGCGCTGGCTGTGCAAACAGTTGTTGGTGCAGCATTGATGGTACGCGAGACAGGTGAGCATCCGGCAATTTTGCGTGATCAGGTCTGTTCTCCTGGTGGGACAGCGATTACCGGGGTCAGTACTCTGGAAAAGAACGGGTTACGTACAACATTGATGGAAGCCGTTTCTGCAGCAGCAGCCCGTTCTCGTGAGCTGGGCGGCCGTTAATGGTGCAACATTAAATTCGCCAGTTAAAGGACTGTACCCAGTATCATCGGGGGCTCTCCCAAGGGGTTACGAGCCATGAAACTGCGGTATTCGCGCCGCAAAAGCCTGCGCCATTCAGGACATTGCTGCTTTAGTGTTTTAATGATGAAAGTCAATCACAATCGATTTATAGCGATTTTGAAACAAATAACCACTACGGTTGTGGCGACGATTGAACGTGACGGCATACCCGGTCAGCAATCGACGCATGAATCGAGAAAGTTCAATCGTGTGCGGGCGCAGCAATAGGTGGAAGTGATTTGGAATCAAAGCCAGACATAGCAGGCAGTGCTGGTTTCCGCCAACAGCTTATGCAGACGCTCAACAAAGTTGTTGCGGTCATCATCATCGTAAAAAAATATTGCCACGTTCAATTCCGCGGACGATAACATGATGGAGAAGGGTTGGGTCAAAATCAAAAGTTTTTCTCTCGCAGGTTCCGCAGAGAAGGTCAAAGATCAAATGTCTGGTTCAGAATTTGAACTAACGATTTTCACCGCGTCCTCTGCGCCTCGCCTCAAGGCGCCTACTTTTGGCGAGAGATGATTTTGATTTTTCTTATTGTTTTCCCATCCTGCAGTTATCTGCGTAAATCTGCGACTAAAAAATGGTTTTGATCCTACCTATATTTGACAACCAGACCAGACCAGACTATATTTGTTGTAGCTTTTTAAAATACGAAAAAAATGGGAGGAGCCGATGCAAATTACAAATATTTCTGATGCGAAAGCCAGTCTGTCCCGCTTGGTAAAATTTGTTCAAGAAACCAATGAAACAGTCATTATTGGTAAAGCCGGAGAGCCGGTTGCGGTTCTTTCTGCATATAGAAAAGATAAAGCACCCCGTCAATTAGGCGGGAGTTGGGAGGGGAAGGTTTCTGTGCTGCCCGGTTTTGACGAAGTTGATGAAGAGATCAGTGAAAGCTTTTATACCAGCTCCATTTTTCCGGAGTCATCATGAATCTTTTGTTGGATACGCATGTTCTTATCTGGGCACTCGAAAACAATCCATGTTTATCTGCTGCGGCAAGAGATGCCATTGTCTGTGGTGATAACCTTGTATTTATCAGTTCCGTGTCAGTTTGGGAAATCGGTATTAAAGTCAGTCTGGGCAAGCTTAACGTTCCGGATAATCTGCAAGAAGAATTGGAAAAACATCGGTTTGATCCTCTCAATATAACCCACAATCATGCCGAACTTGCCGCTCAACTCCCGTTGATCCACAAAGATCCTTTTGATCGAATGCTGATTGCTCAATCCAAGAATGAAAACCTGACTCTGGTGACCCGGGACGAACAAATTTGTAAATATGATGTCAATATTCTGTTGGCTTGATCGTTTAAATTAGCCACAGACCTACGCAGACAAAAGCGAACAAAAATAAAATCTTTTTCTCACACAAAGTCACCCCCCTTAGTCCCCCCTATAAAATAGGGGGGAAAGTGAGCGTAGCGAGCAGGGGGGTCTTCCCACCGCCAAAAAACAACAAAAAAGCCCGATTTGAACCAAAGATTTCCCCCGCGTCCTCTGCGCCCCGAGTGAGTGAAGCGAATGGGCGAGAGATGGTTTTGATTTTTGTTCCTAAGTTTTCTATCCTGCAGTTATCTGCGTAAATCTGCGGCTAAAAAATGGTTTTTGATCTCAAATTATTGCAAAGCCAACCACCACGCGATTAAAACCAGCCCGATAGAGACAAAAATCAAACTTCGATCGATTTGTTTCCTCGACTGTTTCAATCTTGGTGTAAAGAATTCCGGCAGCAGCCCCAACCCGATTCCAGATATAAAACCAAACAGATGTGCCCCGATATCGGTATTTTCTCCACTCGCCCCCAGCAGAGCAAGTAATCCGAGTGCCGCTGCAATCGGTAATAGCCAGCGGCGCCAGAGGTTCTTGCGGAAGTGAAGTGTGTTGATAGCGGCAAGCAGGCCAACAGCGCCGAAGACTGCCGTTGATGCACCGATGGAGCGATGCTCCGGGGATTGAATCAGGGCATTCAATAGATTTCCGAGAGCTCCGGCACTGATGACTAAAAACCAGGCGCGTCCTGATCCAAGTAATCGACAGAGGTGAACCATAAAAATCCCGCCAAGAGCGATGTTGCTGACCAGGTGCAGGGGGCCGGAATGCAAAGTTAATGCTGTGATCAGTCGCCACCATTCGCCGTGAAGAATCTTTTCTGCATGGGCATTGCCAAGTTCAATCCAGTCGATCGGGTGATGTCCAAACAGGTTGATTTGCTGTTGGGTGATATTGTAGAAAATTGCTAGAAAAATGAATATCCAGAGGGTTGAAGCGGTGTTCTCTTGCAACTTTCGCTCAGCTGGAGGCGGTGGTGGCCAGTTGTGGTTCTCTGTTTCATACTGGATGAGTTCCTGACAGGCCTGCTGATATTGGTCTGAGGGGACTAAGAGCTGCCACTTGTCGTCACGCTTTTCACTGCGGCAAGGAATCTGCCGCGATTGGAGAACCAGAAGCCAAAGTTTCAGCTTCCGTTTTGGGATGGTCTGGTCAGACAGGCCATCTTTCAGCCCCGGCGGGATCGGAACCCAGTCCAGCAGTTCAATTTCTATCCGTTTTTCTTCCAGCATACTGTTCATCATTGCAGATAACTGCTATTAACGGTACTGCCAAAATCTATTATAGGCCACGAACATACACAGACAGAAGCCACCCCCCCCTTAATTCCCCTATAAAATAGGGGGGAAAGTGAGCGTAGCGAGCAGGGGGGTCTTACCACCGCCAAAAAACAACAAAAAAGCCCGATGCATTGCTAGGGTTTTATCCGCATCCTTTGTATCTTGCCTCAAGGCGCCTACTTCTGGCGAGAGGTTGGTTCTTCTTGATTATAAAGTTCCACGTCCAGCCGTTGACCGTGTGGGTCTGTGGCAAAAAAAAGGTTGATTTTCATGACCGTCAAACAGATAGCCGATGAATTTAATCTTTGGCAACAAATAGAAGCTGCTGTCAATGGTATTCTTGTGGCAGAATCTGCCGCCCCAGCACTTCTTGAAAGAATTGCCAGAATCCCCATCCACAAAAGCCGGTCAACGCGCAGATTGGGCGTTTATGTTTCCAAGGGCAGTGAGCCAATCTGTATTCGCCTGCAATTTGCTCAGGAGCAGGCTAATCTGAAGCAGACCTTTCTGCACGAAGTCGCCCATGCCTGTGACCATTTAACTCGAAGCAAAAAGCCATCAACTTATCAACGGGTGCATGGTTCTTCCTGGAAGGAGTGGGCGAGGGTGCTTGGAATTTCAACCCAATCTTGCGGTGAAAGCGAAGCGGTGAGTCTGTTGCATCAGCAACGGGTGAAGTTGATTGCCGTTTGCCTGAAATGTGGTGTAGAATTTTATCGAGTGAGGCGTTTGAATAGAAACAGAATATATATTCATCAAAATTGTGGCGGTAAAATAAAATCGGTTTAAGTTTGCGAGGTTTACGGGGACGGTCCGTCCCCTTATGTTACTGATAGTGTTAATCAGGCAAATCAAGTAGTTGATTGAGCTTTTTAAGTTTATTTTGTACCGCTTCGTCAACCTGTTTTGTCCCAAACATCCAGGTTAACTGCCCCAGCATCAGGGAGACATCAGCGAGTTCATCGATAACGGCTTGTTGGTCAACTTTGCCCCGACGAAAATGTTTCAGTGCCGCAATCAGCTCGGCACATTCCTCAACCGCTTGATCGTATTGGGCATCCTCTCCCCATTTAGCTAAAGTTGCCTGGTAGAGTTGTTCCATCTTTTCCAACATCCTTTTTGGTTTGCAAGCTTAGTGTCTTGCAAAAGTCGTCATCCTCGTGAACACGGGGATCCTGTTTTTTGATGAAGCCAGGAAACCTCTGGATTCCTGCCTACGCGGGAATGACGGTCACTGCAAAAGCCTGGGACAGCCCCCATACGGAGGACACCGTTTTTGCTGTCATCTATCCTTAATCTAGCGCCATTCTGTGCTAATCAGGCTGTCTCAGGTCGTTCCTTTTGGAGAAAAACAGCTAGTTTTTCTTCAACCAGAGATAGATGCTTCTGCATCCAGTCCCGAGCTCGATCAGGATCACGGGCTTCAATTGCTTCAAGGATTTCCCGATGATGATTGAGCAGCAGATCGATATAGCCTTCTTTGCTGTAAAACTCACCCAGGGCAACCATGATTGTGGTCTGGAACAATTTTTGAACAGTATTAAGAATATGAACCTGGAGGGTATTATGACTCGCGGCAGTGATGGTTAAGTGGAATTGAAAATCGATTTCTGGATCCCATCCCCCATTTTTTGCTTGCTCTTCCATAACTGTATAGAGTTCGCGCAATCGCTCAAGTTCCGGTTTCTCTGCGCGCTTGGCTGCTAGATAAGCAGACCAGGTTTCCAATCCCAAACGCACTTCTGCCAAAGCATGGAGCATGCGCGGATCACGCCGTTCTACCATGTTGGCGAGTGGATCTGCCATGGTGACATCAGCCAGGGAACGAACGAAAGTCCCACCACCCTGTCGCGATTCGAGAAATCCCATCGCTTCCAGAACCATGATGGCTTCTCTTACTGAGGGGCGACTTACCCCTAAAAAAGTTGCCAGTTCACGTTCTGATGGAATTCTCTGACCGGGACCGAGATCTCCTCGAGAGATCAACTCTTTAATTTGTTCAACAATCTCTTCCGAGAGTTTTTTTGGTCGAATTGGTTTGAATACTGTGGTCATAAAGATCTCCTGATTATTTGGTAAGACCTTTTACCACGATAGGGCGTTTATGACAAGATGGGAGGTTGGGAGTTTAGGTAAATAGTTAAACCAAGATAATCAGATTGTCAAAAAGAGCTGCCTGATGGACATGATTGTTACTCTTTTACTTTGTGGGTTCGTTTGAAATGTTTAAACCAGCTTTGAAATTCTTTTTCTTCACTCTCCATTTCAAAGGCATTGATCAGACCGCGGGCAATGGAAACTGCTACAGCACGGTTGCGTAAGTTAAAAGAATCACCAACTTTTTCAGTGTTGAACTGTTCCTGATCAATGCCAAGTTTATTGTAGAGGGAGTTGAGGCGACTTTGAACACCACGGCGTGACAGATAACGGCGTTGGGCAATCAGGTTGTCGGTTAATCCTAGTGATATATCAAGCAGAGCTTCATATTCTATGTCAGACAGCGCAGTTAAACTGTGTCCTGCCCGTCCTTGAACTTTGCGAACTTCCGGTGCGATCCAGCACTGTTCATCCAGCAGGACGGTTCGAATAGCGGAAGAAATCCGCTCTCGGGGACTTGATTTGAGAATATAGCCATAAACGGTTTCCGGGGGGACAATTTTTACCAGAGCACGGACATACATCTCATCTTTGAATTGACTCCAGAAAACAATTCGTGCCTCTGGTTGTTGTTCCCAAAGTTTTTTGGCAAAGTCGATACCGTTTATTCCCGGCATTTGGATATCACTGATGACGAGAGGATTGTTTTGTGATAGGCCAATTTCAAGAGCCACATCTCCATTGGGGGCTCGGATGATATTGACAGTCTCATCCCACTCATCAAACAATTGTTTCAAAAATTCGAAATCTTTTGGATTGTCTTCTGCGACAAGGATATCTACGGGTTGCATGCTATCTCCTGGTCAGGCTTCACAAGGGAGGGTAAGTTCAAAGCGGGTTCCACTTGAAAAACGGGATGTTTTCCAGTTCACTGTAGCATTAATAGCTCTGGCACGTTCACGAATGTTATGCAATCCCCGACCATTATTACTCTCTTTTTCTTCACCCATTCCGCTGCCATTATCTTCAACCGATAAAATCAAAGTTGTTTTTCGCACCTCTAGATTGACTTCATAGCGGCTAGCAGCAGCATGTTTGATAACATTCTGGATTGCTTCAATGACAATTCGATAGAGGGTTAGCTGTTTAATTCGACTAAGATTTAAAGCATTGATACTCGGATCAATATAAAGGTGATATTCAGGGAGCCCTTCGCTATCACAATGTTGCTCCAGGTGAGCTTCAATCGCTGCTCCCAATCCCAGGATGTCGAGGGTCTGTGGGTGCAGATTATTCATAATATCCCGCAGATTGACAATCGCCCGCTCCAGGTCAAGTTTTAAACTTTCAGTTTTTGCCTGAGCTTTATGGTCTGACAGCTCCGCTGATAAGTTTCGTAGTCCACGCAAAATGGCAGAAAGATCAGACAGAGATTGGTCGTGCAAATCCATGGCGATTCTGCGCCTCTCCTCTTCAGCTCCCTCTAAAAGCTTTTCTGTCCCGACGACCTGAATCAACCGTTTGGTCATGCGGTTGATTGATACGGCCAGGGTATCAAGTTCATCACGGATCCGATCTGGTGCTGGCGGGAGTTCGAGCTTGCCATCGGCAATCCGTACGGCGTTGTGGGAAAGTAACTGAACCCGATTAAGAATACGCCGACTGAAATAGACCGAGATAAACAATCCAAGTAGAATTGCCAGAATTAATACCGACATGGAGACAACAGCAGCTCGCTCCACCAGCTGATTGATGTCTTGCTCGTGGTTCATGCGTAATTTGTTGCGGTGAATTTGGGTCATATTGGAAAGGGCGGATAATTCTGCTCTGAACCGGGCAAAAGATTCAGCAGTTTTTTCTATTTCTGGACTATCGGTCGGATTGAGACTTTCAGCTAAGGTTAACAGTTGAGAAATCTGTCCTGATCCTTTGAGTGAGCCAAATGGTTTTAACCGTCCAATTGCGTCCAATAGCCGTTCATATAGATCGGAGACAAGAGCCATGTCCTCGGGGGGCGCCATGCCCGTATGTTGCATAGTTCTCAACAGGAGATGCAGTCGCCTGGCTGCCATGTCAGCTTCTGCCAGAGCAACAAAAGTTGTCCCCAGGTTTTTGGTTTCCTGGCGTTTTCTGGATAAATCCCAGTAAGTATATTGCATAAAAGCAAGCAATAGAATCAGCAAAATTAAAACAGTTGCTGGAGCCAGAAGAACTTGTTGTTTAACGGTTATTCTCATTTGGGTTGTCCAGTGTCGTATCGAAGTGTGGATGATACTAGCATGTCACTCGGGCTCTTGCACTGTGCAGATGCGCAATTTTCCAGCAAAAACGGGACTGTTCCCGCATGGGGGCGAGTCCAGGCTTTTGCGGTGTGAACCAGCATAGTTCTTCGTGGCTCGTAAACTTGGGACAGCCTCCGATGGATCTGGGGACAGTTCCAATTTTACTGCAATACTGCTTAAACCAGTGTCATTCCAGGGCTCCAGTGAATTTTTGAAATCAGAGAAAATCTGACGGTGGGATAAAAAAAGCCCCAAAGACCTGGAGGGGGGGTAGGTCTTCGGGGCATGAGACCTTCAAGAAGGTCTCATGCAGAAATATACAGGACTCAGATCAAAAAGTGAAGTCCCAAAACCAAAAAAATATTCAAAATTAATTTTTTTTCTGAAGCACTAATTTTCGCTGTACAAAATCCCCCCTCTCCGGCGTAGGAGAGAGGGGGATTGCTATCTAAAGCGGAAGATTAGTTATAATTAGTATTTATTTTGGTAAGGAGCTGTAAACAACTAGTGGGGTTAATATTGCCCTTAGATTGGATGAACTGATTGAAGCAAACCGCAGATGTAGCATAGCTACATTGAGGATTTGAAGATTGAGGTTCGGTCAATGATGACCTGAAGCTGAGATGCAAGATGGTTGTGCTGTATTTGTGGATCCTAGTGGGAGTGTAACTGTAAATTTGCTGCCTTGGCCAAGGATTGAACTGGCAGAGACCGATCCAGCATGTGCATTGACAATCCATTTGACAATCGCCAGCCCCAGCCCTGAACCACCATCGTTGCGATTACCGGTTTTATTTACCCGATAGAACCGGTCAAAAATAGCTTCCAGATGCTTACTGTCAATACCGATACCCGTATCAGTAATAGTTATTGCAACAGAATTTTCGTCTCGAGTCAGTGCAATGGTCACGGCGCCATTCTCCGGTGTGTACTTTATTGCATTTGTCAGTAAGTTGAGAAAAACTTGTCGCAAGCGTAAGCTATCAGCCTGTAAAGGAATTTGTTCGTGAGGGCAGTGTAATTCGACACTTATATTCTTAGTAGTCGCAAGGAGTTGCGCCTGATGGTGGAGCTCAACAATCAACTCATCCAGATACAGGGGATCCTTTTTTAACGGGATTTCACCCAGGTCACTTTTGGAGAGGAGCAACAGGTCTTCGATCAGGTAACTCATGCGACTGATCTCTTCCAGATTTGATTCCAGGACTTCGCGGAGTTGTTTTTGATCCCTGCCATTTCTTAGCGCAAGTTCCGTTTCTCCGCGTAGAATTGTGAGAGGAGTTCGTAGCTCATGAGTGACATCTGCAGAAAATTGCCGGGCGCGGCGGAGATTGTTCGCCCGGCGAGTCATCAGATTATTATAGCTGTGAGCAAGTTTTTGAATTTCTGGTGCAGACGAGTCTGCCACTTCGAAGATTGGCGGCAACATCTCCGCGTTGGTTTGATCCATCAACCGGGTTAAGCGCTGGATTGCTTCCAGATTATTGTTTCTGCGTTTGCGCTGTGAAATTGCGAAAACAACCAGAATAATAATTCCTATAAGACATACGACTAACATATGGTTCCATTGGATGCCAAAAAAACCCGCCCCACTTAGGATCAATGCCAAAAAAAGCAGGTTCCAGAAAGGGGCGGGTTTCTAGTCAAGTTCTAGGGCTCTACTGGACAAGATTATTCTGATTCCTTGAGGACGTAACCAACACCACGAACTGTGTGGATCAGTTTTTTATCAAAGTCACGGTCAATTTTCTTACGTAGATAGTTGACATAAACATCGATAATATTGGTGAAGGAATCAAAAGTATAATCCCAAACATGCTCAGCTATCATGGTTCGAGTCAGAACCTGATTAGGACTGCGCATAAAATATTCAAGAAGAGCATACTCCTTTGAGGTCAGATCAATCTCTTTATTGTCGCGCCACACTTTGTGACCAACTGGATCCAGACGCAAATCGGCAAAATAGAGTTCAGCGCCGCGATCCTGAGATCCTCGACGGATCAGAGCTCTGACTCGGGCGATTAACTCAGCGAAAGCAAATGGTTTGGTCAGGTAGTCGTCACTGCCGATATCCAGACCAGAAACGATATCCTCAACGGTATCCTTTGCTGTCAGACATAAAATTGGAGTGGCAATACTCTTTTCACGCAGTTCCTTGATCGCGCTCAAACCATCTTTTTTGGGGAGCATAACATCCATCAGGATCAGGTCGTAGGTAGCGCTTTCCGCCATTTGAACCCCTTCTTCCCCATCATAGGCGACGTCAACTGTAAACTCTTCTTCTTCCAAGCCCCGTTTAATAAAGCTGGCGACCTTTTTTTCATCTTCAACAACCAGGATGCGCATTGTGTCTCTCCTTTGTTCTTTTTGATGCCAAGCTTCGTTGTGCCTGACATTCTCCAGGGAAATTAGTTTTGAAACTTTTCAGTTATAAACTTGATCGGCTCCGAAGCCGCTATTTACTAGATAGAAAAAACCATAGCGTCTTTACTAGCTACAGCTCATGAAAATTTTAAACAACTTTAGCAGAGACTTTATGACTGTGCAAGAAGAATAATAATTTTTCTTTAATTATTTTTTTCATTGGGAGTAGATTCATCATTTTTTGCTATAATCCAGCACCTAGGGGACTGTCGGACTTTACAAGAATCAACTACGAAATCACCTGATCGGTGCATATCTCCGACAAATAGCGGTGTTATTCGCTCGCAAATCTACAAAAATCTGCCCTCGAACAGTCAACTTCCCGCTATACGATCCGTAAAGCTGACAGCCTCCAGAGGAGGGTTGTGTCTGTTCGCAGTAACAGTTGGATATCACATGGGTTAAAGTCCCGTCCGGGGAATTATCCGTACGCCCCGGTAGCTCAAGAGAGCGGCGTTCTGGCAACAGAGGGTCGTAAGTTCTCAATTGGCAAAACAGCAGGCCGTAACGCAAGTGAACCTATATGTAGCCTCGTTACAATGTATCAAAGATGCCGACCCGGTGGACACACGGGGAAGGCCGTTGCACGTAGACTCTGATAACGGAAACA
>JAKIUD010000086.1 GCA_021647765.1 Desulfuromusa sp. | reverse complement strand
AACCTAAAAACATGATGCGTATTTCTCTGAAGTTCCATGTCCTGAATAATACAGACTGGGACAAGCCCAGTCTACACTATCCAGCACGGGGGCAAGCCCCCGAGATTTTCGCTACGCTCTGTTAAATGGTACGAGAGGGGGGACTCGAACCCCCACATCAGAGGATACTGGTTCCTAAGACCAGCGCGTCTACCAATTCCGCCACTCTCGCAAGAAAAGCTGAATTAACAATGCTCACCCCCCAAACCCACCCGGTTGGACGGGCTAACTGAGTACGGAGGATGAGCATGTTTATAAATGGGGTGAGTGAAGGGGCTTGAACCCTCGACATCCGGAGCCACAATCCAGTGCTCTACCAACTGAGCTACACCCACCAGAAAAACCCGGTCATGTTACGGAAACTACCGGTCTGTGTCAAACTAAAAATGGCACGCCAGGAAGGATTCGAACCCTCGGCCTACGGATTAGAAGTCCGTTGCTCTATCCAACTGAGCTACTGGCGCACAACCAGCAGAGACACGACAAAATAATACCTTTGCAGGAGGTTGCGTTTCTAGCATGCGTCACAAAGATTTGCAAATAAAAATCTCTGTGTTGCCATTAATCTTGATTTGTCACCCGGCTTGGCAAAGGGGGATCGTCGTTAAAGGGATCATTATTAATACTGTCTGACTCAACGACAAAATTTATTGTCCGTTGTAACAGATCAAACTCCAAACCAAACCCAGGATCTTCCGCAAATGGATCTTGATGTTCAGGTGTGGAATGTGTTTCAACGGCAAAGTCAGGATCGTCTGAGAATGGATCGGCAGCAGAAGAGCCACCCTGCCCCGCTTGATTATTGACCAATTCCACAAGAGACACTGCACCCTCTGAACGCTCAACCAGGTCAAACGTGTTGAGCAATTCTGCCACCAGAGATTTCGGTTCCGGGAGATCTTCCCGGTAAAGAATTAAAAGTTCATCCAACCAGTCGACAGCAAGTTCTACAGTTTCCAACTCAACCCCACTCAGAATTGTGTGCGTTGTTACATGTCTATTGAGAACGGTCTCAATACAACCAGCAATTAATCGAAAAGAATCGACATCGGTATCAGCGGCAGCTTTTTTGAGAGCTGAGGTTGCATCAATTGAATCTGTCAATAACTCCGGGGTGATGTTCCGTCCGCACAGAGAGTTGCGAATCCTTTCAACCAATCCTTCTGCTTCGCCAATAAATAATTGCCGACGATCCGTTTGCTCAGTCATCCAAAAATCTCCACATCACTCAATTTAAAATTACGTCGATTGTAACATAAAAGAGCAACAGATTAAATGAATTATAATTCAAAGATCCTTAAGAGAAAAAGTTATCGGAATTTTCACCAGGCTATCAACAGATACACCAGAGGATGTTGCAGGTTTGAACTTCCAGCGGTTGATCGCTTTGCGCGCCGCATTATCAAGACTTCGATATCCCGATGATGCCAGTATGCTCAGATGACCAACCCGGCCGTTTCTAAGGATCAACGCCTCGAACATTACCTTTCCTTCCCAGCCACGTAATTTAGCAACCTGAGGATAATGCGGAGAAGGATTTAAGTCGTAACGTGGTAGTGCACTGCTAGATTGTCGAGGAGCATTGATACTTTCCTGCCCCCGTAACAAAGAAGCCGTACCCTGATCGCTGCGGGGAACTTTTGCTTTAATCTGATCAAGAGCAGCAGTCCCCCTACTCCGAGGTTCTGAAACAGCGGAAACTGGCACCGATAATTGTTGAGCGGTGTCTTCAAACACTGGATCATCCCCCTCATGCATGGAAGTTTCTGTAACAGTCACTGGTATTTCCGTGGCATCATTTTTGATAAAAGGTAATTTTTTCGGTTCTGGTGCTGTTATCGGTTTTGCCACCAGAGAATTGACAACTGCAGTTGCTATGACTTCAGCTTCAGGGAGTATTTTTTCTTTTTTAAACTCAGAAACTAAAGTAGCAGGTTCGATCTCTTCAGTTCGAATATCTTTCAGTTTAACCTGCTCAGGCTTTTCTGGATCTACGGGGATGCCTTTCTTGACCTGCTGAAGCTGCTTTTGAGTTAACCGTTTGGTCGAAGTTTTCAGAATCGGGGCAGGATAGAAAGAGTCCGCGGACCGAGAAACATAATCAACCCCTATCCGGGCAGGTTCAAGAGCTTTTGCTGACCGCATAAAATTAAAAGACAAACTCAAAAGGTGCAAAGCCAGCGAAAGAACAATAAATAATGAAATTCGCGCAACAGAACTCAAATGTAACCTCGAATTGCTAGTCTAATTCATAAAAATCTTAAATCCTGAAATCTGACCGGACAGGTCGCCCTCAAAACTTGTCTTTCTTCCCATCTTACTGCTATATTGCCCCAGCTTTAATGAGCAAATAAAGACAATACCGTGGATATTTAAAAACCGATGAATTTAATTCTCAAAGCGAAACAATGGACAAAAATACGACTCCTTGTCCTGTTGTTATTCATACCGCAAATAGTCAATGCGGACAACCTGCAAACTGAGGCAACAGTTGCGGCAGAAGCACTGCCAATAATGCCCGACGTTCACGTTGAGGCCTTGAGAATTGCCCCAACGACAGGAACAACCATTATTGACAAAGAGATGATTGGCAATCTGCCCACCCGTAGCGGCAGTGTTAACGAAATCATCAGCACGATCCCGGGAATTCAGTATAGTGAAGACACCCTCAGTTCTTTCACTGGCGGAGAAATAACCCCCCCACAGGTTTCCATTTCAGGTGGTCGATTCTATGAAAACAACTTCACCATTGACGGGGTCAGCAACAACAGCCCGCTCGATCCTGCTCTTGATAACTATCGCAACATTAGCAAGCTGCCCGGACATCCTCAAATCCACTTTTTATCTCCACAGCTGATTGAACAGGTCACCATTTACAACAGCAATATCCCTGCCGAGTTTGGAGGCTTTACCGGGGGACAGGTCGATACAGAGACAATCGATCCCGATGATACGTTCTGGGGAAAAGTCAACTATCGAACCACCAGCAGCCACTGGACCCAGTTTCATATTGCCCCCCAGAATGAAGATGTTTTTTACAATTCAGATAGTGCAGACTATCAACCCGAGTTCAAAAAACATGCAGGCGGTCTGACCCTCAATATCCCCCTGCAAGATAAAACAGGGTTAATCACCTCATATCAGCAATTATATTCCGAAATCCCTCTCCAGCATCTCGGCGTTACCAACACTCAAACCCGTCGCCAGGAAAACTTTTTTTTAAAGCTTAATCACGAGCTTGATTCTCGCACAAATCTCACTTTTAGCGCACTATACACACCAACAGAAGGTCAGTATTTCCTCCAGAATGCTCAAGACAGTGAACATTCCATTGAAGGACGCAACTATTCTCTACTCTTTCAGTTGAAAAAGAAGTTTCAAGTTGGTCAATTGAAATTGCATGTTGATTACACCGGACAAAAAACCGAACGAAAAAGTCCAGAGAATCTTCTAAAATGGAGCACTGGAACAGAAGGTGGAACCGGGAATCTGAACACAGGGCAAAAAAAGCTTAAGATCAAGTCAGATGTGGCTTTTAATACGTTTTGGCTGGGGACAACTCAACACAAGATAAAACTGGGTATTGAAGCAACTTATTCTTATCAGTATTATAAAAGACCAGCAACGAATTACTACTACTACAAACCCCGCCTGGACAATACCACTGTCTGTGAACCTGCCGATATCGCCTGTATAAATGGCGATCAATACCTTAGCAAGAGAATAAAATACACTCAAGCGGACACCAGTGTAGAAATCACTGATACTGCCGCATTTATTCAGGATTCATTGAGCTGGAAACGTCTGGAGCTTTTCCCGGGGGTTCGCATCTCTTACGATAATTTTACCGATAACATTAATGCTGCTCCCCGCCTTTCAGCATCACTGGATATCTTTGGAAACCGCCAGACAATCCTCTTTGCCGGAAAAAATCGCTACTACAGCGGAACCCTCCTGACTCACGCCCTCTATGAAGACATTTTTACAGTTTTCCAATACCGTGACAGTAGTATGGATGAGTGGATTGATAATATACGGCAATATCAGACCATTTATAAAAATTCAAAGGTTAAAACACCTTACAGCGATGAATTGACAATGGGAATCATCCAAAAATTATTTGGCGGGGAACTTAAATTTCAATACCTTGAAAAAAGAAGCCGAGATGAATTTTCACGTTACAAAATAGATAACCCACTCCCCGACCCCGACACGTACATCATGGAAAATTTTGGACGTTCAGAGCATAAAAGTTACCAGATCAGTTGGCAACGTTCATGGAAACAACACTTTTTAGAACTCAATGGGACATGGCAAGAAACAACCACAAGCAATGATGACTATTCTACATCAATCAAAGAAGAAGACCTTACCGAGACAATCTGGTATAAAAATAAAGAGCTTCGCTATTATGAGATACCAAGAGAAAATTTCAATCGGCCAGTTGTTGCCAACCTCACATATATTGGTAAACTCCCTTATGGTCTTACATTTACCAATGTCACCAAGTATCGCGGTGCATACTGGACAATAAGCAAGACCGGCCAAACACGTCCAAGTGAAATTTATCTAGGTCAAGATTCCCCTGTTTATGAAAAAGTTAAAACCAAGGACAGTATTCTTTTTGACTGGAAAATCGGCTGGACAATACCGCAACTTCACAAGCAGCAAATTCTCCTCTCCCTCGACATCTACAATGTCTTTGATCACAAAATCAGATATGATTATCAGTCGGGATCTAACGGTTACGATTACGAATTAGGTCGCCAATTCTGGGCAGGAATAGCCTATAGTTTCTGATCCAGGATCCTTCCCCTCACTGATATTGAACCACCCCATCTACAACCACCGACGCTGTTTTGTTATTAACCTGCAAACTGTAGCGACCAGGAAATTTAGGGGATGGCAACATCACCTGCATGTGTTGCTTCGATATGAATTCAACTGTTCCAGCCGCAATGGGAACGGGGACAACGGTCACACCCATCTCTTTCTGAGCAACATAGATAAGGTCACCAACCACCTGTAAGCCTCTCGACAGGGCAGGCATAGAAATGTAGTTCAATACAATTGGATTTTCTGGATCTTTAACATCGACAACAGTGATCCCGCCGTGATGACTGGTGATAAAAGCGTTATCACCAACGACCCTTACCTCCCGACAAACACCAACGATAGCTGTTGAACTAAGAATGATTGGGTCTAGAGGGTTTGTCACATCAACAATCAGCAAACCGGAACGTCCGTTAGCAACGTAGACAATGCCATTCTGAGAATAGATAGATAGGGTAAGATCGAATTGACTCATCGGAAAGGGTGTTTGCAAACGGCTCAAATAGTTCAATTTTGTGTTATTTACCAGCTCGTAGATCAACAAACCTTTGTTCTTACTGGCAATATAAACAAAATGACCATTCAAAGCGACATCCAAGGCATGGATATCGGGCAAAACTTCCCTGACAACCGGATGGTGAAGATCTGAAATATCAACCAACTCAACGCCATGAATTCCCCTCGACAACAAGAGACACTGATCAGCAACCGCCAGACTCATCGCCTGAAAATTCGGCCAGACAGCCATAACTTTGGGTTGATCAGGGGTAGAGATATCAAAGACTTTAATTCCTTCCTTAGCCTGAGCAACAAAAAGAAATCCTTTGTGGATGGCGAATGATTCGCCCCAGTTCGTGGATAGCATCGTAAAACTTGCATCTTCAGCAGCAAGGGCATGTAGCGACACACCACCCCGGGCATTCGCGACATACATCCAGCCATTCTTGATAAAAAGATCCCGCGCACTCCCTTTGGTTTGGATGGTTTTAACCGCTTGCCGCACCAATAATGACTTTCTGTCAACAATCAATAATCCACGATTAGATCCAGCGACAAATAAATAGTCGGGTGTTTCAACAACAGTTCGTGGATTGATAGTCAAATTGAAATAGCCTGGGGATGATTCTATTTCAGAGGTAACAACCCTTAACCCGGAAAAACTATCTGAGACATAAACATTTTCCTTTCCCGCAAATATTTTTTTAGCGGAGCCAAAATCAGTCCAACGATATAGCAGCTCCGGTTGTTTCGGATCAGTAAGACCGTACAATGAAACACCTTCTTGAGTTGCCACATACAACTGCTGCCGCTGGATAACGAAATCATTGAAGTTCTCAACAAAATTCAGAGACTCAATCAGGCGTGGTATTTGTGGGGAATCCAACTGATAAACATTAATCCTCTTCCTCCCCGCAGCAACATAAAGAAAATCACCGGACATCGATACTTTGGAAACATCAGCACCCACATTAACTGTTTCCACCAACTTAACTTGCTCCGGTTGCTGAACATCGTAAACCGACAGGCCACCTGAACCAGCTGCAACATAGAGAAAACCACCCACAACCTGACAACTCTTGGCAAGGGAATCGAGTGAAATATCGGCAATATGATCCAAAAGTCCATTGGGCAGAACCTGCATAATAGACACACCCAATCTGCCACAAGAGAGATAAAGAAAATCTCCCTTTTGATGAATATCGATAATTGTCCTGCCGGCTAAATACCTAATAAGCAATTGAGGTTGTTGTGGGTTCTCAACATCCAGAACTTGAAGTCCCCCTTCATCCGAAGCCAGATAGATAAAATGACCTGATAGCAAACTTTCGTTGTAGATCCCTTCTAGGGGATAAGATCCAATAGTCGCCTCGCTATTGTTAACATCTACGAACAAACTGACAGAGGTCTCACGATTAAATCCACGACCATGTAAGTCAAAAACAGTTGGTGTCCCCAGGGGCAATGATTGCAGCTCAGGCCTCTCCAAATGCAAGTCGTTGGCAGAAAAAACATAAGAAGTGAAAGAACGACCAAACCAGAAGAGTGCCAATATCCCGCCACCAAAAAAC
The DNA here is from genome assembly GCA_021647765.1 of Desulfuromusa sp. GTDB lineage: Bacteria > Desulfobacterota > Desulfuromonadia > Desulfuromonadales > Geopsychrobacteraceae > Desulfuromusa. The sequence continues at coordinate 4,300 of JAKIUD010000086.1, read as the reverse complement.
ACCAAAACCGCAATGACAACCAATGGCCTCTTCATCTGTTGATACCTTTCGATTGTAAAGATTCTTCAACCAGTAAAAGTTCAACCATCACCTGAAACTTGCTCCCTTGGCCGGGTGTTGAAATCAGCTTTATATTCCCATCCATCAGGCCAACCAGTTGCTTGACAATCGCAAGTCCCAACCCAGCACCACCACTTGCCCCAGAACCATCGGTCTGATAAAAAACATTAAATATCTGTCGCATATCTTCCGCCTTCATTCCACTGCCTGTATCAGCGATCTCGAGGATAAAAGTACCTCGGTTGTCACTGTTCTGGCCGCAATACAAACTGACAGTAATCAATCCACTAGAGGTAAATTTTATCGCATTACCAACCAGGTTCATCAGTATTTGGCGCAACCTGATCTTATCAGCCCTGACTTTCCAGCGGCTATTCGATCCAATATTGACCAAAAGAGAGAGTTTTTTTTCATCGGCCTGCGGAGAGAGTAATGCAACCACATCCTCAACAAGACAGTGGAGCTCGAACTCAGTGAGTTCTAGTGATAGCTTCCCTGCTTCGATCCTGGAAAAATCGAGGACATCACTGATCAGATCAAGAAGCTGTTCCCCGGATTTCTGTATCGTTTCTACAAGTTCTTGTTGTTGCTCACTCAAAGATGTGCGTTGCAGCAATTCGTTCATCCCCAAAACCCCGATTAAAGGGGTTCTTAGTTCGTGAGTCATTCGCGAAAGAAAACGTGATTTTGCCTCATTGGCCGCATCGGCCTGCTGCCTTGCTAGCTCAAGTTCTGTCACTGCTGTACGCAGTTCTGCGGTTCGATCGGAAACGGTCTGTTCCAAATAAGTTTGATGCTCAGCTAAATGAACTTGGTGCAGTTCAATCTGCTCCAGCATCCGGTTAAAACCATCAACCAGGGTGCCAATTTCATCGTGACCTACTTTTTCTGCCCGAATAGAATAATCTTTTGCCAGAGAAATATCCTCCATCAAAGAGGCAAGTTGTAATAGCGGGGCTGAAACTGGCTTTTGCAAGTAACCTGCAAGCAGCCAGGAGAGGAATATCAACAGCAGCAAAGCAAGAGTAATCGCGAACGCCACACCACTTAAACGACCATATAGACGGCTCAAATCACTCAGAAGATAGAGCGTACCGATGTGTTTTCCGCCATAAAAAATCGGCGTAAACAAACTGAAATGCTTTTTGCTGGAAAGTTGCTGCTCCGTCGTTGAAGTTGTCCAGAAAGATTTATGCGTTTCACTGAAGTCATTCTGTAGGGATTGCAAAACGAATTGAGAGTCCTGTTGTTTCAAATATTCCGCTACTGGACGTCCTTTTCTATCAAAAACATACGCAGCGTGAATATTTTTCTGCTGAAGTAATGCTGCAAGCAGTGACTCAACCTTGGAATATTGACCCAGAACAAGAGGTTGTTGACTGTTAGCAGAAAGGGTATTAGCCAGAAGTCTGAGCTCTTGAGTCTGGGCAGCTCGAGTCACATAGATCTCTGCAACCAGAACAATACTACCGATTATAAACAGCAAAACTGCACTGGACAACATGACAACCAAGGTCATTTTTGTTTTAATTGATAGGTTATTGATAAATTGATTCACAAAATACCTGTCTATAGTCAGCAGAGAAACAAGATTAGCAATTCCCGGCAACAAATAGAAGAAAAAGCACCCGCCTGAAAATCTTTGCTGTTGATCCTGATTGCACATTTTCCCCTTCTGCTTTAGAGTGACACTTTTTCAGCAAAACTATATAAACTGGAGCGACAAGCATGACTAAAATCTCTCTTCCAGCAAAACATCACGCCGGGGATCTGACACTTCTGCGTCAAGAACATAATATTTCACTGACAGAATATAATGCCCTGACGATCGATGAACAACTGCATCTGATTCATCAAGCACGTGGCAAACAAAAATATGACCTGCTCATCAATGCACAACAGGTAGAAAAACTGGTTCCCCAACTCCACCCACAAGAATTGTACCTGACGATTAACGAACTTGGTGCTGAATACTCTACCGAGTTACTCATGTTAGCGACCACTGAACAGTTAACCACTCTACTCGACCTAGACTGCTGGGACGCAGACAATTTGAGCCCGGTTCTTTCGCTATATTGGCTGCAACTCCTGCTGAGCACAGGTGAGGAAAAGATCTGCCAGTTGGCTCGGCAGATGGAACCGGAAATTCTCGCCCTGTTTCTCAAGAAACATCTCACCATCATCCGGGGGCTGGAGGCCTACGACGACGATGATGTTGAAAATGCCAAGCGATTGGAGGGAATCTACGATATTGAATATTCCAGCGAAGATGCAGCAAAGACCATCGGTGCCATTCTAAAAATCTGGTCAGATCGCGAACAGGAGAGCTATCTGCTGATTATGGAAATGATCCGCAGTGAGATTCTTCCCGTCCTGGAAGAAGAAGTCTACCAGACTCGCAATAATCGCCTCCTCGACCTGGGGATTATCCCGGCCCTTGAAGCAAGAGAAATTTATAGCTACAAAGATCCTGAAACCTTCAATACTGGGGGAAAGAGTGATTTCCACCTTGAGGCAGACATCCTGAAAAATCCAGCAGCTCTCCTGACTCAAGCCGAGCCACATAACCTGCTTGCTGAAATTCTTGCAAGCGGAATTGATCATGATTTAGCTTGTGAACTGCTCTTTCTCGCCAACCGCAAAATGAGTGCAGATAATATCGATGTTGCTGAAGCTGATTCTGTTGCTGAAACATTCCAATCAACTTACGATACTCTCAATCTGGCGCTTGAATTTCTTGCTGGAACGGATCTCGATAGAGCCGATACTGTCTTTCGCAACACCTATCTACTCAACCTGTTTCAATTAGGATACAGTCTGATTAAAAAACTCCAGATCAGGGCTAAAAATATCAGCACTGGGCAGATATATCCCTTCCTGGATTATCCCGAATTATTATTTATCGATTCATTGCAACTTATTTCGCTAGCACCAGCGCAAAAGGGTGCGGATGATAAAGAAGACAACTTGCAACCCATAACCTCAATCAAGGATCTGGAAAGGGTTGAGCAGCGGTTGAAACAGATTGAATTACTGCAAGATTTATTTATCACTAAACTTCCATTCAACCTACCAACTATTGAAGCAGAAACTGAGCAATACCCTTCCCTCTCGGGGATATTTCTGACCGCAGTTGCTAATCAACTTTTAGGGAAGGGCTTTGCTCCCATTCCTCTATCCATGACAGATTTAGCTTTGTTAAAAAATGAGACTTTTAGCGACAATCAGATCAGTGCCGCTTTTCGCCGGGATATTCAGGAGTCCATGCAACAACTTGCTCCCGATTGTGATTTCTTTATCCAATTTTGCCTGGATATCTGGACACAGATATTTCAGGAGTTAGACGAGGTAACCAATGAATCGCCGTATGCAGATAGCTTATTGTTAGCAGAAAAATGGTAGTCACCATACTTCTATCTGAATCTCCAAAGAAGTCTGTTAACCTACTGAGAGTCTTGGCAAGCGCAACACTGATCTACGTAATAAAAACATTCTGAAGCGCAAAAAGGATCTATCTATGTTCAAAAAAACTATTTTCCTATCACTACTCATCTTAAGTTTTTCTCTGCCGGCAACGGCAAAGAATCAATCCGGAGCCGCTAACCTTTCCACCATGTATGGCAGGCAGCTGTTTGAAGGGAATCAATCCCTTGAAACAACCAATTTCTGGGGGATAGGGCTGGGATATAACCTGACAGCAAACTGGGCAGTAGAAGGATTTTACAGTCGAACGGAGTCAGATGCAGAAGGGCAGGACGGATCTACAACTGATACCAAGGTTGAAACTTATCATTTAGACACTCTCTACCATTTCAGACCGGACACAAAACTGGTTCCCTATGTTGTCGTTGGGTTAGGAGCCATTTATTCCTCTCCAGAGGTTGGTCCAGACAGAGATCACTTTCTATTTAACTATGGAGTTGGCATCAAGTATTTTTTTCTCGATGATTTAATTGCTCTGCGTGCCGATGTTCGGCACCTGGTTGATTTCCCTGAACCTGACAACAACCTGCAATACTCGGTTGGTTTAACCTTCCAACTAGGCAAGTCAGCTCCTGTCAAGTAGGAAATAAAAAAAACGGTAGAAGCGAACATGGAGTTTAACCAATATTACAGTAAACTCGATGAGATGGTCTCCCCCGCTTCACTCATCGGCGTCAATGCGCCATGATGGTAATCAATCATTCCATCAACAGAAACGAGAGGAGACCACCATGAAGATTACCACTATCGGTTTAGA
>JAKIUD010000011.1 GCA_021647765.1 Desulfuromusa sp. | reverse complement strand
TATCGATCCACCCATTTGTAGAGCCAAGCCCTTGATTTTCCGAGTGAAGCGCAAATTGACTCGGGGTTCTCACCAGCCATGAATCGTTGCACCGCCAGAACTCGATACCGCTTTAATTTGTTGTCCATGAACACCTCCTGATAGAATTTGGTGTTCACAGGTTTACGCGGTTGCTATTCAATTGTCAGAGAACTATTGTCTTCGATGTACTGGCACTTTTTTTAGTCCACGATGTTGTGGCACTTACCAGGTAAGAGTCACAAACCAGGATTTTATCTATTGCTACTTCGAAAAAAGAGTTGTCCGTATTATTTCAATAAGCTATCAGGTTCTTATTCGTTTTTTTGGGTGAACTCCTGGATTGCTACTATGCAGTCTCCTTTTTTATTTCTTCCCACAAAATTCCCAGTAAAATTTGCAGACAGATTGCCCTTCTGCTACTTTAATCATCGTAGAGTCAACTAGAAATCTAGATCTCGATCAGGAGAGCTTCATGAGTGACAAAGATTTTATTGCTGAAACACGCTATCAACTGGCAGCAGAGCAGGGTCATCCGGATGCCCAATTTAATTATGCGCGGATGTGTGAAACCGGCGATGGAACCGATCAGAATTATGCTGAAGCGGCAAGTTGGTATAACAAAGCGGCAGAACAAGGACATACGCAAGCACAACTTGCGTTGGGTTATCTCTATGAACAAGGAAACGGGGTTCAGCAAGATGATTCCAAGGCTGTTTATTGGTACCAGCAAGCAGCAGAACATGGTGATTCTAATGCTCAGTATAGTCTTGGCGTTATGCTCGCTTTTGGTCAAGGGATTGATGCGGATAATAGCAAAGCGTTGGATTGGTGTCGGAAAGCAGCAGAGCAAAATCATATTGAAGCTCAATTCACCTTGGGAATGATGTTTGCCACCGGAGAAGGTATTCATCAGGATGAACAGGAAGCGATCAAGTGGTACCGGCTGGCAGCCCAGCAGGGAAACGCAGATGCCCAGTTTAATCTTGGGGTGATGTACGCTTTCGGTCAGGGGGTCGAGCGGGACGCAGTTCAAGCAGCTAAGTGGTGTCGACTGGCGGCAGAACAAGGGCATGTTGGTGCTCAGCACAACCTCGGTTTCATGTATGCCAAGGGAGAAGGGGTTGAAATTGATTCTTTTGCAGCAGTTGACTGGTACAAACTGGCGGCCGAACAGGGGGATATTGATGCTCAGTACAATCTGGGCAGCATGTACATTAATGGTAAGGATATACCGCAGGACTATGATGAAGCCCGCCACTGGTGGACACTGGCAGCCGAACAGGGAAATGCTGCCGCCCAATATAACCTGGGAGTTTTATACGTATTCGGCTACGGAGTTATAAAGAGTGATACCGAAGCAGTCAAATGGTGGAGTAAAGCAGTTGAGCAGGGCTACACCGACGCTCAATACAATCTGGGTGGGATGTATGCTCTCGGGCGAGGAGTCACCAAGGATCACGTCAAAGCTTATATCTGGCTGAGACTGCCCGCAGAAAAAGGGCATGAAGATGCAAAAAAAGCCCTCGAATCTCTGGAGAACAAGATGTCCCCAGCGCAGATTGAAGAAGCTCGGCAGGATGCAGAAAGAGTTTGTCAACGGTTGGAAAAAAATATTGGATAAAATGATCGAAGATCGCTAGCTTAAGAATAGATGGCAGCAAATCCGGGGCTGCCCCAGGCTCTTGCGGTGCGAACCGCTGCGGTTCTTCGTGGATCGTAAACTTCGGGACAGCCCCCGATGGTGCTGGGGACAGTCCCGAGATTACTGCAATACTTTCATTTAATAATCGCTTACCCCGACTTGTCAATCTCCAAAAATTTATCCATCATTCCAACCAGGTAAGGGATCTGAGGTTTTGTTGCATAGCCATCGGCACCGACCTGATCGCATTTAACGGCCATCTGTTCATTGATCAGCGAAGAGAACATTATGACCTTCATACCACGTAATAAAGGATCATCCTTGATTTTTTTACACAAGGTCAAGCCATCCATCCGTGGCATTTCGATATCGGTAATCAACAGATTTAACAAGTTGTCGAGTGGTTCTCCAGCAGCTATCTGTTGCTTAAGCTCCAGAATATGATCGTAACACTGCTGGCCATCAACAAAAACTTTCAGATCTGTATAATGTGAACCTTTGAGAACTTTTTCAATTCCATTACGGATCAAAGCCGAATCCTCCGCGAGCATCAGTTTCATCCGTTCCCGCGTATGGGGAATCTTCTCTTCCATTTCATCGGCATGCAGGCTCGCCTCATAATCAAGGTTCGCTTCTGAATCAAACTCAGCGACAATGTGTTCCAGATCAACAATCAGAATTTCACGCCCTTCAATATTGACACTCCCGGTAAAACGGGGTCGATACTGGTCGATAAAGCTGGCCATCGGCTGGATATCTTCCCAGGAAACCCGGTGAATCTGATTCACCCCATCAACTTTAAAACCATTGACCCGATCATTAAACTCACAGACCAACACCACCTGACGCATCCCCCCTACCAGATCTTTTTCCTTCTGAACGATATGTGACTTCAGATCGATCAGAGGAATCGTGCTCCCCCGCAGCAGCAAAGTTCCGAGCATCCCCTCCCCACTCCCGGGGATCACGGTTAAAGCCTCTTGCTCAAATGTGATAATTTCCTTCAACTTATGCACATTGATGCCAAAGGGCTGAGTCCCAAGGTAGAATTCAATGATTTCCATTTCATTGGTTCCAGTCTCAAGAAGAATGTCCTGCCTTTGATATTTGCTCATCGGTCAGCCTTTCATGGTTAAATTGATTTCGTAATATTTGACCATCTTAATCATAAGTTGTCAATATTTAATTCAAAGTCTTTATTTCTACTGCCAATAATCGAACTTTTAGTGTATAATAAATAATTAAGCTCAACTTACAATTCATGGCAAGGGAATGCAAATGACCGACATGGCGCAATCACATTATCAATTAGGGATGAACTACTTTCAGGGCAAAGGGGTAGAAAAATCTTCTGCTGAAGCGATGAAATGGTTTCGACTGGCAGCTCAACACCAGCATCCTAGAGCTATTTTCATGCTCGGACGAATGTACGATAAAGGGTTAGGAACTGCAGAAAACCCAGCAGAAGCAGCCAAATATTACCAAAAGGCCGCAGAACTTGGATATACACGGGCACAAAATATCCTTGGTCAGGCCTATATCAAGGGTCGTGGCGTGCCAGCCGATTACGATCAAGCCCTTCACTGGTTCCGCAAAGCTGCCGATCAGAACTTTTCTGATGCACAATATAATCTTGGTTTGATGTATGCGAAGGGACACGGGGTTCCAAAAGATTTTATCGAAGCAAAGCGCTGGTGGGGAATGGCCGCCGAGCAAGGGAATCCTAAAGTTCAGTTTACCCTTGGACACATGTATCTGATTGGAAAAGGGGTCAAAAAGAATTATTTAAAAGCTCGACAATGGTTACGCCAGGCGGCCGAGCAAGGTCTTCCTACAGCCCAATATCATTTAGGAATGATGTATGCCAAAGGGACGGGGGTTCTACAAAGTTACACAGAGGCGCGCCGGTGGCTACAAAAAGCCGCTGAACAAAACTATCTGGATGCCATTTATAATCTTGGGAAATTACTCGGTTCTGGCAGCGAAGAAGTGCGCGATCCCACTACGGCAGTGGTGTTATTAAAACAAGCAGCAACCCGTGGGCACCAACGCTCTCAAGTTTTACTGGGGCAACATTTTGTCAAAGGAGTTGGTACGGCACAGGATTACCAACTCGCCTTTCATTGGTGGACGGAAGCAGCCAATGCAGGAAATGCCGACGCCCAGTATAACCTGGGAATCATGCACCTTAATGGTAAAGGGGTCAAAAGAGATACCCTGGAGGGGAAAAAATGGCTGACCGCCGCCGCGGATCAGGGGCATCCCAAAGCCCAATACTGTCTCGGAGTCATGTACTCCACCGGAAAAGGTGTTCCTCAAGATCTGGATGAAGCTTTCCGCTGGAAAGAAGCAGCTGAGTTCTGGGAATCACTCTAATTTGATGGCGTCGCAAAAAGTCCGCCCTACTGCGTTATAGTGTTTTTTCAGGATCTCGACATACCTGCGTATGTCTTCACCCCTGAAAACCCACTAAGCCTTGTATGACGAAATTTTTGCTTAGCTATCTCATAACCATCTTGTGAAGACATTATTGTTGGCAGTCACCGAACAGAAGGGATCCTTCAATAAACAATTATTCCTCGTTGCATAATCAATGCATTTATGCATAATAAGTTTATGCAGACTTTTCCAACGATATCCCGATTCCAAGCCTTGGCTGATGCCACAGCTCGAGTCATGATTGTTGTTGATCTGAAAGGGACTATCACCCTTCTCAGTAGACTTGCACTTGAACAACTTAATCTTTCCACCGGAAATTCTCTCGAATTGGAACTCCCCGGTTTTTGGCTGCAGGTCAATAAAATTCTCAACGGCTCGCTAGCCAGCTGCGAAATCCCCCTGCAGATTTCTGACCGGGAATATCTGGTCGGGGTTAATCCGTACATGGAAAATGACCACATTTGCGGTGCTGTCTGTATTCTTGTTGATGGCACCCAGCTTGACACGATGACCCGTCACCTCCCCTCGTTTCAGACCCTTTCCCGCGAACTTGATACTATCATTGATTCATCATCTGATGGTCTTTTCGTCTGCGATGCTGACGCCAACGTCATCCGCATGAATCCGGCATCTGAAAAAATCCACAACATATCAGCAAGCGAAATTGTTGGCCGCAATATGTGTGAATTAATTGAGAGTGGCTTTATTGCCCGGTCAGCAGCCCTGGAAGCCAGCGAAAGCAAGCGGCGCGTCAGTTTGCTGCAGGACAAAGATGGCCACAAACTGATCTCGATTGCGACCCCAGTCTTCGATGAATATGGCGAACTCAATCGCGTCGTCGTCAGCGAGCGTGATATCACCGAGATTGATAACCTGCAGCGGGAGCTGGAAAAACAGGAAGCGATCAAAGATAGTTTTCGCGATCAGATGCTGGCGATGCAACAAGCCGATCTGGAATCACAACAGATCATTGCCCGCAGCCCGACAATGATCCGCGCTCTACAACAGGCAATCAAAGTTGCCAAAGCAGATTCTTCGGTACTGATCCTCGGGGAATCGGGTGTCGGCAAAGGGTTGATAGCCAATCTGATTCATAAAAACTCAATCCGAGCCGAGCAACCACTGATCAGAATCAACTGCGGTGCGATACCGGAATCATTGATTGAAGCGGAACTGTTTGGCTACGAAAAAGGTGCTTTTACTGGAGCTCTGGCCAGTGGCAAACCGGGGCATTTTGAACTGGCCGACAGGGGAACCCTGTTTCTTGATGAAGTTGCCGAACTCCCTCTCCCGTCACAAGTCAAATTATTACGTTTTCTCGAAGATGGGCAAATTACTCGCCTGGGTGACACCAAAAACCGCACCGTCAATGTTCGAGTTCTGGCAGCAACCCATCAAAATCTGGAAACGATGGTTGAACAGGGTAAATTTCGCCTTGATCTCTACTATCGCCTCAATGTCATCCCAATCCAGGTTCCAGCAGTACGCGATCGCCACGACTGCATTATTCCACTGATCCGCCATTACATTGATATTTTTACCCAACAAACTGGCTCACACAAACGATTGACCCGGGCGGCACTAGACACCCTGACTGCCTACCCTTACCCCGGAAACGTCAGAGAATTAATGAATATTTGTGAACGTCTGGTCGTTATGTCGGAAACTGAGCTGATCGACCTTTCTGACCTGCCTGTTCAGATCACCTCACATGCGCCGAAAAATAAGTTTTCCAGTATCGATCTTCCCCTCGGAACCCCTCTGCAGCAAACCCTTGATCTCGTTGAAAAAGAGCTGTTAAAAAAAGCATTGCAACAGTTTCACAACCAGACTGAAATTGCAGTAGCTCTTGATGTGAATCAATCAACCATTGCCAGAAAATTAAAGAAACACGGGCTCTGCTGATCTCCTTATGCGTAATTGCATAATATGTGACAACAAATAGCTTGAAAAAAACTTGCTTACGGAACTTTCCATATTATTAAACTCTTGTAGAACAATGACTTATGAACCCTACAAGGGGTGTCCCGATTTTTAAAACAGAGTTTGGCATCCTCATTGCTAGTACAGCCAAGCAATCACTAAAAAAATCAGTCCTGCGAAACAACAAGGAGAAATCAATGTCTGTTCTCAACAATGCAGCAATCAATATTCCCTTTCCACAAAACGAACCGGTTCTTTCCTATGCACCCGGCACACCGGAACGACAGAAAATAAAGGACGCACTGGAAGAACTGCAGTCCAAACAAATTGAGGTTCCCCTGATCATTGGTGGGAAAGAAGTTCGAACCGGTAATCTGGCTAAAATTTCCTGCCCCCACGATCATTCAATTCAACTGGGCAGCTACCATAAAGCTGGCGCCAAAGAAGTACAGATGGCGATTGATGCGGCCATGGCGGCCAAGCCAGTCTGGCAAAGTCTCCGCTGGGAAGAACGGGTCTCCATCTTCTTGAAAGCAGCTGACCTTCTGGCCGGACCGTATCGATTTCTGATCAATGCAGCGACGATGTTGAATATCAGCAAAAATCCTTTTCAGGCCGAAATTGATGCCGCCTGCGAGCTGATCGACTTCCTCCGCTTCAATGTCTACTTTGCTCAGGAAATCTATGCAGATCAACCGCTCCATTCACCTTCACCGATCTGGAACTATGTTCAGCATCGTCCCCTCGAAGGTTTTGTTTTTGCCGTTGCTCCATTTAACTTTACCGCAATTGCCGGTAATCTACCGACTGCACCAGCCATCATGGGCAATACTGTGGTCTGGAAACCGGCATCTTCTGCCGTTTATGCACCTTACTACTTGATGAAATTATTTCAGGAAGCGGGCATGCCAGACGGCGTTCTCAACTTCGTCCCTGGTTCCGGCAGCGATGTCGGCAACGTCTGCCTGGACAGCCCCGACTTCAACGGCATCCACTTTACTGGCAGCACTGCAGTATTCCAAAGCATGTGGAAACAAATCGGCAACAATATTGCCGCAGACAAATATAAAACCTATCCACGCATCGTCGGCGAAACAGGTGGTAAAGATTTTGTTTTTGCTCACGTATCCGCCAATATTAAAGCCCTTGCAACCGGAATCGTCCGTGGGTCATTTGAGTATCAAGGACAAAAATGTTCTGCCGCGTCCCGTGCCTACATCCCCGAGTCGCTCTGGGAACCGGTTCTGGCAGAAATAAAAGCTCAAACTGATCGCATCAGAATGGGAGATGTTTCTGATTTTGGTAACTTTGTTAACGCTGTCATCGACAAAGCAGCCTTCAGCACCATTACTCAATATATTGACTATGCAGCAGCAGCCGATAATGCCGAAGTTGTTATCGGTGGTGGTTATGATGACAGTAAGGGTTTCTTTATCCAGCCAACGGTCATCACCACAACCGATCCCCACTTCAAAACCATGGAGGAAGAAATCTTCGGCCCGGTGATAACCATGTACCGCTACCCGGATGCCGACTACGAAGCAACTCTGGAATTATGCGACCAGACCTCCCCCTACAGTTTGACGGGAGCCATCTTTGCTCAGGATCGTACCGCTATCAGTCTCGCCCTGGTAAAGCTGGAAAATGCCTCCGGCAACTTTTACATTAACGACAAACCGACTGGAGCAGTTGTTGGTCAGCAACCCTTTGGTGGAGGACGATCTTCAGGAACTAACGACAAAGCGGGCAGCAAGCAGAACCTGATGCGTTGGGCTTCGGTTCGCTCGATTAAAGAAAACTTCGTGCCGCCACAGACTTTTGCATATCCATTTTTGGATGAGGACTGAAAACCTTCCTGATCAGTTATCCCCTCTCCCTCAGGGAAAGGGTGGCGCATAGCGTCGGGTGAGGGAAAGCCGGCTGTAACTCCATCCGCCCTGCCGGGCACCTTCTCCCTCATGGAGAAGGAAGAACAGGACAAAACGATGTCACTTTTTAATTATGTTGTATCAAAAACCATCATGCATGTCCCTAAACCAATCGTCAGTCATTTTGCCAAAGGTTATATTGCCGGATCAACCTTGGCTGACGCTGTTCAGGTGACAAAAGATCTGAATCAACAGGGGATGATGACAACAATTGATATCCTCGGTGAATTTATTACCAGCATGGATCAAGCTATCAGTTTTAAAGATGACGGTCTCAACATCCTGCGTACCATTGAACGTGAAAACCTGGATGCCAACTTATCGATCAAACCAACACAAATGGGGCTGTTACTCGATAAAGAGCAATGCTTTGAAATTATCCGCGAGATGGTCGCTGAAGCCAAAAAGCTAGGTAACTTTGTCCGTATTGACATCGAAGATGTCCCTGTCACAGATGACACCTTTGATTTTTTCCGTAAATTACGCGAAGAATTTCCCGGTCATGTGGGAACTGCTTTTCAAGGTTATTTGCGTCGCACGCCGCAGGACATTGTTGATCTGGGTGATGGCTATCAGAACTATCGGCTTTGTAAAGGTATCTATATTGAGTCCCGCAAGGACGCCTGGAAAAATCCGCAGGCGATCAATCGCAACTATGTCACTTGTCTTGAACAACTCTTAAAACAGGGAGCTTATGTCGGGATAGCCACCCACGATGAATTATTAATCTTTGAGGCAATGAATCTGATTCGCCAAATGGGGTTGAGACCTGATCAATATGAGTTTCAAATGTTGCTCGGTGTCGACGAAGAACTGCGTGAAATCATTCTGGCGGCTGGACACCGATTAAGGGTTTATGTCCCTTATGGCGAAGATTGGCTCCCCTACTCAAAACGTCGTCTCAAAGAGAACCCAGCCATCGCCCAGCATGCCTTGAAACAAATGCTCGGTTTAAATAAGCATTGATTCCACATTTCTGCTATTTTAACGGCTGTTGCTTACTATGACTTGGCAATTCAATTGACCAATTGAGAACGAGAAGGTAACCTTTCATAACATTGTTTTTAACTATCAAACAAGGAGGAACACATGAAAAGAACATTCCGCAACATTCTGCTAACTCTCTTTACCATCGTTCTGATGGCTGGCCTCTCCTGGGCTGACACTCTCAAGGTCGGTGTCCAGGCTCCAATTACCGGCAGCTATGCCAACGAAGGGCAAGGGATCGAGAACGGCGTACGCCTGATGGCCGCGCAAATCAACGCCAAAGGTGGTGTTATGGGCAGACAAATTGAAGTCATTGTCTGCGATGATCAAGGTACCGCAATGGCAGCAGCCATCTGCGCTAAAGACCTGGTCAATAAGGGTGTTGCCATGGTGATTGGCTCCTACACCTCAACCGCCGCCGAAGCTGCTCAAAAAACCTACTTCAACGCTGGCGTACTGCAGACCTCAGACGGTACGGCTGACAGCCTGACCGAGCATGGTTACTGGACATTTCTGCGCAATTCATTTCCCAACAGTGCCGAAGCTGTTTTCGCTGCCAACTACATGGTTAACGTCAAAAGTTACAAACGTATTGCGGTTATCTCTGACTTCTCCAGCTATGCTGCCGGGTTAGCCGAAGCAACCGTCGCTGAAATCAAAAAAGCCGGCGGCAATGTTGTCACTTATGCCAAAATCAAAGCAGACTCTCAGAATTTCACCCCGGTTCTAACCAACATCAAATCAAAAAATCCAGACGTCATCTTCTTTGCTGGTTATTACAGTGATGGTGGTCAATTACGAGCACAACAAAAGGCTCTGGGAATTAAAGCTGACTTCATTGGTGGTGACGCTAATGACAACGCTGATTTTGCCAAACTGGCTGGTTCTTCAGCTAAGGGTGCTCTTATTATCAACGTTCCATCACCAGATGCCCTCCCCTATGAAATCGCCAAGACTTTCATTGCTGACTACCAGAGAACCTATGGCATGATGCCGCCATCAATCTGGGGGCTGATGAACATTGATGGCATGCGGGCTATCATTCATGCCATGGAGCACAATCAGAGCTTCGATACCAAAAAAGCAGCTGACTACCTGCACAACATGGACAAGCCTCTTGAGGGCATTACCGGATCAATCTCTTTTGCAGCAGATGGTAACCGTATAGGCGGAGCCTATGTCGTGAAGGAAATTCAGGCCGACAACAGCTACAAAGTCATTTACGCTCAATAAAAACGGCTAAATTTCCGTAACAGAACAATCAAAGGGGGCGGGAGAATGCTGCTAGTGCGCTTTCGCCCCCTTTTTCTACCCTTCAGACGTGAGCGAAGGAAATTGCACCTCCTTCTCTGACTTGTGAACGGCAGACAAACGAACCGATCCAAATAAACGGGAGTAAGTTTTTTATGGATATTTTTCTGCAACAGCTGGCAAACGGCCTGACCATCGGCAGCATTTTTGCCCTGGTAGCTCTTGGCTACACTATGGTTTACGGGGTAATGAAGTTGATCAATTTTGCCCATGGGGACATGGTCGCAGCCTCAGCATTCGTCGGCCTGACCATCTATACCCAGGTGATGGGGCAGGCAACCTCACTCGTTGCGGTTATTGCTATTTTCTTTCTTTCCGCAGCAGTTATGGCTTGCGTCGGAATTATTCTTGAACGACTTGCCTACCGACCGCTTCGCGAAGCACCGCGCTTATCCGCTGTCGTTTCTGCTCTCGGTGCCAGCCTGATGATCCAGAACGGCATCATGCTGATCTGGGGACCACAGATGCGGATTTTCCCCGAACTGATTCCCCAAGTCTACTGGGATATTAACGGGGTTGTCATCAGTCTGATTCAAGTCCTTATTCTGGTATTATCACTGGGTCTAATGATCGCTCTCTACCTGTTTGTTGAAAAGACCCGGATGGGGGCCGCCATTCGCGCCAGCGCTATCGATCAGGATGCCGCCCGACTGATGGGGATCAACGTCAACAGAATTATCGCTATTATCTTCATTATCGGCTCATCCCTGGGTGCAGTTGGCGGGCTGTTTATTGGTCTTTACTATCGTGGCATTACCTTCAACATGGGCTGGCAGTACGGTCTTTACGCTTTTATTGCCGCGATTCTTGGCGGCATCGGCAATATTCCCGGCGCCATGCTTGGCGGCATGATGCTGGGTCTGTTCCAGGCATTTATCGCCGGCTACATCTCCAGTACCTGGGCCGACGCATTCACTTTTATCCTTTTGATCCTGATCCTGATTGTCCGCCCCACTGGACTTCTCGGTGAGCGGGTTGCGGGGAAAGTCTGATGAAAAATTTAGAACGTTTCGGTTTTCCGGCCTTAATTGTTGTCATGGCGATCATGCCGAACCTGCTTAACCCACGCTGGCAGGCGGTTGCTATCACCTTCCTCATTTTTACTGTAGTTGCACTGTCACAGGATATTATTCTGGGTAAAGCGGGGATGTTCAACATGGGGCAGGCGCTGTTTTTTGGTATGGGTGCCTATATTACCGCAATTCTCAACTCCCAGTATGGCTGGCCATTGCTGGCAACAATCCCGGTGGCCATTCTGCTGCCAGCACTGTTTGGGGTTCTTCTCTCCGGACCGATTATCCATTTGCGTGGGGACTATCTACTGGTGGTCACTATCGGTTTTAACATCGTTTTTATTCAGGTGGTACAGAACAATCTGGGTGGAATAACTGGCGGCCCGAACGGAATTTTTGGCCTCGACTCGCTGAGTCTGTTTGGCACGCAATTAACCAGCCAACTAGCGGTTTATTATTTCGCCTTTGCAGTCCTGTTGCTCACCCTGGGAATCATGCGCAATCTGGAAAAAAGCAAGGCGGGGCGCGCCTTGCACTACCTGCGTGAAGATCACCTTGCCGCCGAAAGCATTGGGATCAACACCCGGGTTTATAAAATCTTTGCTTTTGCCCTCGGCGCCGGAATCGCCGGGTTGGCCGGAACCGTTTTTGCGACCCAATATTCTGCCGTCAGCCCGGAAGCATTTGAATTTATCCAGTCGGTACTTTTCTTCAGTATTGTCCTGGTCGGCGGATCTTCGATGCCGGGGATTTTACTTGGAGTGTTTATGATGTTCGTCCTGCCGGAAATTTTCAGAGAGTTCGCAACCTGGCGCTTCTTCATCTTCGGTTTTGCGATGATCCTGGCGATGATCCTGCGACCACGTGGTATCTGGCCGGCAACTTTCGGCAAAATCCCCAAGTTTTTGATCAAGGAATCAAACCATGGCGCATAATGAGCTGATCCTGACCGATGTCACCAAACGTTTCGGCGGTCTGACCGCCGTCGATGCTCTGAGTTTCAAGGTCGATTCTGGCCAGATTTACGGCATTATCGGTCCGAACGGTGCGGGCAAGACCACGGTTTTCAACTGCATCACCGGCATCTATAAATCAGAAGAAGGCTCAATTAACTGGCGCGGTGAAGAGATCCGCGGATTGACCCCCTACCAGATTGTTGATTGTGGGATCGTTCGCACCTTTCAGACCATCCGCCTGTTCAGCCAGATGTCGGTCGCTGAAAATATCATGAGTGGCCGCCACATCAAAAGTAAACAGAGCTGGTGGCACGGCATCATCCATACTCCGGCTTCCCGACGTGATGAATTGGACAACTGGCATAAAGTTGAAGAACAACTCGATTTTTTCCAGCTGAGTGAATTTGCTGCCACACCGACAGGATCTCTTCCTTACGGTATTCAGCGCCGGGTTGAAATGGCTCGTGCCATGGCGGTTGAGCCCACCCTGTTGATCCTGGATGAACCTGCTGCAGGGCTGAATGACAATGAAACCCTTAGATTATTGGAGACAATCTTCAAAATCCGCGATAAAGGGGTCACTGTCCTATTGATAGAGCACGATATGGATATGGTCATGGAAGTCACCGATTATCTGACGGTTATCAACTTCGGTAAAAAGATCGCAGATGGAACTCCGGCAGAAATTCAGAACAACCCTGCGGTTATCGAAGCTTATCTGGGAAGTGAGGATGACGATGAGTAACGACGTCCTGTTTGAAATAAAAGATCTTGAGGTTTCCTACGGCAGCATTGCTGCAATCAAAGGGATCTCACTCAAAGTTCACAAAGGTGAAATTGTTACGATTCTCGGTGCCAACGGCGCCGGGAAAACCACCACCATGCGTACCATCAGTCAGTTGATCAAAGCTAAATCGGGTTCAATTAAGTTTAAAGGTCAAGAGTTGACCCAACTTCCGGCACACAAAATTGTTAAGCTAGGAATCAGTCAATCTCCAGAAGGTCGAAGGGTATTTGGTATCCTGACCGTTGAAGAAAACCTGATGTTGGGAGCCTTTGTCAAAAGTAAAATGAACAAAGAAACTCTGCAGTGGGTCTATCAACTCTTTCCCCGGCTGGAAGAACGGCGCAAACAACTGGCAGGAACTCTCTCTGGCGGTGAACAACAAATGCTCGCTATCGGGCGGTCGTTGATGAGTGATCCGGAAATGCTTCTTCTTGATGAACCATCCCTCGGTCTGGCGCCGATTCTGGTCAAAGCGATCTTTGAACAGATCAAGATGATTGCCAATAAAGGAGTGACTGTTCTCCTGGTCGAGCAGAACGCCAAAGCCGCCCTGAAACTTGCCGACCGCGGTTACGTCCTTGATGTCGGCAAGATCGCCCTGTCAGGAACATCAGCTGAACTATTGGCATCAGAAAAAATCCAGGAGGCCTATCTGGGTAAAAAAAGCTGATATAATAAATGGCGGCGCAAACAGTTCGACCCACGGCGTTGTAGCATTTTTTCGAGACCTCGACATACACATATCTGTCTTCACCCTCGAAAAAGCACTACGCATTGTGGGACAAGATTTTTGCTTAGCCATCGAATATATCATATGATGAGAACGGGAAACGTCCCTTCTCTGCACTATTGTTGAAACCTAAAGGAGCGAAATTATGAATCTTAAAGATATCCTCGTTCATATCGACAATCGCCCAACCTGTGATTCTCGCCTGAAGGTCGCAATCGGGTTAGCAGCACAGCAACAATCACAACTAACCGGCATCTACGTTATCCCTCACCCCCACTTTGTTGCCCATAAACACAATGGACAGAAGCTTGCTGATGAGGCAGAACAGCGCTTTAAACAAGCAGCTACTGCTGCCGGGCTCTCTTCCACGTGGATTTGTATCGACAGTCTCAGAAGTGAGTTGAATGTACCCAATGCTCTCAACCTTCACGCTCACTATCGTGATCTTCTGGTCGTCAGCCAAACTGATGAGGAAGCTCCGGATCTTGCCATTCCACACAATTTACCAGAAAAAGCAGTTCTCGGGTCAGGGCGACCTGTGCTGATCGTCCCTTATGCGGGGGAATTCAACCACAATTATAAGCGGGTGTTGATGGCATGGCGTGGCGGGCCAGAATCCGCACGCGCCCTGCATGATGCCATGCCAATCCTGCGTCAAGCCGATCAAATCAAAGTTATTAGCGTCCAGGGGCGCGAAGGTGATGAGGCATATCAGTCTCATCAAGCCGATATTTGCAAACATATGGCTCGCTATCAATTGCCTCTCTCCTGTGAAAAACGGCTGAGTGGCGATCTGAGTATTGGTGATATGCTGCTGAATCGTTGTGCTGAGTTTGGTGCCGATCTGCTAGTGATGGGGGCAACCTCCCAATCACGCCGTGGCTACCAGACACTCGGCGAAACCGGTCGACATCTGCTCAAATACATGACTACTCCGGTACTTATGTCACACTGAGTCCAAATAAAATAAGCATATCTGAACCGATAGGACAACAACCAATGAAAGAGATCACCTGGCAAGAATTTGAGCAAGTTGAATTACGTACGGGGACGATCATCGAAGTTGAGGATTTTCCTGAGGCGCGGGTTCCGGCCTATAAAATTAAAGCCGATTTTGGATCGGAGATCGGGGTAAAAAAATCGAGTGCCCAGGTGACTGACCTTTACACAAAAGAAGAACTGCTCGGCCGACAGATTATCGGTGTGGTCAATTTTCCACTGAAGCAAATTGGTCCCTTTCGTTCGGAATTTCTCCTCTGTGGTTTTTATCAGGATGATCGCTCCGTGGTTCTGGCGGTGCCGGAACGGCAGGTAACAAATGGGGCAAAATTAGGCTGAACAGTGTCACAACACTACAACATTTTATCTGCTCTGATGCGTAAAAATGCTGGGAATTTTGGAATGCCCGATGGATACTTCCCATAATATTTGAAGGTAATCACCTCCCCCACTGGGGGTGGATATTCTCGTTCTTCATCGCTGAATCCTGTCCCAATTTTAAATTGTGTGCCATCGTTCAACTCCACCAGTAGAGAACCAAGCCGCCCTTCATTTCGTCCTTTGCCTGACAGGTGTGCGACAACTGTTGCCTCGGCATCCTGATAACTTTTCACTTTGAGAATCTCCATACTTCGGCCTGAAATATAAAGGGCATCAGCCTTACGAACGATCAGCCCTTCACCGCCAAGGCTTTCAATTCTCTGCAATTCCTGTTGCAGGTGATCGTTATCTATGACTGGAATCTGCGATATAATAAAAGCATAAATGGATGGATGGGCATCAAACCAGTTCTGTGCTGTTTTTATCCGTTGGGTAAATCCGCCAGAAGCATCTGGGACATCAAAAATTGCAAACTTCAGTTGTAACCAACCACGGTGAGGCTGTTTCCGTTTGACGATACCTGATGTCAGCTCAAACGTTCCTCGCCCCCCCCAGAGTTCCCCTTCCAACGGAAAGTCGGGCAGATCACGTACAAATTCTGCAGGTGGATACAGGAGATGGCCATTCTTAGAAAATAATTGCTGCCCATCCCAGTATCCACGTACCCCGTCAAGCTTTTCGCTCAGCAGCCAACCACTTATATCAACCCGCTCCGCATAAACTTTTGGTAGCATCGGTTCAGTAGCACTGGCCTGTCCCGCCAGCAACAATCCACTGCACAACAACAGACAAATAACTCTCCCCCAATTGATATCTGGCAATTCACCCTCCTTAGCCGTAGGTGACTTTTACAGCCTGATTAATTCTAACAATCATATCTGTACAATTTCTGACTGAGAAAATATCTGGTCAAAAAAATCACTCGCGACCAACCGCCAAATATGTAATTCTCAACCCAAGGCTCAAACAGTTGAAAGTTCCAGAAAGAAGCCGAAATGGCTACGACTACAAACCGTTCACCTTACCAATCCTATATACAATCTGGCACGCAGGTACCACCCGGTTACGTTACCACCTGTGGTCAGATCGCCCGACTGATCGGTTGTACAACACACTGTCGGGTTTGCCATGCCTGCCCGGATCAGTCGTTACACAAAAATTATTTCCATAATATCGTCTTGACGGCACGCCACTAGAAACGTTAGCGTATCAAACGTTCGTTTACTTTGTGGCAAAAAAAAACCGCAGGAAAATATCATGACGCTAAGAGTTTTTCTCACCAGCTTATTACTCGTGACAATGTCTTGGGCAACAACCTGTTACGCAGAGATTCTATCTCTTGAGGATGCGGTGCAAATGGCTCTGAGCAATCATCAGCGCATCCTTCAAGCCGGTGAACTCTATTCAGCCAGCTCCGCTTCAGCTGAAGCTGCAGCACGAGAACGTCTCCCCAGTATCGATTTTTCCTTCAGCTACGATCGCCTCAACGATAATCCATTTCAATCTATAGCCGGAAGTTCTCTGACAGTCAGTGACAAAGACCAGGTTCATTATCAAATCAGGATTAAACAGCCGCTTTTTACCGGATTTCATCTCAGTATTCAGAAAAAACTAGCTGAATTGAATGTCGATATAGCACGTTACAACCTGCAGCAAGCTCGGCGGATACTCGCCCTTGATGTTCATGTTGCAGCACTGCAATTATTACAGTCAGAGGCACTGCAACGACTGGCAAATCAACAATGTGCCCAGCTAAAAAGCCATCTTGCTGATATCCGGGCAGCGTATGAACAGGGGATGGTTCCAGGCAATGATCGCCTCAAGGCTGAAGTGGCTCTGGCTGCAGCAAATCAGCAACTGCGCAGCATCACAAATCGGGTAACCCTCATCCGCAGCAAACTGAACCTGCTCCTCAACCTGCCACAGCAGGATCCGCTAACAATTATTGAACCCCAAGCTATCTCACAACCACAGCAATCGTTGCAGCAACTCACAGCAACAGCACTTGAGAAACGGCCAGAGATTTTGAGTGCTAAAACAGCCATCGCCTCGGCAAATGAAAAAATCCAATTGTCTCACAGTAATGACTACCCCCATCTGGCTCTGGTTGCCAGTTATTGGCGGGACGGGAACAACCTGACAGCATCACATAATTCCTACACCAATCGCGATAACGCCGCTATCGGCATCCACCTTGACTGGAACCTGTTTTCTGGAGGCGCTGATCGAGCACGTAGAGTTGCCAGCCAGCATGAAAAGCGGGCAAAGCAACAGGCTTTATTTGAACTGGAAGATCTTGTCCGCCTCCAGGTTGAAGAAGCATTCAATCAGCTTGACGTTGCTGCCCATAATGAAAAAACTGCCGCCAAAGCTCTTGTGCAAGCACAAGAAAACCATCGGCTGTCAATTCTACAATTTCACGAAAATATTATTTCTACCAGCGATTTGCTCACAGCTCAAACACTTCAGACCCGTGCTGATGTCAACCTGCAGACAGCCCATTACGGCTACTTGTTAGCTGCCGCACAACTCAGCTTTTCTCTTGGGCAGAATCCCGCCCTAAAGGGGGAAAAATAACTGATGGCTGGTCGGATCAATCGAAAAGAAATACTTGTGGTGGCTATGCAGCAATTTTCAAACAGGGGCTACGCCGGTGTCAGCATGCGAAACATCGCAAGCGCTTGTCAATTGAATATCGGCAGCCTTTATCATCACTTCAACGACAAGCAAGAACTTTATTTGGCGGCTGTTCAGCAAGCCTTTACTGGCAGATCAGCCCACCTGCTTGCCGTTCTGAAAAGCAACAAACCACCACAAAATCGCTTAAGCAGCTTGATTGATGTCCTTTGCCAAATTCTTGATGAAGATCAAACTTTCCTTAAATTTGTTCAACGGGAACTCCTTGATGGCGATGAACGGCGATTAAAATACCTTGCCAATCAGGTTTTCGGAACGTTAATAATTGAGCTGAATCAGCTCTGTCGGCAAATAAGCCCTCAACTCGATCCGGTGCTTCTTGCTAATACAATTATCGGTATGGTTCTGCACCTGTTTCAATCGGCACCATTACGTCAACATCTGCCGGGTTTTCAACAAGAGCATCAACAACCAGAAATTATTAGCCAGCATGTACAACAAATCCTCTGGCAAGGTTTGATTTCACCACATCTACGAGGGTCACTATGAGCAACGCAAGCACAAAGCAACCTGCTTTAAAAAAACGACAGGTCGCAATCATTATCCTGGTTCTGCTGACTGTTATTCTGCTGATTGGCTTATTTCGTTTTATCAATCATCGTCTCAATTATGCCATAACTAACGCCGTATTTGTTGCCAGTGACAGTTTAACCGAAATTGGTTTTGACCGGGTTGGGGGAGTCATTATTGACTTGCCGGTCAATGAGGGAGACCGTATTGAAAAAGGGCAGCTGCTGGTCAGAATTGATCCAGGTTATTATCAGTTAAGGGTTGAAAATCTGGCAGCTAAAACTCATGCGGTGATTGAAAAACAAGCAGCACTAAAACTAAAACGACAGCGATTACAATATGAGTTAAAATTACAGACGAAACTGACAAGGGAAGAAATTAGCCGAATAAACAAACAACAACAAGCAGCAACAGCTAAAGTTTCCGGTCTTAAGGCACAAATTGATCAATTGCAACGTGATCAGCAACGGTTGTCCAATTTATTTGCCCAGCAGGCAATTCCTCGCCAGAAGCTGGAACAGATTGAAGCACAGCTAAAATCGCTGCAAGCAGAAAAACTGGCTCTCACCCGAAACCAGCAATCTTTTGACCCGGTCAAAAAATCGGCTCAATTAAAGCAACAACTTTCTCTCAGCCACCAGCAACAGATATTTGAAATTGATCGTGAACTCGCTTCGGCTGACGCAACAATCGAACAACTTCAAGCAGCTCTGAACAATGCACGCCGTGATCTTGATAACACTACACTTAAAAGCCCAATCAATGGCCGGGTTGCTAAAAAATTTATCAATCAAGGGGGCAATATTGCGGCAGGACGACCAGTTCTGGCACTGGTGAACCCGGAGGATATTTACCTGCTCGCCCTTCTTGAAGAAAACAAACTCAGTGGCGTTGAACCAGGAAGCAAAACCATTATTCATATCGATGCCTACCCAGACCGGGAATGGCTAGGGGAAGTTGAACAGGTTCTCCCTGCATCTGCAGCAACGTTTGCACTGGCTCCACGAGACATTTCAGCAGGGGAATTCACCAAAGTTGCCCAACGGATTCCTGTCCGCATACGGATAACCAAGGGTTCTTTTGACAAGCTACGGATAGGACTGGGCGGCGAAGCTGAAATCCGCCGACAGAGAGATTGATGGAACCTGAAGCCAAAACAATTGCCGAATCCATTTCTGTCGGCTTCCGCAGTCTGCTGACGGTCATCGTTATGACCGGCTCTTTTATGGCCATCCTCGATACAACTGTCGTCGATGTTGTCGTCCCAAAAATGATGGGACCGCTAGCGACTGACCTCTATGGTATTCAATGGGTCATAACCGCCTATATGACGGCAGCAGCCGTGGCTCTGCTGCTCACCCACAGTCTTAGTTCCGTTCTGGGATTGAAACGGTTATTTCTGATTGGTTTGGCAATTTTCACCATAGCCAGCACCTTATGTGGACTGGCCGGCACTCTGCCACAAATGATCGGAGCCAGAGTCATTCAGGGCATTGGTGAGGCCTTTATTATGGCCAGCGCACAAACGATCCTGTTTCTCATCTATCCACCAGAAAAACGGGGTTTAGCTATGGGAATTTATGCCATGGGGGTCAGCTTTGCTCCCTCACTAGGACCAACTGTTGGTGGCTGGATTACTGAGCACCTTGACTGGCGCTGGGTGTTTTACATCAATCTCCCGACTGGCGCACTCAACCTGATTGCTGGCGCATTCTTCCTCCCCAAGCTCTCCGGACAAAAAGCCAAGTTGGAGTTCAACTTTCGCAGCTATCTGTTGCTCGGAGGGTTCACCGTCAGTCTGCTCATCCTTCTCTCAAAGGGGCAACAGCTCGGCTGGGGACAATCAACTTTGATCGGAGTCCTCGGCTATTGTGCAGCAATCCTTTTACTGCTCTACATTCTCAGTGAAATATTCAGTAAACAGCCATTGATCGATATACACATTTTCCGTGACCGAGTTTATACCCTCTCCATGGGGTTCTATTTTTTCGTTCTCGGCCTGTCGATCTATCAAATTTTTTATCTCCTCCCTCTCTACTATGAAAACCTCAAGCACCTCAGCACCTTTGATACCGGGCTGCATATGCTGACCTTTGCTGTCTTTATCGCCATTTTCTCACCATTGGCAGGAATTCTGAGCGACCGTTATGGAGCTCAG
Organism: Desulfuromusa sp.; assembly: GCA_021647765.1. Classification (GTDB taxonomy): domain Bacteria; phylum Desulfobacterota; class Desulfuromonadia; order Desulfuromonadales; family Geopsychrobacteraceae; genus Desulfuromusa. The sequence continues at coordinate 41,798 of JAKIUD010000011.1, read as the reverse complement.
AAAATTCTTCTGCTCGGCACCATCACCTATCTGATAACCAGCTTCTTTCTCCTTCCCTCGCTCAATTATTATACCCCGTCAGTCAGAGCTGCTCTGCTGACAATCCCCCTGGGGATTAGTCTCGGATCTTTTTTCGCCCCACTGTCCGCACTGGCACTGAAAAACCTTGGCGTCTATACTGCCCTGGGAGTCAGTTTGATGCACTATTTGCGCTTTGTCGGTGGCAGTCTGGGAACCGCCATTGCCACCAACACTCTGACCAAAGCGACCACTGTCCACTATGAAGGGATCTCGGTGATGCAGAATACCGCTCACCTGCACCAGCAACTGCCACAACTCGCCAGCCGACTGGGAACAGACCCGGCAACCGCGACAATCACCGCCAAATTGATGCTCGGAAAAGTTCAGCAATTACAAGCGACCAGCTATGCCTTTCAAGACACTTTCCGGCACGGCTTCACCTTTGCCGCGATCGGATCATCATTTCTCTTGGCTATTTTTGTTGTTTTGCACTATCAAAAAAAAGCGGCTAATCAAACCAGATTGGTCACTCCTACAAAAGAAAAATAGCGGTAAAGTGCCTGGAGGACTTTAGATTCCAACCTCAGCATCTATCTATTCACTGCGGTCAACGGACGTGTTGTGTTGCGGGATATTTTTCTGGACGGTAATACTTTCCGTAGCAGCCATCATGTCGATAAAAAAACTCTGGGGGCTGATTTGTCAACCGGGATAACAGCAAGGTTCCGGCGCCTGTCCTTGACAGTTTGAGCAACAGTCAAAACATCATAATTTTGCTTCGATAACCCTCAGCTACGCATTTTAAATGCTGCCGTTGAGGGAAAATCCAGGGTGAAAATCTGTCCGCTTTTCCTCTTCCCTTGTTAGTTGTATATAAGAAAATATGGAGTATCATTAACAGATAGAAGAAGGAACAGGGAGAACTAAGATGGTCAAAACAGCATGGCTAAGTAAAAAACTCACCAGTGGAAAGGTTTTGTGCCAGGCATGTTCACAGAGCTGTAAGCTTGACGAAGATGAATACGGTATCTGCGGGGCAAGAAAAGTCGCAGACGGCGAACTTAAACTCCTTGTCTACGGGCGTTCCGCCGCAGTCAGCATCGACCCGGTGGAGAAAAAACCGCTGTTTCATTTCCTGCCGGAAAGTAGCGCGTTTTCGGTAGGAACGGTAGGGTGCAATTTTTCCTGTAAGTTTTGCCAGAATTACGATATTTCCCAGTATCCAAAAGAGCACAACCATGAGATCGTGGGGCAGAAACTTCCGCCTGAACGCATTGTTGAGCTGGCGATAGAGAATGGCTGCCAATCGATCGCCTATACCTATAACGAGCCGATCATCTTTTTCGAATACACCTTTGACACGGCAAAACTTGCTCACGAAAAAGGGCTGAAAAACATCTATGTCACCAGTGGCTATGAGACCCATAAGGCGATCGACCTGCTGGCACCGTATATTGATGGAATGAATATTGATATCAAGGCTTTTACAGATAAGTTTTATAAGGAGATCTGTGGTGCCCGGTTGAAACCAGTTCTTGAAGCCGTTAAATACGCACATAAAAAAGGGATTTGGCTGGAAGTGACGACACTCCTCATCCCGGGCAAAAATGATTCAGATGAAGAGATCCGTAATATTGCAAAATTTATAGCTGAACTTGACCCTTCCATCCCCTGGCACCTCTCCGCATTTTATCCGACCTACAAAATGCTTGATGTTCCTCCCACTCCCGGATCGACACTGAGGAGGGCTTATAAAATAGGGCGGGAAGAGGGGCTCAAATATCTCTATGTCGGCAATATCGATGACGACGATCATACGTCAACCTACTGTCCAAAGTGCGGCAAAAGGGTAATCGACCGACGAGGACGTATCGGGCAGTATGTGACTAATGAACTTGATGAAAACGGTACCTGCCCGCACTGCGACTCTGAACTTGAAGGAGTATGGCACTAAAAAAGGGATAAACTCACTTCAAAACAAAAGCCCAACCTCAGCATGGCTTTTCATCTGTTTTTTTGTTAATCTCCCTGCAACAGTCTCATCTCGTTAAAAACAAGGATAGAGAGAAAAATTGCTTAAACATAGTGCCATTCAGGACATAGAATGAAAACTCAAGAAAAATTCTTGCTTTACGGATTTGCAATTTTCAGTGTTATTACCTCATTTTTATTTGTCTTTTATGCTGTCACCGTCAACTTCAGCACTGATGCTTCACAGTGGTTGAAAACTTTCTCCTATGTCGCCGGGGGGTATGGCCTTTTCAATATTTATGTCCTCAGTTGGGCATGGCGCAGTCAGGCTGATTGGGCGCCTAAAGTGGACATAGTGATTGCTGCCTGTTTTTTTGGCGTGTTTATCATGGATACCATCAGAGAGGGGTTTTCAGGGGGAATGACGGCAATTGGCAGTGTGCTTGGATTGGCTGTGATTCTGGGAATTAACTGGCTGGCGGTCAAAAAGTCGTGCCAGCGGAACAATCCATAACGGCATAATTATCCTCCTGCTTTATTCATATTTAAATCAATTATTTGACAATACATTTATTTATCCATATTTTTCCACCATCACCTCACCCACTTATTTTTTCCCATTCATTTCAGTAAATTAAGCACCAGCAAAGGATCATTTATCTGCGACTCTGTTTGCGTTAAAAGCAGAGAGGAAGTAAACTGAAGATCCAGCAGCTTGTTGATGAAAGGACGTATTGATGGAGAGCAGCAAAAATATCAAACCGTTGCCGGAACGCGGATCTGCATGTGAGGGGAATTTTTACCCTGAAACCAATAGTGGAAGCGATCCGGGGATGAATTTGCGCATCCAACAGCTGCGCAAACTGAGCGTCAATGCTGGGCACACCCTTTCCATCGAACGCGCCCTGCATGAAACAACCTTCTACAAAGAAAATTACGGCAAGCATTCAATCCCGGTGCTTCGAGCACTCAACTTTCTCGATCATTGTAAAAAGAAAACCCTCTATTTAGGAGATGATGAGTTAATTGTCGGCGAACGCGGTCCACAGCCGAAAGCAGTGCCGACCTTTCCGGAACTAACCTGCCACAGTATCGACGATTTACACATCCTCAATACCCGTGATCAGCAACGTTACACCATCAGCCAGAAGGATATCGATACTTACGCCAAAGAGGTCATCCCTTACTGGCAGGGGAAAACTATCCGCGAGCGGATTTTCAGTCATGTGCCACAAGAATGGCAAGCTGCCTATGCAGCCGGGCTGTTTACTGAATTCATGGAACAGCGCGCCCCTGGTCATACCGCCCTCGATGGAAAAATCTATCGCATCGGAATGCTTGATTTTAAAAAGCAAATTGCTACCGAGATGACAGCACTCGATTATCTGAACGACCCGGAAGCAACCGACAAAGCCGAAGAACTGAAAGCGATGGATATCTCCTGTGATGCCGTTATTGTTTTTGCTGAAAGACATGCCGAATTGGCTGATAAGTTGGCAGGGCAAGAGAACAATCCGCAGCGAATTGCCGACTTAAAGAAAATAGCGGAAACTTGCCGTTGGGTTCCGGCCAACGCACCACGGACTTTCCATGAAGCAATCCAGATGTATTGGTTTGTTCATTTGGGGACAATTACCGAACTGAATGGCTGGGATGCCATGAATCCAGGTCATTTTGATCAACATCTGGCACCATTTTACGAGGCGGAAATTGCCGCTGGCACCCTGACCCGGGAGGAAGCCAAGGAACTGCTTTGCTGTTTCTGGATTAAAGTCAACAATCACCCCGCCCCACCGAAAGTTGGGATTACCGCACGTGAAAGTGGCACCTACAACGATTTCACCAACATCAATATCGGCGGCATCACCAGCGATGGTAAGAATGGGGTCAGTGAAGTTTCCTACATCATGCTTGAGGTGGTAGAAGAGCTGCATATCCTGCAACCAGGCAATTCAGTTCATATCAGCAGTAAAACCCCCGATCGTTTTCTGCATGCCGCCTGCAAGGTCATTCGCCAGGGGCACGGCTACCCATCACTTTTTAATCCAGATACCTATGTGGTCGAACTGATGCGCCAGGGAAAATCACTACGGGATGCCCGGGAAGGGGGCTGCAGTGGCTGCATTGAGGTTGGAGCCTTCGGCAAGGAAGCCTATATCTTGACCGGCTATCTGAACGTGCCGAAGATTCTGGAAATCACCCTGAATAACGGGATCGATCCAGTCAGCGGGAAAATGGTCGGGATTAAGACAGGGAATCCTCTTGAATTTAAAAATTATGAAGAATTATATACAGCATTCAACAAACAGCTGAATTTTATTATCGATACCAAAATACGGGTCAGCAACTACATTGACAGGATGTTTGCCAAATACGCCCCAGCTCCTTTCCTGTCTGTGGTGATTGAAGACTGCATCAGCAAAGGGAAGGATTATTACGACGGTGGCCCGCGCTACAACACCAACTATATCCAGTGCACCGGCCTTGGCACGGTGACAGATAGTCTATCAACCTTAAAAAAACATGTCTTTGAAGATCAAACCTTCAGTATGAAACAAATTCTCGATGCCGTAGCAAAAAATTTTGCAGGGGAAGAATTCTTACGTCAGACAATCATCAATAAAACCCCGTTTTTCGGCAACGATGATGACAACGCTGATGATATCGCCCTGCAAATCTATCAGGATCTCCTCACCGCCATCGACGGCAAACCAAACATCAAAGGTGAAAGCTTCCACTTGAACATGCTTTCAACTACTTGCCACATCTATTTCGGTAAGGTGACAGGTGCCACCCCCAATGGGCGATTCGCCGGAAAATCAATCTCTGACGGCACTTCGCCCTCACACGGAGCTGATACCCACGGTCCCTCAGCAGTGATCAGATCATTAACCAAACTGGATCACACCATGTCGGGCGGCACCCTGCTCAATCAACGTTTTCTGCCGAGCCTGCTGAAAAGGGATGAGGATATCGCCAAACTCGGACAACTGGTTCGCAGCTATTTCACTCTCGGTGGGCACCATATTCAGTTCAATATTGTCGATACAGCGACTCTTCATGCCGCCCAGGAAAATCCAGAAGATTACAAAGATCTGCTGGTACGGATGGCCGGGTACAGCGATTATTTCAATGATATGAATGCCGATCTGCAGCAGGAAGTGATTGAGCGGACGGAGAATGAAGCTTTTTGACTAAAACCAGCCAACATAGATGGTATTTTCATGCAGCAACCTCTGATCTTCGATATCAAACGTTACGCCATCAACGACGGTCCCGGCATCCGCATCACCATCTTTTTTAAAGGTTGCCCCCTCTCCTGCACCTGGTGCCATAACCCCGAAAGTATTTCGGCAAAACCGCAAAAGATGTACAACAAAAGTAAATGTATCGGTTGCGGTGAATGTGTTAAAGCCTGTCCGAATCAGGCCTGCACTTTGTCCTCAGATGGAATCATCACCGATCCAAAACATTGTAATTTGAGTGGCAAATGTGCAGAAGTCTGTCCGACCCTGGCAACGGAGATTTCCGGTTATTATCAAACGATTCCCGAGCTGCTTAAAATTATTGAAAAAGAACGACCGCTGTTCGATCAATCCGGTGGTGGGGTGACATTTTCTGGCGGTGAACCACTCCTTTATCCTGATTACCTGAGTGAAATTCTTGATCTCTGTGACGAAGGGAAGATCCACCGCACCATAGATACCTGCGGCTTTGTAAAAACAGACATCCTCCTTGGTATCGCCAAACAAACCGATCTGTTCCTTTACGACCTGAAGCTGCTGGATTCCGACAAGCACAAGGCATACACTGGTGTCAGCAACGAACTGATCCTTTCCAACCTTGTCGCTCTGGCCGAAAGTGGAGCGAATATTCAAGTACGCATTCCCCTGATCAAAGGAGTCAATTCTGACTTAAAAAACATAGCCGCAACAGCCTCCTTTATCACCAAATTGGCTGGAGAGAAAAAAAGTGTCAATCTCCTCCCCTATCATGCTATAGCCACTCATAAGTATCAGAAACTTGGTGCGAACTACCTGGCCGACAATCTACAAGAGCCGGATGATATGAACCTGCGACAAGCAATCGACTGCTTTACTGCACACAACCTATTAACCATTGTCGGCGGCTAAAACCAAATTAGTACTCATTATTTGATAAAAATGGAGTTGAAATGCCCAGAGCAAGGATTTTTCTGCAACAATAAGTTCCATGGATGGATTCAAGCATCCCTTGATCTGGGCGTTGAACTGCCACGGCCTTCTGATTTATTAACCTATTCCGGGGACACGTATCAAAGGCATATCCCCGGAATACTTCATCATTATCACAACAAAACATAATCCCATGAATAACAAAACCACCCTCAGCTATGGGCAAATTTTCCGCTTCTGGCTCCCATTAGCTGCAACCTGGCTGATGATGTCGATTGAGGGTCCATTTCTCGCTGCAATCATTGCCCGACTGGCTGCGGAAAAAGTCAACCTGGCTGCGTACGGAGTTACCTTCGCCTTTGCCCTGATTGCAGAATCACCAGTAATCATGCTGATGAGTGCCAGTACCGCTCTGTGCCGCGACCGGGAAAGCTACCGAAAGTTGCGAAACTTTTCCCTCATTCTCAGCGTGAGTGTCACCCTGTTATTAGCAATATTCCTACTACCGCCAATTTTTAACTTGATTGTTCTCAAGTTAATCGGCTTGCCGGTCAATATTGCAGCCTTGATTCATATTGCCTTGCTGTTTCTCCTCCCCTGGCCGGGAGCGATTGGAATCCGACGCTTTTATCAGGGAATACTGATAGTCAGACATCAAACCAAGCGAATTGCTGTTTCCACTCTGGCTCGTTTGATCAGCATGTCGAGCTGCGCCTTGATCCTCTTTTTTTACAGTTCTCTGGCGGGAGCAATAATCGGTGCAATTTCCCTTGCATGCGGTGTTGTTTCTGAAGCGCTGTTGACTCGCGTTCTGGCACGTCATGCCATCAGCGAAGTTCTACAAACAGAACCGGAATCAGAACAACAACTCAGTTATCGGAAAATATGGGATTATTACCTCCCCTTGGCTCTCACCCCTTTCATCGCTCTGTCAATTCATCCATTAGTCACTTTTTTCCTCGGCAAAAGCCGTGATCCCCTCGAATCTCTGGCAGTCATGCCGGTCATCTACGGATTGACCTTTGTCTTCCGCGCCATTGGCCTCTCCTATCAGGAAGTTTCTATCGCGTTGCTTGGAGAGAATCGGGATAATTATTTCAAAGTCAGAAATTTTGCCATTGTTCTGGGAATATCTACCTCGACATGCCTCTCTTTGATCGCCTTTACCCCACTTAGCAACCTCTGGTTTCAGGATCTCTCCGGACTCAATGAACTATTGACAAATTTTGCCGTTTTGCCACTCCAGATCATGGCAATTTTCCCGGCGTTAACGGTATTGATCTGTTTCCAGCGTTCAATTCTGATTGTCACCCGCGTGACCAACCCTATTTCCGTTTCGACTACAATTGAAGCAGTTGGAATCTTTTCGATTTTATTGTTGGCAATGCTATACTTCCCACTTCCCGGCGTTGTCGCGGCATCAATCGCTTACGTGATCGGACGCTTGCTAGCTGTCATTGCACTGCAACGCTCTGTAACACCCCAACTGAAGCAACTGTCCAGCAAGAAAGAGTCCTGACCTGATGAACCATCAACCGGAACAGAATAGATTCATCAGCAGACACTGGGTTGTTATCAGTGCTGCCTTAATCTGGGGCACAGGATGACCAAGCAACGGCAGGCAATCTTTTATGGTCTGGGTGCCGTTCTGCTCTGGTCAACAGTGGCGACAGCTTTTAAATTGTCCCTGCGCTATTTCAGTCCCATTGAGCTGCTCCTCTATTCCGGCTTCTTTTCAACTCTGCTGCTGGGAGCCATTCTGCTCTACCAGGGTAAATTGCGGCTGGCATTTCAATGCAGCCGACGTGAGTACTTTTTATCTATTCTACTCGGCCTGCTCAGCCCATTCCTCTATTATCTGATCCTGTTCAAAGCCTATGATCTGCTGCCAGCACAGCAAGCACAACCACTCAATTATACCTGGGCAATTACCCTCTCCTTGCTCGCCGTTCCGTTATTGAAACAGAAAATCGGTTGGCAACAATGGCTGGCACTCATTGTGAGCTATTGCGGTGTGGTGGTTATTTCAACCGAAGGAAACCCATTCAGTCTGCAATTTACCGATCCTCTCGGCGTTGCATTAGCACTGATCAGCACTATCGTCTGGGCACTTTATTGGATTTTTAACACCCGCGACAGCCGCGATCCGGTAGTCGGGTTGTTTGTCAATTTTCTCTGCAGTTTTCCATTTGTCCTCGGATATTATCTGCTGACAGCAGAATCGCGGCTACCACCGCTTAGTGGTCTGCTCGGTGCTGTTTACATCGGCTGTATTGAAATGGGGGTCTGTTTTGTCCTCTGGCTGATGGCGATGAAACTGACTGACAATACAGCCAAGATCAGCAATTTGATTTTTCTCTCCCCGTTTCTTTCCCTGATATTTATCCATTTTCTGGTTGGAGAAGAAATTTTGACCGCGACCTACACGGGGTTGATTCTGATCGTTGCAGGTCTGTTCTGCCAACGCATCAAATAAGATGACTTATCCGCATAAAAAAGTGTACCATAAGAAACTGTTAAGTATTTAGCAAAAAACAGCCCTGAAATACGTGATATTGTTTTGTATGGAAGGAGTGGCAAATGGCACAACCTGACAATGATCTCACCCAAAAAATTTCCTATCTACAGGAAGAAAATCACCGTCTGAAAGAATCTCTACAAACGGTAAGATATAATTCAGACCGCTATGAAGCTTTAATCGAATTTGCAGCTGACGCCATCTTCATGGGTGACCCCGATGGAAATATCATCGGTGCCAGCCAGAGTACCGCGACTCTAACTGGTTATAGCTACACAGAGTTGGTTGATATGAATCTCGGTCAGTTATTTACAGAGGCAGAAAAACTCCGTGCTCCGCTAAGATATGACCTCCTCAAACAGGGAAAGACAGTTCAAACTGAACGGCAACTCACTCGCAAAGATGGAACCACCGTCCCCGTTGAAATGAACAGCAGGGTAATGCCGGATGGCTCATACCACTCTTTTATGCGTGATATAAGTAAGCGCAAACGGGCAGAGGAAGCCCTTCGCCTTTCGGAAGAAAAGTTCTCCCGTGCCTTTAAACTCAATCCTGATGCAGTCTCCTTAACTCGCCTTGTTGATGGAAGATATATTGAAATCAACCAGGGCTTTATCAATATTTCCGGTTGGACAGAGGAAGAGGTTATTAACCGCAGCTCTCGTCCTGAAGACCTTAATGTCTGGTGCCGGGATGAAGATCGTAATCAATTTGTTTCTGAGCTTCGCGAACATGGTGAAGTGAGAGAAATGGCATTTGACTTTCGGCACAAAGATGGATCGATTATCCCCTGCTTAATATCTGCACGAATCATTGAGATCGATGCTGAACCCTGTATCCTGTCTATCACCCGCGACATCAGCGAACGGATAAAGGCTGAGGAGAAACAAAAGAAACTTGAAGAACAAATGTTGCGGGCACAAAAGCTTGAAAGTCTCGGGGTTCTGGCAGGTGGGATTGCCCATGATTTCAATAACATCCTGATGGCAGTGATCGGTCATTGTGAGCTCGCTCAACGGCGCTTAACTGTTGAATCTCCGGCAATGGAGAATCTGCGACAGATTAAACTGGCAACCAGCAAAGCTGCAGATTTATCCAACCAGATGCTGGCATACTCAGGAAAAGGGAAGTTTGTTGTCGAGCCACTGAACCTTTCTCTGATCGTTGAAGAAATGGCGCAGATACTGGCCGTTTCCTGCAGCAAAAAAGCCACCTTACGTTATGACCTTGCTCCTGATCTTCCCAGCATTGAAGCAGATGCGACACAACTCCGTCAGATTCTTGTGAATCTTGTTATTAATGCCTCTGACGCCATTGGAGAAGAGAGTGGAATCATAGCAATTTCGACAGGAGTCATGGATTGTGACCACACCTATCTACAGGAGACCTGGCTGGATGAGAACCTCACGGAAGGTCGCTATGTTTTCATCGAAGTAGCAGATACTGGCTGCGGGATGAGCCCGGAAACGCTACCACGTATTTTTGAACCATTTTTCAGCACAAAATTTACCGGTCGAGGACTTGGAATGGCTGCTGTTTTAGGAATTGTTCGCGGTCATAGCGGTGCGATAAAAATCTACACTGAAGTTGGTAAAGGGAGCACTTTTAAAATTTTATTGCCCGCATCAACCCTGCTGGCAGCCAAGCGGGATATTGAAATTGAAGAGCTGTTATTGCAGGCAAGTGGCCTGGTATTATTGGTTGATGACGAAGAAACCGTCAGGGATATCGGAAAAGAGATGCTGAGTGAATTTGGTTTTGAAACGGTCACCGCTGGTGATGGAAAAGAAGCACTAGAGATTTTCAAACAGCGGCATAACCAGATCAGTTTTGTTCTGATGGATCTAACCATGCCCCGAATGAACGGGGAAGAAGCTTTTCGAGAGTTCCGGAGAATTGATCCCGACGTCAAAGTCATTATCTGCAGCGGCTATAATGAACAGGAAGTCTCACAACAATTTGTCGGTAAAGGGCTAGCTGGATTCCTGAAAAAACCCTATCAGTTCTCGGAATTACAAAAAGCAATTCAAAAGTTATCCTGAGCAGAGAAGAAGACTACTTTACCGCGGTCAGAATATAAACCGGATCGTAAGCCTCAAACATTTTATAGTTTGAATGTGGACGGGTTCTGGCGATATTGATGGTAACAACTTCAACCTGATAACCAGCGTTGCCAAAATATTCATTCGCCGCAGTCAAGGTATCAAGGGTACTTGCATTCAAGACAATTCGCCCCCCACTTGCCAAGCGTTGATCAACTGTATCCAGAATTTCCCAAAGTCTGCCACCACTACCGCCAATAAATACACGATCAGGGTCGGGTAATTCTTCCAGACAATCGGGGGCATCTCCTTCAATCAAAACAACATTGCGAGTATTGAATTTTTGCAGATTCTCCTTGATAAACTGTCGTGACTCGGCATTACGTTCGATAGCGAAGATCCGCCCGTCAGGAAGAAGGTGATCCGCCTCGATACAGATTGATCCAGACCCGGCACCGATATCCCAAAGGCACATATCGTGGCGCAGTTTCAACTTCGCCAGTGTCACAACCCGCACCTCTTCCTTGGTGATCAATTTTTTGATGCTGACAAACTCATCGTCAGGAATCCCGAGGGTTGGCACATAAACGTGGGTATCATCCTCATATTCCTTGATCAGAATCAAAACATTGAGAGGAGCAGCTTCCAGTTCAAGCAGGCCTTTCACATCTGTGACGCGAATTTTTTCGGTAGCAGTTCCCAAGTTTTCACACAGATAAGCCTTGTAACCACTCCGATGACGGCTCAGCAGTTCTCTCCCGATCATCCCCGGAGTATTAACTCCATCGGTCAAAATAGCAGCCTTATCGTTGGCAACAATTCGATCGACTATATCCTTCAACGCTCTGTCATGGACGGAGATAAAAACTGAATCGTCCCAGGGTTCCCGGATTTTTGCAAAAGCGTACTGTACCGAAGTAACATTGGGTAAAAATTCAATTAACTCGTTGGCCAGATTGCGCAGTAAATATCGCCCCAAGCCAAAAAACAGGGGATCTCCCGAAGCGAGAACGACCACTCGGTTATCACAATGCTGTAAGCGATCAACCATTTCAGCCAGATTATGATCATCAACCGCAAACTTTTCACCGGAAAAATCGGGGAATAAATCCAGTAAGCGCTGTGCCCCAAACAGGAGTTCACTCTGGTTAATCAGTTCCAGGGCATGCGGGGTAAAACCTTCATGACCCGTAATCCCGGCGCCAATAACATGAAATGACTTCATTATTGCCTCCCTTCAGGAGAAATCAAAAAAAACATTTAACGGAGAGGTGGAGAGAAGCAGAGAAACCAAAAGAGCTATCCTGGACTTTAAAACAATAAAATCAGTTTTTCATGGTTTTTTCAGCGATCTCTGCGTCCTCTCCGACTCTCCGTTAAAAATTCTTTTGGGGCTATTTTTAGCCGTTGAGTTTCTTGACAACGGCGATACCATCTGGATAAAAGTCGATAATATTATGGCAACCATAATCCTGCTCAATATGGAACAGTCGCTCCAGGGGAGCGCCGATAGCATCAAGCAAAATAACCCGATTGACACCTCCGTGGGCAACCATAACAATTTCTCCACCCTCATGGGCAGAAATAATCTGTTTGATGACTGGACGCACTCGCTCGGCCATCTGCAGCAGACTCTCACCCCCGGGAGGTGCCACATTAACGATATCATCAAGTCGCGCTTGCCACAAATCGGGATAGTCCCGCTGTAATTGTTGCCAGGTTTGCCCCTGCCAATCACCAATGTGCAACTCGCGCAACTCTTTCCGATAATCAGGTTGAACTTGCTGCAACAGGGCAATTTGATCAGCAGCAACCCGGCAACGATAGAGATCACTCGAATAAATACCACTGAGTTGCTGATATTGAAACCGACCGGCAAAAGCTGCCGACTGCTGCCGCCCAAGGTCAGTCAAGCGCACATCACCCTGCCCATTATAACGATTATTCTCAAACCCTTCCACTTGTCCATGGCGGAGTAAATGTAACCGCGTTGCTTTCATTCTACCTCATCACTTAATAAACCTTCAGGCTCAAGAGCGGCTTCAATCCGCTCCCAGATTTCATCGCTCCCTTCCCGGGTATGTGCAGAGAACAGACTGAAGGCATCGTATGGGAGTCCAGTTTCCTCAAGAATCGGTTTGATTTGTTTCTCCCGTTGCGAACGGTTCACTTTATCTATTTTGGTGATGACAGGAATCGTTGGCACACCGAACTCTTCCAACCAATCGAGCAGACGAATATCCTCTTCACGTGGAACCCGGCGAATATCAAAAATAAAGATGACAGCATGAAGCGATTCGCGCACTTCTAGATAGGTTCGGATCATTGGTCCCCAAGCTTTTCTCACCGCCAGAGGGACTTTCGCATAACCGTAACCGGGCAAATCGACCAAAGAAAATTGGTTGTTTATATTAAAAAAATTAATTAACTGGGTACGCCCCGGAGTTGAGGATGTCCTGACTAAACTTTTCCGGTTAACCAGAACATTGATTAACGAACTTTTACCCACATTACTGCGTCCGGCAAAGGCAATTTCCGGCAACTCTTTCGGCGGATAATTTCCTGGTCTGGTGGCACTTTTTATAAACTCAGCTGAATATATTTTCATGATTCAATCCAATAATCATAGGTTTAAATTTCAAGTTCCCGGAGAATAGCCTATGCAAAATGGGTTTGGCAACTGTCAACAGAACTTAACCGCCTGCACTGGACAATTGTGACTTTAATACGAGCCTCTTGCAAAAGTCGTCATCCTCGTGAAAACAGGGATCCAGTTTTTGACAAACCCAAGAAACCTCTGGATTCCCGCCTCCGCGTGAATGACGGTCACTGAATTTAAAGACTTTTGCAAAAGACACAGACTATTAAAATATTGTGGTTCTGCCAGTTTATTTCTCTTTACAGAACCCCATAATTATTACTATCATAGTCGTATTTAAACATGAGAACATTAAAATCCAAAGGAGACAAAAAATGCTGAGTAAAAAACTTGTCGATGCCATCAGTGATCAAATTCAGTTCGAATATTATTCCGCTTTTACTTACAAAGCAATGCAGACATATTTTGAAGCGGAGGATCTCTCGGGCATGGCTAACTGGATGAACACCCAGTTTCAAGAAGAGATGGCTCATGCTGAAAAAATGTTCCAGTTTGTCTGTGAAACAGGCGGCAAGGTAAAACTTATGGCCATCGAAGCACCACGAAATGAGTACAGCTCAATTCTGGAGATATTCGAAGAAACACTAAAACATGAACAGGAAGTCACCTCTCGTATCAACAACCTGATGGATCTTGCCCAACAAGAAAAAAACCACGCCGCACAGATTTTTCTCCAGTGGTTTATCACCGAACAAATTGAGGAGGAGGCCAATGCCAGTCATATCATTGCCAAACTGAAAAGGGTCAAAGAGGATGGCCGCGGGTTGATGATGATTGACCAGGAGCTGGCAAAACGTGTTTTTGTTCCAATCGTGGAATAGGAACAAAGAGATCACCATTCAGATATAATTTTGCAGTAGATACAAAGAAGACCGTGCTATTTCAGCACGGTCTTCTTTGTATCAATTTAAATATGACTTAAGTGACACTATTTAATAAGTACTGCTTATTCCAAAAAAACCAGGGAAGATAATCAAAATCGCCAGCACAAAAACCTGGATCGCAATAAAAGGTATAACCCCCTTGTAAATATCAGTTGTTTTAACCCCGGGCGGCGAAACTCCCTTCAAATAAAACAGACTGAAGCCAAACGGTGGGGTCAAAAATGATGTTTGCAGATTCATAGCCACTAAAATTGCGTACCAGACAGGATTAATTCCCAAATTGGCAGCAATCGGTGCCAAAATCGGGACAATAATATAAGAAATTTCGACAAAATCGATAAAAAACCCAAGTGCCATAATAGCCAGCATGGATGTAATCAAAAATCCCCATTTTTCACCGGGGAGCGCCATCATAAAATCTTCCACCAGATAATCACCACCGGTATAGGTGAAAACCATCGAGAATGCAGTTGCACCGACCAGAATAGCAAAAACCATCGAGGTAATTTTGACTGTTTCCAAAGCACTGGTCCAGACCATTTTGACCGATAATTGCCTATACATTGCGGCCAAAATAATTGCGCCGACACCACCGACAGCGGAGGATTCAGTGGGCGTTGCGACACCAAATAAAATAGAACCGAGCACAACAGTAATGAGAATCAGTGGGGGGATAATTGCCTTGAGTGCTCTGCCAATCTGCTGTGCTTTTGTCCCATGTTCTGCCCCTTCCAAACGAATCGGTGGAGCCAGATCTTTTTTGAAATAGGTGATGACTGCAATGTAAATAACATAAAGTAAAACTAAAGATAGCCCTGGCCAGAAAGCTTTCAAAAACAGATCTCCAACGGGAACCTGAAAGACATCCCCAAGGATAATCAGGACAATCGACGGAGGGATAATCTGCCCCAGCGTTCCAGCAGCACAGATTGCACCGGTTGCCAGCCTCTTATCGTAGTTATACTTAAGCATAACCGGCAGGGAAATGACTCCCATAGCCACAACACTGGCGCCAACAACCCCGGTAGAAGCAGCCAATAGTGACCCGACCAGGATGGTTGAAATGGCAATTCCACCACGCATTTCACCAAAGAGAAAGCCCATTGATTCGAGTAATTTTTCGGCCAATTTGGATTTCTGTAAAACAATCCCCATGAAGATAAACAATGGAATCGCCATCAAGATGGTGTTGTTCATAACTGCCCAGATGCGGTGCGGCATCAGGTTGAACATGCTTGGCCCCTCAGCAATCAGACCAAAAACAACTGCGGCACCCCCAAAAGTAAATGCGACCGGAAAACCAAACAACAGTAGCCCCAGACAGACGACAAACATTATCAAACCGATCATAACAACAAGTTCCCTTTATCTATCGAGAGATTTTTTAATTTCAGCGGCGATAGCCAGTGGATCGTGCGCTGGGGGCAATTCCAGATCGCCCCGATACAGACGGACATTGCGCAATACAAATCCTCCCGCCGAGATAATCAAAGAGACAAACGCAATCGGAATAATTGCCTTGATCAGATACCGATGGGTCAGCCCCCCGGGATCGCCACTGATTTCACCCGAGGTATAGGCTTCATGAACAAACCAGATCGATCCATTAATAATCAAAGCCGACAGTGGAATCAGAAAAATAAAGGTTCCGACTATATTGATAATGGCCTTCAGTTTGGGACTGAACCCATCATACAAAACATCGACCCGGACATGACCCTCTTCTTTCAGCGCATAGGAAATACCCAGGAGGAAAACGACGGAAAAAATATGCCACTCCATCTCCTGCATCGCAATAGATCCGGTACGAAAGAAATAACGCATGATCGCATCATAAAACACATTGACCAGCATGAGCAGCATCAATGCAGCAGCAATCCAGCCGGTGACATCAGAATAACGATTTAAAATTCGTTCAACTTTAAACAACATAACAATCCTGCCAATAGAAGTATGGGATGACAAGAAAGGGCTCCCGATCTTTTCATCGGGAGCCCCATGGAAAATGGATCATCAATTTTATTCGTCGAGGTTATCTTTCAAATAAGCGTAATCAGAAATTTCTGTCCACCGCCGTACTATTTTCATATAAGCGGTCTGTGCATCATAAATTTTCTTGAACATTGGATCTTTTGCTGAGGTTTCCTTCAGTAGCTTCTTATTCTCAACCTTCATTGCAGCAATAACATCTTTTGGGAAGGTTTTGATCTTGATGTTAGGGTATTCCGTAGCAATCTTGTCAAGATTCACGGCACTTTCGTGGTAAGAGCGTGCATACATATCATATGCGGCAAACTCCATGGACACTTCCAGAATCTTTTGCAGGTGTTTTGGTAAAGCATCAAATTTCTTTGAGTTAACCATGAACTGCAGTTCGGTTGCAGGCTCATGCCAGCCAGTATAGTAGAAAGGAGCAATTTTTTGGAAACCCATATTCAAGTCGAGGGAAGGACCAACCCACTCCAGAGCATCAATAGTACCGCGATCGAGGGCAGTGTAAAGCTCACCAGCCGGGATATTGGTGACAACAACGCCAAGTTTGGAAAGAATTTCGCCAGCAAACCCGGGAATCCGCATTTTCAAGCCCTTTAAATCATCCAGGCTTTTGATCTCTTTTTGGAACCAACCACCCATCTGGTTACCGGTATTTCCGCCGGGATAGGAATAAACACCATGTTTATCATACACTTCTTTCATGAGCTCCATACCACCACCATAATAGAACCAGGCATATTGCTCAGGGGCAGTCATGCCAAATGGCATGGTGGTGAAGAAGAGAGTGTTTCTGTCTTTGCCTTTCCAGTAATAAGAGGCGGAATGACCCATCTCATATTGACCCTCTTTGACCATGTCCAGAATTCCGAAAGGAGCTTTATGCTTGTTTTTAGAGTCGATCCGGATTTCCATCTCACCGTTTGACATTTCCTTGACCAGGTCAGCCATCTTGACAACAGCATCACCAAAAATCGGGAAATTAGTTGGCCAGGTCATAGCCAGTTTCCAGCGGTACTTAGGTGCTGCCTCTGCTTGAGACGCAAAGGTTCCGACCATCAGCAGCGAGAAAACTGCCAACAGACAAACTGTCATACGAAACACAGATTTTTTCATACTTTCCTCCACTCAAGATAGATTAGATTACGAGGCAACCTGAAAGTTTAACTTTTTCGGTTATATACCTTCGGATATCACCCCAGTTTACGGCACATTATCGATAGAGAAATCAGATAATTTTCCACTATCATTTTCGCAAAATAAACCAATGTTATGGAACATACCAAGGCAGGAGTGAGTCAGCGGTCGTATAAGACAACTAAGTGGTAAAAACATCAAAGTTTCAGACGAACTTTCAACTGACGCAGATAGCGGCGACTCACCGGCAGAATATGGCCCAGCTGGGTTTTAAGTTCGGCTAAACCATTTTCAAGCAGCTTGATTTCATCAATCTTATCTGGATTAACTAAAAACTGCCGCTGACAGCGCAGCAACGGTGTCCGCTCTTCGAGAACCTTCAGGGTCAACTCGGTAAAAAATTGCCCCTCGGAGGTGACAAGATGAATTCCAGTTAAATCAGAGTAAACATATTCAACATCAGCTGCAGGAATCAGTTTAATCCGATTAGCAAATTGACAAGGGATATGGCGCAAAGGCTCGACTTGATAGTACGGTGGTTCACCACGTCGAATTGTTTCTCTGACTTTATTGACCGTTTTCAACAAACGCTCTCGAGAAACCGGTTTCAACAGGTAATCGAGGGTTTTTTCTTCAAATGCCTTCAGGGCATGTTCGTCGTAGGCGGTGACAAAAACCACATGCGGCATTAACTCATCTTCAATCATTGCCAAAAGTTCAAAACCATTGAGTACCGGCATCTGGATATCCAGAAATAACAGTTCCGGTTTTTCCGTACGGATCCGGCGCAGTGCATCAATCGCATTGGCACAACTGCCTAAGATCTCAAATGCACCTGTCTCTTGGACAAGGAGTTCAAGCTCCTCCCGCGCATGCTGTTCATCATCAATGATTAACGCACGAATCATTTATCAACTCTTCACTTAACGGCAGTCTGACCTGAACCAGAGTCTTTTGTTGGGGTTCACAGTCAACTATCAGACCATACTCATTACCATAAATATTTTTTATCCGCTGATCAACCAATCGCATCCCCAACCCCTGGGTATCAATCGGTTTGGAGTAATGACCGGCATTATCTTCCACTTCAATCACCACCAACCCCAGTTGCCGGTAAGCTCTAACCCAGATCTGGCCATGATCAAGCAAATCCGCAATGCCATGTTTAATGGCATTTTCGATCAACGGTTGCAAAGTAAAAACAGGAATCTGTAAAGTCAAAAGAGCGGGATCAATCTCCTGATTAACCGTTAAACGCTCACCAAAACGAGCCTTTTCTATTTCAAGGTAAGAACTAATATGTGCCAGTTCTTCTTCCAGAGTCACAGTATCCCTTTTGCGCTTCAAGTTGGTACGAAAAAAGTTGGATAATTGCATCAATAACTCACGAGCCTGATCTGCATCTTTGCGCACAATCGCCATGATTGTATTCAAGGCATTAAATAAAAAATGGGGATTAACCTGCGCCTGAAGCAGTTTCAATTCGGATTGAACCAACAGTGACTTCTGCTCTTCAAAACGGGAACGTAACAACTGATGGGAATAGAGGGTCGCTAATCCCTCACCGAAAGAGCGATTGATATTCAAAAATAGTTTGGTTTTGGGCTCGTAGAGGCTGATCGTGCCGACCACCTCCTGATCAACCTGCAGCGGAACCACCAGAACCGAACCAATCGGACAGGTTTCTGCCAAAGGACACTGAAAATGCTCATCATAACCATTGGCAAAAACGACCCTATTCTCAAGTAATGCCTCCTTTGACCATTTGGTGACAACCGGGTTGCCGGCATGGTGATGATCTGCACCAATTCCTGAAAATGCCAGAATTTCTCTCCTATCAGTAATTGCAACAGCACCCACTCCAGTTTCCTGGCGGATAATTTCAACCATTTCCCTGGCGGTTTCAGAACTGAATCCTTGACTGAGAATCCCCAAGGTTCGATCAGCAACAGTAAAAGCTTTGGACGAAAACCTTGCTCCAACTTTATCCCGCACCCGTTTCTGATCCCGGATCATACTGATAAAAAGTGCCGCTCCAACAGAATTGGCACAAACCATCGGGACAGCAATCACTTTGACCAGTGCCACCGCATCCCCAAAAGGGCGAGCCAGAGCCAGAATGATGCTCATTTGCAAAACTTCAGCAATCAGGGTTGTAGAAAAGGCAACAAATGGATGAAATAGTTGCTCCGGCTTTTTTCGTCGTACCAGATAGAGATAGACCAGCCCACCTATTAATCCCTCCACTGTTGTTGAAACACCGCAGGAAAATGCGGTGAAACCACCGAGAGAAAATCGGTGCAGCCCGGCCGTCAATCCAACCGATAATCCCAATACCGGCCCCCCAATCAAACCGGCCAAAACAGCACCAATGGCTCGGGTATTGGCAATAGCACCCTGAATCGGCAAACCAGTGTAGGTCCCAAGAATTGAAAACAGGGAAAAAATAATATACAGAACCAGCAGTTGCCGCCGTTGCAATTTTGCTCCGGACAAATAGTCCATCGCCGGAGACTTGCTGAACAGGTAAGCGATAACAATAATAACTGCAGTCTGCTGGAGAAGTTCAAATACCAGATACATAGAGAATCCTTTTGTAATCAGTCCAGATCATAATGATATTTTAAGAACTGTGCAAAGATTTCTCCATTAAGTGGTCAACATGACTCAATCAGTGGCATATATTTTAATAGAGCTCCACCGAATTCATAAAAATCCATAGAAAAAGACCTGATTAGCTCCCGTCTTCCGCGCCACCCTAAAAAGTCGTCATACTCGCGAAGGCAGGTATGACGCAGATAATGTGCATAATCAAAGCGGAAGATCAGTACCAAATCAGGTAAAACGATGCCTGCATCAAGTCTATTGACTCAAAACAGCAGTTAACAGATTATGATGAATTCGCTCGTTTCATGTTCTGGAATCACTCCTGCTCAAAAATGGAGGTTTAGATGAAATTTATCCTGTTGATCGTTCGCTTGATCGACGGACTCAATACCAAGGTGGGTCACGCAATTTCCTGGCTCAGCACAATCTTGGTTCTGGTTGTCTGCTACGATGTCTTTACTCGCTATTTTTTACGCAAAAGCAGCGTTGGGGTGCAAGAACTTGAATGGCATATCTTTGCAGTTCTGTTTCTCATCGCCGCAGCATATACATTAAAAGAGGATGGTCATGTTCGAGTTGATGTCATCTACACACAACTATCACCACGCGGGAAAGCGTGGATCAATTTATTTGGCAGTCTTGCCTTCCTCATTCCCTTCTCAATCCTGGTCATCTGGGCCAGTAAGGGTTTCATCAGTATGAGCTGGGCGATCCAGGAAACCAGTCCGGATCCAGGGGGACTCCCCTTTCGTTACATCCTTAAAGCAATGATTCCGGCAGGGTTTATCCTGATCCTGTTACAAGGGATTGCCCTGACTCTGCGTTCATTCTGTACCGTGATCGGTCGTCCCTTGGAAGAGATCGAAGCAAAAGCAAAGAAAGAGGAACAGCAACATGCCTGAATATATGTCCCTGGTCTTATTTGCCACCGTTTTTGCAGTCCTATTACTCGGTTTCCCGGTTGCATTTACTCTGGGCGGGGTTTCGCTGATCTTTGGTTATTTTACTTTTGGAATGGGATTTTTTCAACTGCTTCCCCTGCGCATATGGGGAACTATGACCAACTACGTGTTGATCGCCGTTCCTCTGTTCGTCTATATGGGGATGATGTTTGAGAAATCGGGGCTAGCAGAGGAATTGCTGGAAACCATGGCGATGCTCTTCGGTAAAATGCGTGGTGGTCTGGCTATTTCAGTTATTGTTGTTGGTGCCGTCCTTGCGGCCTCAACTGGAATTGTTGGCGCAACCGTTGTCACGATGGGACTTCTCTCTCTGCCAACAATGCTTAAGCGCGGTTATTCTCCTGAACTGTCTACGGGAACCATCTGTGCTGCCGGCACCCTGGGACAAATTATTCCACCAAGTATCGTTCTGGTGCTACTGGGGAGCGTCTTGAATGTCCCAATCGGTGATATGTTTATCGGTGCCGTTATTCCCGGCTTGATATTAGTTGGTTTATATATTCTCTGGATTATTCTGGTCGCAATCTTCCGCCCGGAATCTGCCCCCGCCATGCCTGCTGATGAACTTGCAGATTTCCGGAAAACGGGCATGTACCGAAGAATTTTCAGGGCGTTCCTGCTGCCATTCTTCCTGATTGTTGCGGTACTCGGTTCAATTTTTGCTGGAATTGCTTCACCAACAGAAGCCGCTGCTGTTGGAGCATTGGGAGCCACTCTTCTGACCATCTGGCAAAAGAAATTCAATCTACAGACTCTACGCGAAGTTATGCGCGGTACCACGACACTCACCTGTATGGTTTTTATCTTAATTGTCGGAGCAACGACCTTTGGTCTGGTTTTCCGGGGGATGGGTGGTGATCGCTACATCACCAATCTCATTCTGGGTGCTGGGATGGAGCCAGGGCACTTCCTGCTGATCGTCATGGCGGTTATTTTCGTAGCTGGTTTTTTTATCGATTTCATCGAAATTACTTTTATTATCGTTCCGGTCGTGGCACCAATTTTTCAACAGATGGGAATCGATCTGCTCTGGATCGGGATTCTGATCGCCATGAACTTACAGACTTCATTCCTGACTCCACCCTTCGGCTTCAGCCTTTTCTACCTCAAAGGGGTTGCTCCACCGGAAATTACCACCACCCAAATATATAAAGGAATCATCCCTTTTGTCGGAATTCAACTCATCTGTATTTTTATTGTGGTCATTTGGCCCGAAAGTGTCACCTGGCTACCGGCATATATGACAAAATAGTTTTTGCAGAATAGTAGTAAACTTGGGACTGTCCCCAAACCCATCGGGGGCTGTCCCGAAGTTTACGAGCCACGAAGAACTGCGGCAGTTTGCGCCGCAAAATCCTGGGACAGCCCCCATACGGGGACAGTCCCGTTTTTGCTAATGGCTTTCCACCCTGCGTTGTCGATAGGCTTGAGCCATCCCTCCGGCAGATGTTTCACGATATATTGATGGTAAAGCCTGGCCGGTTTCATTCATCACCAGAGTAATTTCATCAAAACTGATTTTGTGTTCTCCTCCAGAAAGCAGGGCGAAATGGCAGCAACTTAAGGCACGGCTTGCGGCATGGGCGTTGCGTTCAATACAAGGAATCTGCACCAGACCATTGACCGGATCACAGGTCAGACCAAGATGGTGCTCCAGACCCATTTCTGCCGCATATTCAATCTGATTATTCGTCCCACCATGCAGTTGCGTCGCTGCTGCAGCTGCCATCGCACAAGCGGTACCAATTTCTCCCTGACAGCCAACCTCAGCTCCAGAAATCGAAGCATTTTTCTTGACCAGATTCCCAATCAATCCTGCCGTTGCTAAAGCTCGAAGAATATCTTCATGGCTACACGCCAATGTTTCACTTATATAGCGCAAAACTGCGGGGAGGACTCCACTTGCTCCGCAAGTTGGCGCCGCAACAATCATCCCGCCATTGGCATTTTCTTCCGATACCGCCAAAGCGTAAGACCATATTTTAGCGTTATTTTTCATATCCAAATCATACAAACTCGACTTGCGATAGAACGTATGGGCTTTACGTCCCAACCCCAGTCCTCCGGGGAGAATCCCGACACCAGTCAACCCCCGATTGATTGCTGAAAACATCACATCCCAGACACTGTCGAAAAAATCAAGGATCTTAGCGTCTTCACAATTCAAAACATATTCCCACAGAGCTTCACCACTGCGTTCTAAACTTTTAAGGATATCGGACAGTTGGGTTAAAGAGTAGATTAAAGGTGGAGTCACAGACCCTTCACTATCCTGTAGAGCCCCACCACCAACACTGTAGACGTCCCACTTGTGCAATGTCGCACCAGAATCACTCAGTGTTTCAAAACGCATCCCATTGGGGTGGCGGGGCAGTTGCTTTTTGGGAACCCAAAGCAATTCCAACTCTGATTGATGAGATTGAAAAACCTCAAATAATGTCTTATCGGTTAGATGTCCACGTCCCGTTGCAGCTAGACTGCCAAATAGCGTAACCCGGTAAGAGGCTGCCCCGGGATATTTTTCCAGAAACATCAGAGCGGCTTGTCGCGGTGCCATGGTGTGGCTACTGGACGGCCCGGTACCAATACGGTAGAGCTGACGTAACGATTCCATAACTCTTCTCCCGTGAAAAAAATGACAGCACAAAAAAGCCCGCCAACTGGGCGGGCTTTTTTGTTCCTTTGGATCAATCCAAGATCAATCAAAAAGTTCGTAGTAAGCTCTCTCAGAAATTTTACTCCAAGCTTGTTGCTGTTTCTGAAATTTACTGAAGCTATCGTAAACCTTCTTACTCATTGGATCATTGGCAACTATTTCCTCAAGTACTTCCACAGAATATTTTCGCAATTGCTTAACAACATCAGCAGGGAACTTCTTAAGCAAAACTCCCTCTTCTTTGACCATCTTGTCAAGATAGATATTGTTCTTGGTTTCAGACTCACAAAGCGTCCACATATTTGCTGCAACGGTCGCATTTGTAACTATTGCCTGAAGATCTTTTGGTAACGACTCATAAGCATCTTTGTTGACGAAAGACTCAAGAACCGTCCCAGGTTCATGCCAACCGGGATAGTAATAGTATTTGGCAACTTTATAGAAGCCCATTTTGTAGTCATTATATGGGCCAACCCACTCTGTCGCATCGATAACACCACGTTCCAGGTTGGTGTAAAGTTCACCTCCAGGTGAAAGAACTGCCGTACCACCGGCCTTGGCCAGAACCTTACCGCCCAAGCCAGGAATCCGCATCTTCAGACCCTTGAAATCATCGAGACTCTTGATTTCACGATTAAACCAGCCACCCATCTGGACACCGGTATTTCCTGCGGGTAACGGTTTCAAATTAAATTTCCCATAAACCTCGTTCCACAGCTCCATTCCACCACCGGTATAGAGCCAGGCATTCATCCCTTGAGCATTGAGACCAAAAGGAACTGCGGCAAAAAACTGGGTTGCCGGCGCTTTCCCTGCCCAGTAATAAGCAGCACCATGACCCATTTGAACCATCCCCTGGCTGACAGCATCAAATGCCTGCAGTGGCGGAACCAGTTCTCCTCCACCGTAAACCTGAATATTCAGGCGTCCCCCGGACATGACTTTAATTGATTCAGCTAACTTGTCTGCACCCTCTCCCAGAAGAGGAAAATGTGGCGGCCAAGTTGTCACCATTTTCCAATTATAGGTTTTCTCAGCTCGAACAATGGCTGGAGCACCAATTGTTGTTGCCGTTGCAGCCACAGCAGTTGCAGCCGTCGCCTTTTTAAGGAAATCACGCCGATTGTTTTTTTCCATGAACACCTCCCTGTGAGTCATTCCAGTTGTTTAATAAAAAATCGATGATTCAGGTCAAGATATAACCCCGTTCTACAAATGTCAAACCTTTGCCAACTCCCAGATTATTTTTTACTGGAAAATGGGAGGTCAACTATAAAGGTTGCCCCGCCTCCGGGAGTTTCTTCGACCCAGGCATGACCACCGGAAACGCGAGCAATTTTTGCTACTGTTGCCAAACCTATTCCAGTGCCAGGAAACCCCTTACTACTACTCCCTCGCTTAAAGGGCTCAAAGATTGTCTCCCGTTCTTTTTCAGCAATCCCCGGACCATGATCAACCACCATAAAACGGATCCGGTCAGAAAATTCTTGCCCTGAAATTTCAATATGTGGATTATTTTGAACTGCGTATTTCAGCGCATTCCCCAAAAGGTTTCTAAACAGATCGGCCAACAAAGATTCGGCCATTTCGATTTCAGGAAGTTTATCAATTTTAACTTTCGCCTGGTGTTCCAATACTTTATCTGCAAGCTCCAGAAGAACATCCTCAGCAATTTCTGTTGCATCAAGGGGTTGATCTGCTGATTTCATCTGACCAACCCGTGACAGGGTCAACAGATCCTCCAATAGATCCTTCATTTTTTCTGCGGTTTTCTTGATCTCAGTAATACATTCACGACCGATATCATCGAGCTGCTCCCTATAACGTTCTTCAAGGAGTTCCGCAAAACCGATCAATGGTGTAAGGGGCGAACGCAGATCATGAGATACCGTCGAAACAAATGCATCTAATTCACGATTTGTCTGCTGCAACTGGCGCCTGGTTTCTATCCGCTCGGTAATATCCCGGCTGACCGCTAGTTTGTGAGTTGGGTCTTTTGCCAAAGGGTACGGAGAGTGGATGATTTCATAGATTCGACCGACTTCAAATATGGTCTTTTCCTCATGAACAATATTTCCCTGTAAAACCT
This sequence comes from Desulfuromusa sp., assembly GCA_021647765.1. Classification (GTDB taxonomy): domain Bacteria; phylum Desulfobacterota; class Desulfuromonadia; order Desulfuromonadales; family Geopsychrobacteraceae; genus Desulfuromusa. The sequence goes on along the minus strand of JAKIUD010000011.1, from coordinate 16,106 downwards.
GTGGCAGGGGACAATTATCACACACCCGATCCCTCTGATAGATGCTCTGATAACAGGTTTTATCACCTATTTCACCGATAATATCCAGGATTGCCCGATTAGCAAAAGTGATATGGTAACTGGCATCACAGATATAAGCGGGATCAACCATACCGTCAAGAACAGCTCGTAGACCTGCTTTCTCCAGTTCAAGCTCATAAGTCCGTTCTTCTACCGCAGCCCGGAGATTGACTTCGAGTTCTTTAAGGCGGGAAATGTCAACAAACGCTTCGACACCACCGATGACATTGCCCGCCTCATCGCGGAGCAGATCAACATTTTTGGTCAGTGCAATGGAGTGCCCATCTTTATGTCGAAATGAGCAGGTCAGCCCAATATCTGGCTTAGGGATTGATTCAGAAAAAAGGCCGCATTCGGTACGGCAAGGATCGCCAGCGAGAAAAGAACAATGTTGTCCGATAGCTTCCTCTACAGAATAGCCAGTGATTCTCTCTGCTTCGGCGTTCCAATAAACAATTTTCTTGTCCGTATCGACCAGAAACAGACCGGTTGGAATGGTTTGCAACAAGGTTTCAATGGGGTATTCAGCAAGCAGATGACGGAGGTTCAAATTCATAGGATCTCCCCAAAGAAAATATCCTTTATAAGCGATAGCGTAAATAATTATAGCACTTCATCATCCCGCAGGATATTTTTTAAAATATCTTAAGGAGACAATTTTCAGGCAGCTCGCCCGATTACCGCAACATAAACTTGAGCAGCACCCCCTTCAATCAAAACACGACTACAGGCCGCAACTGTTGCGCCAGTTGTCATGACATCATCAATCAGTAAAATCTTTTGCTCCGAAATAGTTTTTTGCAATGTAAATGAGCCCTGTAAATTTTTGACCCTCTCTTTAGCAGACAAACCCTGTTGTGATTCTGTCTCCCGAATCTTGAGCAACAGATCATTGACTACCGGCCATTTTCTGATTCTGGCAACTTTCCGGGCAAGTAACAGAGCTTGATTATAACTCCTCTGTTGTAACCGATTACGCTGCAATGGTACCGGCACCACCAGATCAATATTCAAATCGCTATCGATAGCCTGCTCGAGCAACGTCCCCAACGACCAGTCTAATCCCACTTTGCCATTAAACTTAAACTGATGAATGGCGTGCCGCAACGATTGGTCATAGAATCCGACAGCATAAACTCTCGTGTAAGCTGGCGGTTGTTTTATACATCGACCACATAGATGTGAACTGTTGGATATCCCGGAAAAAGGGAGAGAACAACGGGGACATTTAGCCTCTGGAAGGGGGTTGAAACCGGCAAGACAAGATTCACAGAAAGGGGCAGAATAATTTTTTGGAAAGGTACAACTACAGAGCGGGCAGGCAGGCGGGAAAAAAGTTTTAAGGATCTGCAATAAAAAGTATTTGATTCCTGCCCCCTCCATACCCGATCATTATTAATTAACTGACCAATAATGATTGTCCAGTCATGGCAACGGGTTTTTCTAATTTCAGTAGTTCCAGAATTGTCGGTGCCAGATCAGCAAGAATACCATCACGTACCGCTTGATCTTTCCGTGAGGGATCGACCAAAATAAATTGAACCGGATTGGTGGTGTGTGCCGTATGAGGGTGGCCATTCTTGTCAACCATCTGCTCACAATTACCATGATCTGCGGTTATCAGCAGCTTTCCACCAGCCTTGACAACCGCATCAACTAATCGACCGAGACAAGTATCAACAGTCTCCACCGCTTCAATCGCTGCACTCAGAATTCCAGTGTGCCCAACCATATCGCAGTTAGCATAATTCAGGACTATCAACTGATAAGCATTTGACTTGACCCGTTTAACTACTTCATCAGTCACAGCCACCGCACTCATCGACGGTTTCTCGTCATAAGTTGCCACATCCTGAGGGGAAGGGATCATAACTCGATCTTCACCCGGCCAAGGTTGCTCCACGCCACCGTTAAAGAAGAAAGTGACATGAGCATATTTTTCTGTTTCGGCAATTCTCAATTGTTTGAAACCTGCCTTGGAAACGACCTCGGCAAGAATATCTGGATAAGTTTCAGATGGAAATGCCACCGGCAGATGAAAGGTCGTATCATATTCAGTCAGACAGACGTAATCAACCAACTGCACCGTCTTATGCCGTGAGAATCCAGTAAAATCAGTCAGTGCCAGCGCACGAGTCAATTCACGCGCACGATCAGCTCGGAAGTTAAAAAAGATAACCCCATCGCCGTCATCAATAGTTCCCGGCTGACCCACCACCCGGGGCTCCACAAATTCATCCGTCTGATCAGCAGCATAGGCACTTTCAATCGCTTCAGCTGAGGAATCGACCTGCTGTCCAATACCTTCAGTCAACGCCAGATAAGCCTTTTCCACCCGATCCCAACGATTGTCACGATCCATAGCCCAATAACGACCAGTGACAGTGGCCACCCGACCGGAACCGATCTTTTTCAGTTCATCTTCCAACTGAGCAAGGTAATCAATTCCACTCTTGGGCGGTGTATCCCGGCCATCCATAAAAGTGTGAATACAGATATCCTGAACCCCAAGTTGCTTCGCCATCCGTACCAGAGCATAGAGGTGGTTATTATGGGAGTGAACTCCGCCATCTGAAAGCAGTCCAAGGAGATGCAACTTACCACCAGAAGCAACCAGCCTTTCACAGATTCTCTTGAGCACCGGAATCGAAAAAAATGACCGATCCTCAATAGCTAGGCTGATCCGGCTTAAATCTTGGTAAACAATCCGCCCGGCACCTATATTCATATGCCCGACTTCTGAATTTCCCATCTGACCGGCCGGCAGTCCGACATCTGTCCCGGAAGCACTTAAGCGGCTGATCGGGTATTCTTGACGGAGACGATCTAAAACCGGAGTATTTGCCTGACAAGCAGCATTATTATCACAACTCTCTCTGATCCCCCAACCATCAAGGACAACCAATACTACCGGTTCTGTTGCCATCTTATTTCCCCTGCTCACTCAGTAAAATCATCTTTGAACCGTCAAACAATTTAGCATTCTGTATCTGCTTCCTTTCTGGCAAGCTGAAAGAATCCCAGGTTTTACATTCAGGGCAACGGCTGTGCCACTCGTTAAATCTGGCACCACAAGCAGAGCAGATAAAACCAAGCAGCAAATGACTGTCAATACTCAGAGCTTTTTGATATTCAATGACTGCCTCATCAATATTGTTTCGCCGCCGTTGAGCTTCAGCCAGCAACAAATGTAACTTGGTAAAATCAACTCCCGAAGTTTCCAGATCGATCAAATGCTGCATCGCTTCATCCACCATCTCCAAACGGAGACAGAGTCTGCCCAAATACAATTTGAGCAACAGATCTTCACTATCGACCTGCATCTGGCTACGATAAAATGCCAGCAGTGCCGCAGGCTCTTCAGCATTAATATAAAGATCCTCCAAGCGCGCCAGGAATACACTTCTTTTCAGTGCCTTGTAACCATCCTGATAAACCTTGATAGCATCTGAGTCCCGCCCTGCCTGGTGGTACGCATCACCAAGAGTGACCCTGGCCGGGGTAAATTTGGCATCTTTTTTGATAATATCACGGCAGGCCTCAATCGCCCGATCCAGTTCACCAGCTTCAAAATTAGAACGGGCAATTTCGTAACGTAATTGCAGTAAAATTTGCTTTTCCGTATCCGTTTTCACCCCGGACTTTGATGTTTTAAGAATTTTCTTCTGTAGATCCAAAGCATCCTGCCAGTGCCCAAGGTCCATCTGGATATCACGCAAAGCACGCATTGCTTTATGATTATTAGCATCACCATCCAATAATTCTTTATAAATACCCATGGCCTCTTCTCGTCGGCCACTTTCTTCATACGTTGTTGCTAGTTTAAATAGAACTTCTAGCCCTTTGGGATCAAGTTTACGCGCCTTCTGCAGCAACTCAATTCCCTCATCCGTATTCCCTTCCTGTAGAGCAACACTTGCCAGAGCCAAATGACCGTCGATCCGACTGGGATCACGATCTATCGATTTTTTCAGCAAAATTCGCGCTTTCCCCAGATCACCTGAAAGTAACTTACCAACGCCACTGCGGTAAATTGATCCGACCTCTTCAGCCTTTTTAAGACGTCGCCCCCCCTTCCAGTTACGAAAAGTGTAAAGAAAAGCACTGAGGAAATGTAAGCCATTGCCAATCAACAGACCAATCAATAATACACAAATCAACATAATGGCTGCTGGCAGGGTATAACTTAAATCGTTAGTCAGAAAAACTGTGATTTCACCGGGATTGATCCCCCAGAAGTAAAGAAATCCGATAGCAAAAACGATAAAAGCTAACACAAGCAAGGCAACTAGAATCATGACCATCTCCAAGCACACCCACAGTGTGGGTTACAGGGTTACTTATTCATTCACCAAATTTTTCTACTTCAGCTTTGCAGTCCACACAATAACGGGAAAAAGGACGAACCTCCATACGGCGTGCAGGAATTTCTTCCTCACAGCGCATACAAAGACCATACACCCCTTTGTCCATCCGTTCCAGAGCAGCATCAATATCCCGCACCCGGGATCGCTGTGTTTCGCTGAGATTCATCAATACTTCCTGATTATAGCTATTTGATGACATATCACCTATATCTGGAACACCATCTTTCCCTAAGGACTGTGATGCAGCGTAAGCACGTTCAGATTCGGCTAAAACTTCAGCGCGCATCTCCAATAGATGCGCTTTTATTTCTGCCAGTTCAACTTCATCCATCGCCTAATCCACCTCCGTAAACACGACCTACCGATTATGGTAGGGCTCATTTTTAAGAATAGTACAACTTCGATAGAGTTGTTCGAGTAAAAACACTCTCGCCATTTGATGTGTAAAAGTCATTTTTGATAACGACAGTATCAAATCAGCCCGCTTGCGGACAGCAGGATCAAGACCATAAGGTCCTCCGATTATCAGGCACCAATTGCGCCCGCCATGGAGCATTTCTGCTGATAAAAGGTTCGCCACCTGCTCTGATCCCAGATTGCGACCCCGCTCATCCAGGACAATTAAAAAGGCTCGATCAGGAATTTTTTCCAGAATCCGTATCCCCTCACGTTTAAGCAGTCCAGCCATATCCCCTTTGCGCCCCCCTTTTTCTTCCTTTAGTTCAACAATATCCAGCGGAAAATAACGCTGAACCCGCCCGGCATAGTCAACTGCTGCCGTGCGCTGCCAGGCTTCTGTCAACTTACCAACACAAACCAGTCGCAGTTTCACCGGTTTTCTATCTGAGCTAACTCAACCTCTGGAGCTTCACTCCACAACCCCTCAAGGTCATAAAATTCACGAATCTGCGGTTGAAAAACGTGAACCATCAGGTCACCATAATCGAGTAACGCCCAGCGTCCTTGATCCATCCCTTCGATCGCTAGAGGCAAGGTAGCATGCTGATTCTTAAATTCTGTTTTGATGTTTTCAGCTATGGCTTGAACCTGACGGTCAGAACGTCCTGAAACCAGCAACAAATAGTCTGTCAGAGAGGAAAATTCCTTAACATCAATCAACTTGAGATTAATACCTTTTTTATCAAGTGCATAATCAACGGCTAATAGTGCTTTTTCTCTAGCTTGCAAATTCTTACCTTCTGTTTTGTTTTAAAGATAGAGCTGATGAGCTCTGATATATTTAAGTACGGGCAGTGGAACCAGTCCCCCGACATCCCGGTTCATCGACAATTTCTGACGGATTTCTGTAGAAGAAATATCACGGCAGGTATGTGCGACTGTATGCAAAGAAAATCCACTATCAAACCGGAGATTTTTCGAGTCGGAATCATAGCAGAAGCGGTCTGCAATGGCAACCGGCAGTAACTCTTGTAACGAACCGACAAACCCGGGTCTGGCTGCCACCACAATATGGGCAAATTCAAACAGGCGGGGATAGTCTTTCCAAAGGGCAATCTCCTGAAAGGAATCAAGCCCCATAATAAAAAAATATTCGTGCTGCGGATAAGTTTCAGATAATTGTTGCAAGGTGTCAACTGAGTAGCTCGTACCACCTCGGCGCCCCTCAATATCGTTGCTACAAAACAATGGATAATCAGCCAGAGCTGCTTCTACCATCGCCAACCGATGGGCAAAGGAAACCTCAGTTGCAAGCTGTTTATGAGGTGGTTTACAGGTTGGGATAAACCAGACTTGCTCCAAATTGCAACTGTTCTGAACCTCTTCAGCGATATACAGGTGGCCAAAATGGATTGGATTAAAAGTACCGCCAAGGAGTCCAATACGCATACAATCTCCGTTATTCTCGAATCTGGCCATCCCCGAGAACAATAAATTTACGCGTCGTCAGGTCTTCAAGACCCATTGGCCCAAAAGAATGCAGCTTGCTCGTCGAAATTCCAATTTCGGCGCCCAGACCCAGCTGGTTTCCATCTGAGAATCGGGATGAGGCATTGACCATCACGACACTAGAGTTAATTTCGTGCAGAAAACGCTGCGACAACCGATAATCATTTGTCACAATCACCTCGGTATGGAGAGAGCTGTAATTTTCTATATGTTCACGAGCCTGCTCATAGCTTTCAACGATCCGTACTGCCAGAATCAACTCAAGATATTCCGCATGCCAATCCTCTTCCGTTGCCGGGATCAGGTCAGCGACAACCTTCTGCGCTTCTTCACAACCCCGTAGTTCGACTCCAGCTTTACGCATAGAGTGCACAATTCGGGGCAGAAATTCAGCTGCGCAATCACGATGAATCAACAGGGTTTCCAGCGCATTACAAACCTCGGGGCGCTGCACCTTGGCATTCAGACAGATGTCCTCCGCCATTTTTAAATCTGCGGCGGCATCGACATAGGTGTGGCAGACCCCTTTATAATGTTTAATAACCGGGATACGAGAATTTTCGGCAACGAAGCGAATTAAACCCTCACCGCCCCGTGGAATAATCAGGTCAATCTGCTCTTCTAATTTAAGCAGTTCAGTTACGGCATTTCGATCACTTGTTGTCACTACCTGTAACGCCGCTTGAGGCAAACCAAATTGCTTCAACACCCGTTGCAACATTAAACCAATCGTCCGATTCGAGTGAATTGCCTCCGAACCGCCTCGCAGAATCACCGCGTTGCCACTTTTTAAGCATAACCCTGCAGCATCGGCAGTCACGTTGGGTCGAGACTCATAGATAATACCGATCACCCCAAGAGGTATCCGTCGCCGGCCAACCTGGATACCATTGGGGCGTAACCACATACCGGTAATTTCCCCAACCGGATCTGGCAGTGCAGCAACTTCGCGCAAGCCAGTTGCCATTCCTTTAATCCGCTCCGCTGTCAATGTCAGGCGATCGAGCATTGCTGAAGACATCCCATGTTCACGCGCCAGGATGAGATCTTTTTCATTTTCCACCCGCAACTGCGATTCAGCTGATTCCAGCGTCATCGCCATTTCCAACAATAATTTATTTTTTATCCCTGAGGATAGGTTGGCCATCAACCGTGAGGCCTTTTGGGCAGCAACAGCTAACCCAAGCATCTCTCCACGAATAGCCATCAATCAACCTCCTCTTCATCGGTGACTGTCAATACTAAATTATCCCGGTTCACCACTTCGTCGCGATATTTATAACCAAGGACTTTTTCAATTTCAATGCACTGTTTCCCCATGATCTGTAAAGTTTCTGCCAGAGAATAACTGACCACCCCGCGAGCAAACTCTTCACCATCACACTTACACAGCCGCACCGCATCACCCCGTTCAAACCCACCTTCAACGCCACAAATTCCAGATGGCAACAAACTTTTTCCCGCTTTGATAACCGCTCGTTGACCCCCTTCATCAATAAGCAATTTCCCACGTGGTTTTTTTGAAAAGGCGATCCAATGTTTTTTTGCTGTCAATTTAGATTGTGCGGGAAGAAAATAGGTTCCAACCTCTTCCCCGGCAAAAACCCGAGAGAGGATATTTGCACTGCGACCATTGACAATCAGGGTTCCAACCCCACTAAGAGCGGCTCGTTTTGCCGCTTTTAACTTGGTGTCCATCCCTCCGGTCCCAAGATTCCCTCTGGAATCTCCTCCCATCGCCTCAATATTTGGAGTGACTCGTTCAACCACGGGAATCAATTGCGCCTCGGGATTGCCTACTGGATCCGCATCGAAAAAACCATCGACGTCAGAGAGAATGATCAATAAATCTGCATCAACCAGATTAGTCACCAGAGCAGAAAGGTTATCATTATCACCAAAGCGGATTTCCTCAACCACAACCGTGTCATTTTCATTCACAATCGGTGTGACACCATATTCAAGCAGAGTCATGACCGTATTGCGTGCGTTCAAGTAGCGGCGCCGGTTGGATAAATCATCCCGGGTTAATAAAACCTGGGCGACATTGTATTTCTGAGCTTGAAATGTTTCTTTGTATTCGTGGATGATGCGTGTTTGCCCTATGGCTGCCGCTGCCTGTTTTTGTGGAATAGTCTGTGGTCGTCCGAGAATTCCCAGTTGCCCTTTCCCAGCGGATACGGCACCTGAAGAAACCAACACCACTTCCAGCCCTCGATCAAGCAGGTGGCAAATATCTGTTGATATAGCAGCAACCTGGGCATTTTCCAGCCCTTCAGCATTGGATATGACTCCACTGCCAATTTTTATAACGACCCGTCTGACATGTGCAAGCAACGCCTTACGCATAACCCCTCGCGTCAATAATTATATCCAATTTTGCAAAGCATAAATGGCCAGCTAAATCTGCACTAAAAGTATCAGGCTTCGCGCAACCGATCAAGTTCATTACCTACTGCCGTGACCAGTTCCTTCAAACCCTCTCTAGTCACTGCTGACACAGGAAATACTGCATAACCAAGCGCTTCAAAACGCTCTCTCAGCGGCACGACAAGCTCACGAACCTCAGAGACATCAATCTTGGTCAAGACTATAATTTGTGGCTTGCCTGTCAGAGAGTCATCATAGCACTTCAACTCACTATTGATCATTTCGAAATTTTCGAACGGATCGCCCTCCTGCATACAAGAAGTATCTACCAGATGAAGAAATAGATCGGTGCGTTCAACATGGCGTAGAAACCGGGTACCCAGTCCTTGCCCTTCACTCGCCCCGGCAATTAAACCCGGGATATCAGCCATGACCATCGTTTTAAAACCACCATACGGGACAACTCCGAGATTAGGTACCAAAGTAGTAAAAGGGTAATCAGCAATCTTTGGCTTGGCAGCAGATAATGATGAGATCAAAGTTGACTTGCCTGCATTTGGCAACCCAACCAGTCCAATATCTGCCAGCAATTTTAATTCCAGACGCAGGGTTTTGACTTCACCTGCAATCCCTGGCTGGGCATACCGTGGAGCGCGGTTGGTACTGGTCGCAAATCGCGCATTTCCACGCCCTCCCTTTCCACCAGGAAGAAACAGCAGTGGTTCCCCAACCACAGTCAGATCGGCAAGAAGTTCATTGGTCTCATCATCATAGACGAGCGTTCCCTGTGGCATTCGCAATTCAAGGGATTGGCCATTTTTGCCATGCTTGGTTTTACCCAGGCCGGGGGCACCATTCCCGGCCTTACAATGGTGGAGATAACGATAATCAAGAAGGGTTGAAAGGGCTTCATCTACAATAAAATAGACACTTCCGCCATCACCGCCATCACCGCCATCAGGACCACCGCGAGGAATAAACTTCTCACGCAGGAAAGAAACACATCCGCGCCCACCATCCCCGGCTTTAATCTCAATTTTAACCTGATCGACAAATTTCATAAATCTCTCTGCTCTTTTACTTAAAACGGAAGAACCCGGTGACCGCATCAGCAATCCCGGGTTCTTCATAAATATTTCACCTTAAAACTAATCAGGCAGTGTAAACACTAATATGCTTACGTCCTTGAGCTTTCGTTTCAAACTTTACTACCCCATCAATCAGCGCAAACAAGGTATAATCCTTGCCGCAACCAACATTGGTACCAGGGTGAAAAGTGGTTCCATGCTGGCGCACCAGAATTGAACCTGCTGAAACTTCCTGACCACCATAACGTTTAATCCCGAGCCGTTGACCAGCACTATCACGACCATTTCGGGAACTACCAGCAGCCTTTTTATGAGCCATGAGATAGCCTCCTTAAGCTTCGATTGACGCGACTTTTAGTCGGGTAATGAGTTGACGATGGCCGTTTTTTTTACGATACCCTTGACGCTTCTTGGATTTAAAAACAAGAATCTTCTTGTCTTTCTCCTGAGCAACAATCTGTGCCCTAACTTTAGCACCTGGTACGAGAGGTGTTCCGAGTTTAACCTCTGCGCCACCGACCATGAGGACTTGATCGAGCTCAATGGTATCACCCACTGCACCGTCAAGCATTTCGACCTTAAACAGATCGCCTTCGGAAACTTTATACTGTTTGCCTCCGGTCTTGATCACCGCATACATTATCACTATTCTCCTGTAAAAAAAGAGCTATAAATTGCATCCACATAAATTGTGCTGCAACGGCGCACTATATATGGTTGATTGATTCTCTGTCAAGAAAAAATACGTGCTTTCATCCACACATATCAAACGAAAAAAGACCCACACATCACTGTGAGCCTTTTAAGCTGAAAAGATAAATGCTGCCTAAAGCAGGGTAGCAACCGCTGACTTAGCTACCGCCAGAAGACTTTGTGGCAATACACCAATCAAGATAATGATCAGAATGAAAAAAGTTCCCAAAATCTTAGTCCCAAAGGGAAGAACAATAACTTCTTTTTCAGAATCAGCGGCACAATAAGCCGCTCTCGCCATCTTCAAGTAGTAAAAAGCCGCAACGGCTGCATTTATCACCGCAATAATGACCAAAGCATAGAACCCCTGATGAAGGGCTCCAGTAAAAAGCATAAATTTACCAATAAAACCAATGGTTGGCGGAACCCCTGCCATACTAAATGCAGACACCAACAGAGTTAATGCCAATAGCGGAGAGCGGCGTGACAAGCCTTTAAGATCATCAAAGGTTACGTTTTCACCCTTGGGAGAGACATTGTAAATAACATAGAACACGCCAAGGTTCATCAACAGATAACCAATAACGTAAAATACTGCCGCCGCCATCCCCATCTCATCAGCAGTTAAAATGCCCAGCATCACATAGCCAGCATGAGCGATACTGGAATATGCAAGCAACCGTTTCAGATCCGTTTGCACCAACGCGCTGAGGTTACCCAAGGTCATCGACAATACGGCAAGAGTCGCTAAAACCCAGGTCACTTGCGTAATATCAACTCCAGCAACAGCAACAAACCGTAGCAGTAATAAAACGGCTGCGACTTTGGGAACTGTTGCAACAAAACTGGAGGTTTCATTTGCTGCACCCTGGTAGACGTCAGGTGCCCAGAAATGCATAGGAAACATGGCCAACTTATAGAAGAACGCAATCATTACTAAAATAACCGCAAAGACCGCTAAAGGTTGTGTCGCCACAAGCCCCGGCATTATCTCCTGAAGTTCCGACAGATATGTGGTGTGTGCTAAACCGAAGACATAGCTCATTCCATACAGAGTCAGCCCGGTAGACACGGCACCAAAGAGGATATATTTAATCCCAGATTCGACATGAATCCGACCTTGACCACGGCGGAAGGGGATCACTACATATAAAGCATAGGACGAGATTTCCAGACTGAGTAAAATCGTTAATAGCTCTACAGAACTGCTTAAGAACATCAGCCCCATAGCACTTATTGCCAGAAACATATTGTATTCTGTGTGTAATTTTTCTTCGATACCAATCAAACCAGAGCCAAGCATGAAAACCAGAAATAGTCCCAAGACAATTATGACCTTGAATAATTGAGAAAGAGCATCTAACTGGTAGACACCATAAAACATGAGTCCATGGGTATCAATACTAGCGACAGTAATAACCAGCGTGATCGCGGTCAGTACCAGACTAACGGCCTGAACAGTACCGGTTCGAAAGTTGCCAAGGGTCATGAAAAATAGGATCAGAACCGTCAGCATCAGGGATATTTCTGGGATAAAAATCGTGTTTAACATAAATTGATCCGATTCTTTGGTTAAAAGAGGTTCTTGATCCAAGTCCCAGCATTTTCCAGCAGGGCATGACTCTCGCCACGATGAACAGCTTCCGGCATTACACTTCCAACATCAATCTGGTGGATTAAATGAGTCACGGTACTATCCATCATATCCAGCAACGGTGTTGGATGAAGACCGATCCAAAAAACAAAAATGGTTAAAAATACCAGCTGAGCGATCTCCCGAAAATTACAATCGAACAGAACCCGCTTGCGCTCTTCTGCATGCTCCCCATGAGGGACATGACCATCTGAATCATCCCAAACCATTTTTTGCATCAAGCGCAACATGTAGGCAGCAGCAAGAATTGCCCCGAGAATTGCAAATGCGCCAACCAGTGGAAACTTACTGAAAGCACCAAAAAGAACCAGAAATTCGCCGACAAAACTGTTGGTTCCCGGAAATGCTAACGAGGAAAGGGAGAATATGCCTAAAAATGTGACATAGATCGGCATAAACATCCCTAGCTTACTGTTATCAGAAATTTCACGGCTGTGGGTTCGCTCGTAAATAATCCCGATCAGGATAAATAGAGCACCGGTCGTTACCCCGTGATTAAGCATCTGGAGCATGGCACCTTTTATTCCGGCATCATTTAAGAGAAAGATTCCTAGAGTGACAAACCCCATATGTCCAACTGATGAATAAGCTATCAGTTTTTTGATATCTGATTGACCTAAGGCTAGATAGCTTCCAACAATGATACTGACTAATGACATGAAAAGCAGGTACGGCATGCAGTAGACCGTAGCAGCTGGAGCCATTGGCAAACAGAAGCGCAAGAATCCATAACCGCCCATTTTAAGCAAAATACTGGCAAGGATAACAGATCCGGCAACTGGAGCCTCAACGTGAGCAGCAGGCAACCAGGTATGGAATGGAAACATTGGCATCTTAATAGCGAAGCCGATAGCACAAGCCAGGAATATCCACATTTGAAACGCAAAGCTGTAGCTCTGATCCATCAGCTCAGGGATAAAGAAGGTTCCTGTTGTAATATACATGGCAATAATTGCCACCAGCAGAAAGATACTGCCGGCAAAGGTGTAGAGAAAGAACTTGATCGAGGCATAATCTTTACGTGCTCCACCCCAGATCGCAATGATCAAGTACATCGGAACCAGCATACCCTCCCAGAAAATGTAGAACAGCACCGTATTCAAGCTGACAAAAACTCCGAGCATGGCGGTTTCCATCAACAGTGTGACGATAACAAACTCTTTCCAGCGGGTCTTGATGTAAGTCCATGAACAGAGAAAGCAAAGTGGCATCACCAACGTAGTAAGTAACACCAGCAAGACGCTGATTCCATCGACACCGACGACATAATCAAGATCCAAAGCAGGAAACCAGTGGCGCAGCTCAGTAAACTGATATTTCGCTGTGGTCTGGTCAAAATGGGTCCACAATGGCAGTGATATGAGTGCCGTGACCAGAGTGACTGCCAGTCCCCAGAATTTAAGCAGTGTATCGCCACGTAAAAACATAGCGACAATAGCTCCGACCACCGGCACGATCAGCAGCAACGATAAAATCGGAAAATTCAGTGTATTCAGGATTAAATAGTTTTCCATGACTTCCTACTGTCTTAAGTTCTTAAGTAATTGCCTAGTCGTTAATCAACGGACAAATTCAGAGCAGAACCACAACGATAAGCACTATAAATATCAGAACCACTGCGGCACCAATATAATGCTGCAACTTCCCGGTCTGAAACTGGCGCACCTGTTCTCCACCTTCAACAACACCACGGGCACTTCCATCAAGAGCCCAGTCGATCCCTTCCCAATCAAACCAGGATAAAGCTCGTGCTAAAGCCATAGTCAAGCGCAAACCAATAGTTTTATAGACATTGCTGATCCATTCATTGGTAGCATTAACCGGTTTGCGAGCAAACCACATAAACCAGCCAGCACCGCGGCGATAGAACCAGTCAAGATCAAGGTTCGAAACATCGTGAGGCTTAAGATACTTAACCATGAGATAAAAACCCAGACCGGTAAACCCGAGAAGTTGGAAGGTCTCGGAAAGGTGAAAACTGGTGTAAGGATGATAATTAACTGCATAAGGCAGCATGTTATAGAGATAGTCGGGGTAAACGCCGAGGAAAATACACATAAAGGCTGCCATGAACATAGCAACCTGCATATTCCAATGGGCTTCTTTCGGTTTCAGACCAGAATCGTTGGGGCCAAACCAGATGTAGTAGGGAAGCTTGATTCCAACCGAGAGAAATGTGCCGACTGCAGCCAGAAGCAACATAGTCATGATAAAGGTCTGATTATCTGCTCCGGCAGCAGAAATAATCATTGATTTACTGATAAAACCACTGGTCAGCGGGAATCCCGAAATGGCAATACCACCAATCACCGTGAAAATCATCGAGATTGGCATGTATTTGTAAAGGCCGCCGAGCTCACTGAGCTTGGAACGTCCTGTCATCTCAAGAACACTCCCAACCCCCATAAACAGCAACGCCTTGTAAAGAATATGGGCATAAGCATGGGCACAGGCTCCATTGATTGCCATCTCGGTTCCAATACCAACAGCACAGACCATGTAACCGACCTGACTGACGATATGATAAGCCAGGATGCGCCGAGCATCATTTTCAATAACCGCGTAAAAGACCCCATAGAGAGTCATAATAGCGCCAAGTATCGCCAAAGCCTGAAAACCGGAAAAACCACGGGCAAGGACATAAACAGCGGTTTTCGTCGTAAAGGCACACATAAAAACTGCGCCGGTAACAGTTGCTTCAGGATATGCATCGGGCAACCATGCGTGAATCGGCGGAACCGCTGCGTTCAACATAAAGCCGACCATGATGATATATTGAGCCAACGTTGCAGAATCAGGGGCGAACGAGACAAAGGTCAAGTCACCACCATTCTGATAGTGGAGAAATATTCCACCCAACAGGATCAACCCGCCGAAGGTATGAACCAGAATGTAGCGATACCCGGCATCGATGGACTTCCTTGTCTTGCGATACCAGACCAGAAAGACCGAAGCAACCGCCATCAGTTCCCAAAAAATAAATACCGTCAGGTAATCCCCTGCCAGGGTTGTCCCAAGGGAACCAGCCACGTAAAGCCATGCGGCTATATGCTGTCCACTATCCTTGATATGCAAACCGAAAATAGTGCCGATCAATGCCATCAAAGTGAACACATGGAGAAAGACCGTCGTCAGCTGGTCAACCCGCCCGAACTGAAGATCAAAGCCGAGCCATTCAACCCTTCCGAACGATTCAGGCAGATAATGAATTTGCATGAAAGCAATCAGCGGTATGAGTACCAACCAGACTTTCTGGATTCGCAATAACTTAGCCAAGGGGAGCAGCAGCGCACCAATAATAAAGATAGTGGCTGGGTGCATAAAAATACTACTTGTCATAATGATCCTTATCCCTCTCCAGCCATACGTGCGACAGCCCTTTACAGAAAACAATCATCCCCAGACAGCCGACCACCCCGAACACGGCGAAAAAACCGATGATCTCATCCCCCCAAAAGTGGGCATGATGGCGTTCAGCAAAGAAATCGAATCCAACCGCAAAAGCCAGATAAGCCATCAGCGACCATTTCAACAAACCGGGTCTTTCACGCAAGTACGTTAAAAAATTAACAATCATGACTTCACCATAAGGTTAATGAGATCCAAAAACAAATTTGGATAGACACCCATCAGTACCGAAACAACCCCCGTGATAAACAGCGGGACAACCATAAACATGATCAGAGGGCGGCTCTCAAGACTACCGGTCAGCCCTTCATCGGCAGGGAGTGGTTTACCAAAAAAGGCTTTAAGAACCACCGGTATAAAATAACCGGCGTTGAGTAAACTACTCACCAGCAAGACACACAACAATATCCAATTATGCAGATCGATAGTCCCTAATGCCAAATACCATTTTGTGACAAAGCCACCCACCGGAGGGACACCGATCATCCCCAGTGAAGCAAGCCCGAATGCTGACATAGTCCAGGGCATTCTCTTGGCAAGCCCCCCCAGCTCAGAGAT
>JAKIUD010000085.1 GCA_021647765.1 Desulfuromusa sp. | reverse complement strand
ATTGCGATTGTTCCTGTGATCGGAATCATTATTCTCATCGTGTTTCTTGCCCAAGGGGGTAAATTGCGGGAAATCGAAGGAAACATGGATAATTAGCGAGAGTGCCTGTGGATTCAGCAGCTTTATTCATACTAGCAGCAGATGCCGTTCTGTTGCTCCACGTTCTCGTCGTCATCTTTATCGTACTTGGTCTCGCCCTGATACTTATCGGCAATGTTCTTGCGTGGCGTTGGGTCAGGAATCTGTGGTTTCGACTGCTGCACCTTCTTGCGATATGTGTGGTTGTCCTGCTAACGTGGATAGACTTCATATGTCCACTCACTTCACTCGAAATGGCGCTACGCAGTCGCGCGGGTGAAATTGCCTACTCTGGTTCTTTCATCGCGCACTGGCTAGAGACCGTCCTCTACTATCAAGCACCATATTGGGTGTTCGTTTTTTGTTATACAATATTTGGACTTAGCGTTGCCGCGAGCTGGTTTCTGGTTCGCCCACGTCCTTTTCCAAACAAAAAGAGGTAACTTTATGAAAGGAAAATGGGTCGAAATGGGGTCAGGTTTCCGCGTACCCTTTATACTGACAATGATCTTTTTTAAACTTGAGGAAATTCCCCACAACACTTGACAATCAATACCAAAAGTTCGTTTATCCTGAAGTGGATGGCCAGCATGCTCTCCAAGATAATCCCGGTTCCATTTCAGCACTGCAGGAACCAGCTCCGCGACAATCACTTATATCTGAAGATGTAAACGTCCAGCAATTTTACTACAAGCAACTTCAGCTAACGCATCTTCAGATCCATGCGCTCGTGTGCTCATCAATACGCCACCGCCGACTATGCTTGTATTGATGGAGCTGTAATTGCCACCGTTGCCCGGTATCTGTGCCGTGTCGATCAGTTTCCTGGGGATCATTAATTTTCACCTGCAGCCAATTTCCGTCCCCGTTTCACATTGACCAGGAGCAATAACAGCCCACCGACAATAAAGAAGATTCCGAGCGCCAGTATTGAGTTGCGTGAACTGCCACTTAAATCTGCAACCAGAGCAAAGAGTAGCGGGCCGAAGATTGCAGCAAATCTGGAGCTGATGGCAAAAAAACCGAAAAATTCAGCGCTCTTTTGTTTTGGAACCATACTGGCAAAGAGTGAGCGACTCAGTGCCTGACTTCCACCCAGAATAACTGCAATGACCCCACCCAGAATCCAGAATTCCAAGGCACTGGTCATTCTGTAGGCAAAAATGCAAACGAGTAAAAAGACACTCAAGCTGAGAACGATGGCATGTGCAGTGCCGATTCTTTCACCCAAACGGGCAAAAAAAAGAGCTCCCGGCATCGCCATAAATTGAATCATAAGAAAACAGCCGATGATGGTACCTTGGCCCAGTTGCAGTTCCTCACGGGCGTAGATTGCTGAAACACTGATGATGGTCTGGATACCATCGTTATAACAAAGAAAAGCGACCAGAAATAACGACAAATCTCGATAACGGAGAAGCTGCTTGAATTGGTTAAAATAACCTTTCAAACTGAAACTTTCTTTAGTTACTGAGCATTTTTCTGTTTTTGGCAGATAAATGAAGGTGGGGATCGCAAAAATAAACCACCAGAAGGCTGTTATTAAAAAACCAAAACGGGTGGCTGCTCCCCGGTCTGCAAATCCAAAATAATCGTGTTTAAGGATCAGCAGAAAGACGATGGCTAATACCAATCCTCCGCCAACATAGCCATAAGAAAAACCGCGCGCGGACAATCGATCCGCTTGTTCGACTGGAGCAAGAAACGGCAGGTAAGCGTTGTAAAAGATATTTGCCCCGGCGAAAGACAGGTTGCCGATGATAAAAAAAACGGCTGCTGGCAGATAATCACCAGAACCAGTCGTTGCGAGCAAAGTGGTTGCAACACAACCAAACAACCAGAACAACATCATTAAGTGTTTATGCCAGGCCTTTCGATCTGCTAAAGCTCCCAGTGCTGGTGCTGCAATGGCGAGGGTAACCATTGAGATTGAGACGCTATAGCCCCAGAGGCTGGCAGCGGAAAATTTATGAGTTGAAAAAAAGGGGAGGGTGGCACCATTTTCTGGAATCAGGGAAACAAAATAAACCGGTAGAACAGCGGCCAGGATAACCGTGGCAAAAGCAGAATTTGCCCAGTCATAAAGACACCAACCGAAGCGGGCTTTGCGTAGATGCTTGTCCAAAACAGATTTCCTTTGAAAGGTGCTGTATCAAGGGTAAGTGATTTAACCTGTGGAGATCAATGAAATTGAGATTTTAACTGTTGGGGTGAGTTGATAAAAAAAACGCCTCGAACCTTGGAGGGGGGGTAAGGTTCGAGGCAATAGCAAAAAGGGTATAATAGTCTTTATCGGTGATTTGTCCAGGCTATTAATATTAAATTCTCTATAAGTTTTTTGCAAAAGTCGTCATCCTCGAGAAAACGGGGATGACGACTTTTGGGGATTTTGACTTTACTTGGAAAGGGCTTTCAGTCCCGCCCAAACCTATGCACACTCAGAATAGCCACACGCATGACAAACGCAGCAACCACCTTCGTGCTCGACTGATCCGCCACAATCGGGGCAGGCACCACCATTGTTGGTAAATTCTGTGCGGGTTTCCTCCTCATTAAGCATATGAATCTCGATCGCTTTGGCAACAGCATCGGCACAGGAAGTTATTCTATTTGCACCAAAGCCAGCAGGTTTATGGCAAGTGATGCCGATCAATTGTTTGACTGTTTGCCTTGCCTGTCCACCACTGCGCCAGGCGAGAGAGACTAAACGACCAATGGCTTCACATTGTGAGGCGGCACAGCCACCGGCTTTACCCATGGTGGTGAAGAGTTCAAATAGTCCGTTTTCGTCTTCGTTGATGGTGATATAGAGTGGACCACAGCCTGTTTCCATCTGATAGGTCGAACCGGTCAATGCACGTGGGCGTTCCCGTTTTCGCGTGGGTTTTTTGCTTTCCATCGGAACGTTGGTATCGATTTTTCTCTCTTCTTCTCCTTTTCCAGCAACAGAAAGAACCTGCATATCACGTGATCCATCCCGGTAAATGGTGACACCTTTACAACCTTCTTGATAAGCCAGTCGGTAAACTGTAGCAACATCTTCCCGGGTTGCATCGCTGCAAAAGTTAACTGTTTTAGAGACTGCGTTATCAGTGTACTTCTGGAAGGCTGCCTGCATCAGAACATGATCTTTGGGAGTGATATCATGGGAGGTGACAAAAATTCTGCGGACATCGGTTGGTATTGCATCGATATCTTGAACAGTTCCCTTTTCGGCAATTTCCTGCATCAACTCTTCGGTATAAAAACCGCGCTGTTTGGCAATTTTTTCAAATAGTGGATGGACTTCAATCAGTTTGTTGTTATCGAGAACCTGTCGAATATATGAAACTGCAAATAAAGGTTCAACACCACTGGAACAGTTTGCAATAATTGAGATAGTCCCCGTAGGAGCAATCGTGGTGCAGGTTGAATTACGGATTGGACTCAATCCCGGTTTGTCGTAGAGGCTTCCCTTGAAATTTGGAAAAGCGCCGCGTTCCTTGGCTAGTAGGATCGATTCTTCATGTGATTTCTCGTTGATGAAGCACATCACTTTTTCCCCTAAGTCGATAGCATCCTGACTATTGTAGGGGATCTCAAGTAAGATCAACATATCGGCCCAGCCCATGACGCCTAAGCCAATTTTACGGTTGGCATGGGTCATATCATGAATTTCAGGCAAAGGGTATTTGTTGGCGTTGATGACATTATCGAGGAAGCGGGTTGACAGCTTTACTGTCTTAGCCAGCTTGTCCCAGAGTATTTTTCCATCAATGACCATGTTTGCTAAATTGAGCGAGCCAAGGTTACAGGATTCATAAGGAAGTAACGGTTGTTCTCCACAGGGGTTGGTACTTTCATACTCACCAACGAGTGGGGTCGGGTTGTCACGGTTAAGGCGATCAAGAAAAACGATTCCCGGTTCACCATTAGACCATGCCATATCGATAATTTGAGAGAAAACCTTGGTTGCATTAAGTTGTTTTACAATCTTGCCATTACGGGGATTGATAATATCGTAATCGGCTCCCTTTTCAACAGCATCCATAAAAGCTTCAGTAACACCGACCGAGATGTTAAAGTTGGTTAGAATGGTCAGATCCCGTTTAGCCATAATGAAATCCATGATATCGGGATGATCGACGCGGAGGATTCCCATATTGGCACCACGGCGGGTGCCGCCCTGTTTAATCGTTTCCGTTGCTGCATCAAAAACCCGCATAAAGGAGATGGGGCCTGAAGAAACGCCGCTGGTTGAGCAAACTTCATCGTTAGCTGGACGGATCCTGGAAAAAGAAAAACCGGTTCCTCCACCACTTTTGTGAATCAATGCGGTATTTTTGATGGCCTCAAAAATACTTTCCATCGAATCACCTACCGGGAGGACAAAGCAAGCTGACAGTTGCCCCAATTCACGTCCCGCATTCATCAGCGTTGGTGAGTTGGGTAAAAAATCAAGATTGGTCATCATCTGGTAGTATTGTTGTTCAAAATTGCCCTTTTTCTTACTCGTTGACGGTTCAGCAGAATTAATAGTTTCTGCAACACGATGAAACATCTCTTCTGGTGTCTCAAGCGTGTTTCCATCCCTATCACGCTTTAAGTAGCGTTTTGTCAAAACAGTCAGTGCATTCTTGGAAAGATTCAACTTTTCGGTCGTTTTTGCTTTGGCCATTTGTGATTCCTCTCGTCACTTATTTCTATCTACCTGATATCAAACAAAAGTTACAATATTCGCTGGTAAATATAACTAATTTGGTATGCTGTACATACTATATTTTGTAGAGGCTGAATATAGACCACTACATCTAGTGTCTGTCAAGTTGGAAAAGTATAATTTTTCTGATTAATGAAAAAAGTAAACTGGTGTGGAAATGGACAAAATTGAGCCACAATTTTTATTTTGTCTCGGTTTAAATAAAACTCTTTTTGCCCCCCGGTGAGTTCTGCTTGTCGTCGCACTAAAAATTGAGTAATCTGCCATATCTAACCCTGAATTTGGACGCTATGATGTCATCAACTAAACCAATTTATCTTGATAATGCCGCAACCAGTCATCCCAAGCCCGAGTCAGTCTATCGCGCAGTTGCAGAGATATTACGAGCTGGTGGAAGCCCCGGGCGGGGCACTCATCAACAGGCTCTGACTGCTGATCGTCTGGTATTCGAAACACGAGAGGCATTGACCAAATTATTTAATGCTTGCGATTCTTCCCGCTTTGTTTTTACCCCCAATGCGACCTTTGCTATCAATCAGGCTCTATTTGGCTTATTGCAACCCGGTGATCGGGTTGTAACGACCATGGTTGAGCACAATGCTGTCACCCGACCTTTGCGTGAGCTGGAAAGCCGTGGAGTTAAAGTTGTCAAGGTGTCCGTTGATTCAATGAGCGGAATTGTCAAAAAAACAGCGTTACAAGAGGCTTGTCTACTCGAACCAACACGTTTGTTACTGGTGAATCATTGCTCCAATGTGATTGGTACCATGCAACCGATTGAAGGTTTAGGTCGGTGGTGTCAGGAGCATGATATTCTGTTTATGTTGGATGGAGCCCAAACTGCCGGGCTGTTACCGATTGACCTGCAGTCTCTGGATGTTGACCTTTTTTCCGCGCCTGGACATAAAGGGTTGTTGGGCCCACAAGGAACCGGATTTCTGTATATTAAAGAGGGGATAGAGCTGGTTCCACTTATTTATGGTGGCACCGGCACAAATTCTCGATCTGATCTGCAACCAGAACAATTGCCGGAACGGTTGGAATCTGGAACAGTTAATTTATCTGGATTGGCGGGGTTGCATGCTTCATTGCTGTTTTTGCTTCAGGTTGGCATCGCACAGATTCATGCACGGGAAACCCGGTTGATAGAAAAAATACTGACCGGTTTACAAGGGATAGAAAGGGTGAAGGTTTATGGCTCTGATGATGTTATGTTGCGGCTTGGAGCGATTTCATTTAATCTGGAGGGCAGAGATCCTGCTGAGGTTGCTTTTATTCTGGATCAAGAGGAACAAATTTCGGTACGGGTCGGCTTACATTGTGCTCCCGATGCCCACCGCACGATTGGAACCTATCCAACAGGAACTGTACGCGTTAGTCCCGGATACTTTACCACAGAGGTAGAGATTGACCGTTTTCTGCAAGCTATTCGAAAGATTAGTCAATATTATAGCCAAGGATAATTAGCTGATGAAATATTATATTCTCGACACAAATGTTTTGCTGCATGATCCGCAGGCAATATTTAAATTTTCTGATAACACGGTGATAATTCCTCTCACGGTGATAGAGGAGATTGATCGGTTTAAAAAAGATCAGAGTGAAACGGGAAGAAATGCTCGTCAGATTTCACGCATGATTGATGAATTTCGTTCACAAGCTAAACTAGTTAAGGGTGTATCTCTAGAAAATGGTGGAACATTTAAAGTAGCAATTTACAAAGAAGAATTTTTGCATAAATTACCCCCCGAACTGCGTAATGATCAGGGGGATAACCGCATCCTCGCGGTTGCCTGGGATTTGCAGGAGAATTTACCCGAGGGAACAGTTTTCTTTGTTACTAAAGATATCAATCTGCGGATCAAAGCCGATACCATCGGCATGTTCGCTGTAGATTATCAGAGTGATAAAGTCCCGATTGAAGATCTCTATACTGGTACCGGTGAATTACTTCTGCCTAAAGATCAGATTGATCAGTTTTATGCTGAGGGTGCGTTGGCAATAGAAGGCGATTTTTTTGAAAATCAGGGTTTGACTCTGATTGATGAGACCAATCCATCCCATACAGCGCTTGGACGCTATAATGCAACCACGCAAGAAGTTGTTGTCTTGATCAAAGTCCCTAAGGAAGGTATTTGGGGAATACATCCACGTAATCGTGAGCAGCAGTTTGCTTTTGATTTATTGTTGAATGATGATATTCAGCTGGTTTCTCTGGTCGGAAAAGCCGGTACAGGAAAAACCTTGCTGGCGATTGCTGCTGGCTTAGTCAAAACGGCTGATGAAAGTGCCTATAATCGGTTGCTTGTTTCCCGTCCGGTTTATCCGATGGGACGAGATTTGGGGTTTTTACCCGGAGATATAGAAGATAAATTGGCACCATGGATGCAGCCGATATTTGATAATGTCGAATTATTATTATCTTCGTATGATGAGGGTGGTAACCGAAAACGCGGTTATCAGGAACTAATTGATATGGGTCTTATGGAAATAGAACCGTTGACCTATATTCGTGGTCGCTCTATTCCCAAGCAATACATGATTGTTGATGAAGCCCAAAACTTGACACCACATGAGATTAAAACAATTATTACCCGGGCGGGAGAGGGGACAAAAATCATCCTGACGGGCGATCCATACCAGATTGATAATCCCTATGTTGATTCTGCCAGTAATGGCTTGTCATTTTCTGTTGAACGTTTAAAAGGGCAGGAAATAACGGGTCATACAACCCTGACTAAGGGTGAGCGCTCACTGCTTGCAGAGCTGGCAGCAAACCTCCTTTGATGGTAACGAAAAAAATCTGCGTAATTATTTTCCAAGAATCTGTGATAAATTATTATGTTGCTACTTGCTCTTGAAAGCTCATGTGACGAAACTGCGGTGGCAGTTGTTCGTGATGGTCGGCAGATACTATCTAATCTGATAGCCTCCCAGGTTGATCTGCACGCTATCTATGGCGGTGTCGTGCCGGAACTGGCATCTCGTCGCCATCTTGAAGTGATCAATCCCTTGGTTGAAGAGGCTCTGAACAAGGCGGGGGTACAGCAGGAGGATTTGGAGGGGGTTGTAGTGACACGGGGGCCAGGTTTGGTTGGCGCTCTGCTGGTTGGCGTATCGTTTGCCAAAGCATATGCCTACGCACTTAATATTTCCCTGATTGGAGTTCACCATATCGAGGGACATATTCAGGCGATCCAGTTGGAAGAGAAAGTTGACTATCCTTTTCTTGCGGTTGCCGTTTCTGGAGGTCACACCCACCTGTACCGGGTCGACGGGATTGGTCGTTATCAATTACTGGGTCGAACAGTAGATGATGCAGCGGGGGAGGCCTTTGACAAAGTTGCTAAAATGTTGGGACTTGGGTATCCGGGTGGGCCGGCTATTGACAAGTTGGCTGCCACAGGAAATGATGGCGGGATTGTGTTTCCCCGACCAATGCTGAAAAAAGACAATTTTAACTTCAGCTTTTCCGGGATGAAAACAGCCGTACTCAACTATATTCAACGCCTTGAATCGCCCCCTGATACAATGATTATTGGTCAGATCTCCACTGCGTTTCAAACTGCGGTCATTGATGTAATTACTCAAAAAACTCTTCGTGCAGCTGAGTCAGAAGGTTTAAACCGTATTGTTGTTGCTGGTGGGGTTGCTTGTAATTCTGGTTTACGTAATAAATTCGCAGAACTTGCTCTACCTAATAAGATTGATGTTTTTTTCCCCTCACCAATTCTTTGCGCAGATAACGCTGCTATGTTAACTGTTGCCGGTGATTATTATTTATCGCAAGGTTTGTCATCGAGCCTTGATTTGAATGCTGTTTCCAACTGGCCATTGGAACAAGTTTTTAACAATTTTAAATAGGGTATCTATGTGGCGGCGTTGGGGTTTTTTCAGGCAGTTTAAATTGAATCTGATCCAGTTGGCACGCCTTCGCTCGGAACCCGATGCTATTGGTCGTGGCATGGCTCTTGGACTGTTTATTGGCTTTACTCCCACCTTTGGCATCCAAATTTTTTTAGCCATTTTATTGGCTTTTTTATTGCGTCAAAACAAGATTGCTACCTTTGTTGGTGTCTGGATCACCAATCCATTCACTGCTCCATTAATTTATGGTTTGGAATATAAAGTGGGTCGGCTGCTATTGGGTATGCCACCACTGTGTGTCGATCATCCTGGTATTGAGTTAAGCTGGTCACTGGGAGCACATATTGTAGTACCGCTGATACTTGGATGTCTGGTTCTCGGGATACCAGTAGCAATTATTGGCTATTCTGTGACTGTTCGATTGGTTCCAAGTTTGAAACATTGGAAAATACCACGTTGGCCGCGCAGACCTAGAGCGCTCTGATTTATTGCATAACATCATGATTGCTTCCGAGGTCGACCGACACAACCAGCAACACCAAGAGAGCAGCGCACCAGATCGGGAGAACCTCAAAGGTGGGGTTCTTTCTGGAGGTCAGTGTCAGGTTGATAACTAACGTCGCATAATAGATATTATGTAAACCTACAGACGTAATTTATTTATAATACAGAATCAGAATAAAAGTCAATATTATTCCATCTTAAAACCATCATATTTATTTATATCTTCTGGATTGTCCAAATTATCAAAATGATCAGAATTTACAGTTGTTTCTTTTTTAAAAAGCATTGTTCCCCATAATGACAAGACAATACCAAGGACAATTCTAAAAGCTCCGGAAAATTTAGCATAACGAGAAGCGTTTATATATTCATTCTGAGCATTAATAAGAATATTATCTAAAGATTGAACACCGGAAGATTGAACAAAAGGAAAATCAGAAACAATCATATCAAGAGAATTAATATCACTCAGAATTTGAATACCACTGATAAAAGCAACGACACCAAGAACGATAAGAACGAACCCCCAAACCTGTTTTATTACCATGTGACCCCCTATATCTTTAAATTAGGGGCAGTTTATCCAACAGACAAGAAAAAAACAAGTTTTCTAATTTTCGACGCCCGTGAACCACATCCCATTTCTAATCCAAATAGAGGTTACGGAAAACAGGAAATCAAAATCTTAAAAGCTCTAATAGGATGAAGGTTTTTTGAGTGGTAATGCACCTGTTTTGCCATCATCGACAAAATGAGTTGCCCTGCCCGTTCTGGGTTCAGTATCTACAAATGCACCAATTTTTTTATAACCTTCATCTTTATCTTTGTAAAAATCGCCAGTTTGTACCCGTTTTAATTGCGATAAAATAGAATCTGGAATAATAGCGACAACTTCATGTTTTTTGAAATCTGCAGTAAAACTATAAGTAAAATCAGCCACAGCAACAACAGCACCAAAAAACTCAATACCAACCAACCTATCACCAAACCACATACCACCTAGTTTAATTCGTGTTGATGGTTCAATATCGCGCTGGCGCGGGATCGCGGCCGCCGTCTCCACGCGCCCGACCCCCGCCGCTTTTTGATCAACAGAATCAGGACGGACAATAGAAATACGATCTGATTCATATTGAGAACCATCAGAGCTTAAATTAGGAGTAGACAAAATAGAATAAAAATTATAAGCAGCAAAAGAACAAACTAATAAAAGGACAGAAACTATAATAGCTTGCCGCCGAATAGGACGAATCTGATCACCCTTGTTTTCTTCAGTTTCAGTAGATTTATAGAGAGCAAAGATTTTTTTATCAGGTTTTATGGTTTTAGTAAAATAGACTTCGAAACCATTACGAAAAAAATATTTAAATTCACCGAGTATTGATAAAGTTCTTCGTTGAGCATCAATCTGATATTCAGATAAGTTTACAATATTAGTAGAAAAACGAGTCCAGAGCTGACCAATCAAATAAATATCAGTTGATAAATGGCGGTGAAATTCAAAAAAATGGAAATTACTTAATTCATCTGGATTATCTTCTGAACCTTTTACATCTCGGAATGAATAAGGGAATAATTTTTGAGCTTCATCAAGCAAAATAACAACTTTTTTATATTCAGGGATAAGAATACGTTTAAAATAATTTACAGTGAAAAAGTGTCTAAAAGTGATTTGATTATCACGTAAATAAGCATCAAATCTGATATGAGGGAGTTTTAAACCAACAATATTAGATATAATAGTAACATCAGTTAAATTGACCCATTCGCCAAACTTATCGGACCATTCAAAGTTTTTTGATATAACTTCCTTAACAGCATAAAATGTTTTTCCAGAGCCTGGGACACCAGTAATAACTTTAATAGACATAATAACTCCTAATGTCTATAGACATGTCTATAGACAAGTTAATAAAAACAGTTAGTTAGCGCATAAGCCAGAGATTTTTAAAACTAAAAAAAGATAGAGTGAATTTAAGAGCAAGTGCCGACATAACAATAGAAAACGCTTCAGGAATAGAAAGAGCTTCAACAACATAAGCAAGCATGCCAGTAGCGTTAAAAGCTAAACTGTTAATAAAAGTGGTATCAGTAGAAGTACTACCAGCAAAATTAATAGCCTTCTCCATAAATTTATAAATAATATTGTTAATAACAATAGGGAGTAAAACAACAACAACACCAATCATCACAGCCTTTATAGCTATATAGCGAAGAACAGAGGCAGTGATTAAAGAACCAAACCAAGCAAGAACGGCAGCAAGAGCACCAAACATAATTTAATCCCTTCCAAATATAATAAATAAAGCATAAGCACCAGAACAGAAAATAATTATAGATGACATGAAGCTAAATAAATTGTCTGCTAAATCACCACAAAATCCAAATCTAACATCTTGACCATTGTAATTAAAAACACCTTCACAAACAGCACCTGAAGTATTTATCGTTGTATTTCTGATAATTGCAGCGTATGGAGTTG